>JAHDWR010000133.1 GCA_023382755.1 Dehalococcoidia bacterium
CGGCCTCCTTGGCGGCGAACCGGGCTGCCAGCTCGGGAATCCGGCCGCGGCAGTGGGCAATCTCGTCCGGCGTGTACACGCGGTTCAGAAACCGCTCCCCATGCCGCGCGATCACGTCGGCCACGCGGTCGATCTCCACAATGTCGATGCCATGGGCAAACTTGGTCGCCATAGACGCTCGATCCTACGCGACCACCCGGCTTCGCGCGCCAGAGTCCCCGCTCGCCGCCGTCGCTTTCCTCTTTCCTCTTTCCTCTTTCCTCTTATCCTCCTCTCATGGCCGCACAGCTCATCGATGGGACCGCTATCGCTTCCGAAATCCGGGCCGAAGTCGCCCGGGACACCGCCGCGCTGAAGGCGAAGGGCGTCACTCCAGGGCTCGCCGCCATCATCGTTGGCGATAACGCCGGCTCCATCAGCTACGTCGCCATGAAGACCGCCGCCTGCGCCGAGGCCGGCATCTTTTCTGAGACCTTCCGCCTCCCGGAGTCCACCACCCAGGACGAACTGGTGGCGTTGGTCAACCGCATCAATGGGGACGCCCGCTTCCACGCCATCCTCCCCCAACTCCCCCTCCCCAAGCACATCGATGAGCTCGCGGTGATCGACGCCATGCGCCCCGCGAAGGATGCCGACGGCCTCCACCCGAACAACCTCGGCCGCCTCCTCCGCGGGGAACTCAACGGCGCCATCCCCTGCACCCCCAACGGCGTCGTTGAGTTGCTTCTGCGCACGGGCAACGACCCCTCGGGCAAGCACGTCGTCGTGGTCGGCAGGAGCACGCTGGTCGGGAGGCCGCTCGCGGTCCTGCTTTCCAACAAGGCGAAGGGTGGCAACGCGACGGTCACCATCTGCCACACCGCCACCCCCGATATCGCCGTCCACACCCGCCAGGCCGACATCGTCGTCATGGCCGCCGGCCGCGCCAACACCCTGACGAAGGAGATGATCCGGCCCGGCGCCGTGGTTATCGATGTCGGCGTGAACCGCGTCGATGCTCCCAACCGTCCCAGCGGCTACCGCCTCGTGGGCGACGCCTCGATGGATGTCCGTGAGGTCGCCTCCTGGGTGACCCCGTATACAGGCGGGGTCGGCCCGATGACGGTGGCGATGCTCCTGGTGAACACGGTGAAGGCCGCCGAGCGCTCGGTCAGGTGACGGCAGGGTCCAGGAGTGCAAGTCCGTCGATGCGCCGGAAGTGCCGGACATTCCGCGTGATGAGCGCGAGATTGTTGAATCGAGCGATACCGGCAATCAGCAAGTCGCCAGCATCCAGCGGCGTTCCAGATCGCCGCAACTCCACATCGATGGACGCGGCTTCGAGTGCTGCAGGCGAGTCCAGCGGCAGGATGGTGAACTCCTGGAGGAGCGCCATGCCGGCCTCGAGAGCGCGCTCTGAGTTCAGCCCTCGGGCGATCTCAAACACGTTGACTGCCGATGTGATCAACGCGTGCCCTTCCGCATACTCGGCGAGCCAGGCAGCCATGTGGCCAGAAGCCTTGAGAACGTCGATGAGCACATCCGAATCGATCAGGGCGTCCGCCATTGTCTCCTCGATTCCCGGATCCTCTCTTTCATCTCCTCGGCTTCCTCGTCAGAGATGCTGCCTTCGAGGGCGAGGAGTCGCTCCTCGCGCGTGCGGCGGTCTGCCGGCCCTCCCAGGCTGCCACCAAAGTAAGCCGCAAGCGCCTCCTCGATGATGCGCGAATAGCCCTTCTCCCCTCGCCTGGCCGCGAGCTCCCGCAGCTTCCGCAGGGTGTCGTCGCTGATCTCGATAGTCGTCCTCATCAGTCCATCATGCATGCATGCATGTGCATGTCAAACTCACTCGCGACACCTGGTTTCTCGCATTTCGCCCCTTCCCGTGAGACGATTGCCCCATGAGTGATCTCCTCGCTTGCGCCAACGAGCTTTCCCGCCGCATCTCTGACTTCATGGTGCGACTTTGACCTCGCCAACGATGAAGCACGCCTCGCTCAGCTAGAAGACCAGTCCGCCGCTCCCGGCTTCTGGGACGACGCCGAAGCCGCCCGCACGAAGATGCAGGAACTCGCCGCCGTCCGCGACCGGGTGGAAACCTGGCGCGGCCTGCACCGCCGTGTCCAGGATGCGGCCGAGCTCATCGAACTCGCCATGGCAGAAGGCGACGAGTCCGCCGAGGAGTCCGCTGCAGGCGACATCGCCGCCGCCGAAAAGCAACTCGAAGCTCTCGAGTTCCGGCTCCAGCTTTCCGGCCCCTATGACCAGCGCAGCGCCATCCTTGCAGTCCACGCCGGCGCCGGCGGCACCGACTCCCAGGACTGGGCCGACATGCTCCTCCGCATGTACCTCCGCTGGGCCGAGCGCCACGGCTACTCCACCGACATCCTCGACATGACTCAGGGCGAGGAGGCCGGCATCAAGAGCGCAACTGTCGAGATCACCGGCCCCTACGCCTTCGGCTACCTCCAGAGCGAGCGCGGCGTGCACCGTCTCGTCCGCCAGTCGCCGTTCAACGCCGCGGCCACGCGCCAGACAAGCTTCGCCAAGGTGGAGGTCATGCCCGAGGTCGACCAGGTCGGTGAGATCGAAGTAAACCCGGACGACATCCGGATCGACGTTTTCCGGTCCAGCGGCGCTGGAGGCCAGAACGTCCAGAAGAACTCGACCGCCGTCCGCATCACGCATATCCCCAGCGGCATCGTCGTCACCTGTCAGAACGAGCGCTCCCAGGGGCGCAACCGCGACAGCGCGATGAAGGTCCTCGAAGCCCGCCTGCTCGAGATCGAACTCAACCGCCAGGAAGAGGAAAAGGCGCGGTTAAAGGGCCAGCACATGGATGTCTCTTTCGGCAGCCAGATCCGGAACTACGTCCTCCACCCCTATAAGATGGTCAAGGACGTCCGCACCGGCTACGAGACCAGCGATACCACCGCTGTCCTCGATGGCGAAATCGATGACTTCATCGCGGCGTACCTCAAGTCGCGCGTGGGTGAAGACGAGGCATGATCCGCAACTTGGCCGTCCCCCTCTTCGCCGCATTCGTTGCCGTCTTGTCCATCGCGCCCTTCGCGAGTCACGCCAGCGCCCAAACCGTGGTCGAGTCGTCCACGGTTGAAAACGGCTACCCGAAGACGCTCACGTTCAAACTCACTGCCCGCGCCGATTCCGACATCACCGACGTCACCCTCGAGTACTCGATCAAGGGGCGCGGCACGAGTGCCCTCGGCAAGCCCACGGAACTCACGCCCGCCCGCAACCTCTCCACCACGGTCGAGCTCCAGGTCAATTCCGGCCAGGCGTACATCCCGGTGGGCTCCGAATTCACCTTCCGCTGGAAGATCGAGACTGCCGCCGGCGACGTTTATACCAGCCCGGACCAGCAGTTCTTCTACCTCCCGCCCGATAAGGACTGGCAGTCGGTCTCCAACGACTTCATGACGGTCTACTACCATGGCGACCGCGCGACCCTCGCCAATGCCTACCTCAAGGCGGGCGAGGATACCTACGAGCGGATCGGCAAGGGCCTGTACAACGTCACGCTGACGACGCTCCCGGTGAAAGTCATCCTCTTCGCCAACGAGCAGGAGAGCGACCTCGCCCGCCCCGGCACGGGCGGCAGCTTCGACGCAGCCGTGACCACCTGCGGCACCAAGGTCACCAACGATATCCTCCTCCTGATTCCGATCGCCTGCGGTTCGACCGATCGTACCGACACGCTCCGCCACGAACTCGGCCACATCCTGAATGAGACGGCGGGCGAGGGCGCTCTCGGCAAGCTCCCTTCGTGGCTCGATGAGGGCGCCGCGGTCTATGCGCAGTCCTCGCCGGGAGACTACGAGGCCGCCTTCGAAGCGTCCGTGCGCTCCAATCGCCTCATCCCGTTCAACCAGATGGGCAACCCCGCGACCACCGCCAGCCAGGTCGGCGTCTTCTATGGCCAGAGCTACTTCATGGTGAAGTACCTCATCGAGAAGGATGGCGAACAGAAGTTTGGTGAGTTCATGGCCACCATCAAGCGCGGAGCCCGCTTCGACGACGCCCTCAGCCGCGTCTACGGCTTCAGTGACCTGGCCGCATTCGAGACGGAGTTCCGTGCCTCGGTGAACCTGGGCCCTGCCGCCCAGCCAACCGCGGCGCCAACCCGGCCCGCCCAGCAGTCACAGCCGACGGCCGTCCCCACAACCGCGCCAGCGGGCCAGGTCAATGCCGGGAAGGGTGACGACCGGAGCCTTGGCCGAGGCACCTTCGTCATTGCCGGTGTCGCCCTGCTGTTCGCGCTCGCTGCCGTGTTCGCCTACCTGATCGCGCTGATGGCGGCCAATTCGCGCCTGGAGGCCGCCCGGCGCACCGCGCCGCCCCCGCCCCGCGATGAAGACTGGCGCCCGCGCCAGGACGATGGCCCCTTCGGGGGCTAATCCCGCAGCCCGCTCCGCAGCATCCAGAATCGCTGCAGCGCGGTGATGTTCGCGAGCGCGGCGAGCAGCCCGACGATCACCGTCAGCCCGTTGAACAGCAGGCCGATGGTCAGCAGGGCCACCCGCTCCTGCCGCCGGAACAATCCCTCGCGCATCGAGAGCCCGACCACTTCGGCCCGCGCCCGCATGTAGCTCACCGCGATGCTTCCGAAGATCGCCGCGAAGGTCATCCCCACCTGGACTTGCTCACCACGCTCTGCGAAGTACCACGCGCATGCCGCCAGTACGATCGCCTCGCTGGCACGGTCCAGCACTGCATCGAATACGCCTCCGAACGGGCTCGCCAGCCCGGTCGCCCTGGCAACCGCCCCGTCCACCAGGTCGAGAGCCGAGAAAAACACGTAGACCAGGCCCGCCCACAGCAGTTCGTCCCGGGCGATGAGCCAGGCGGCAGCCATGTTCCCGCCAAACCCGAACAGCGAGATCATGTTGGGGGTAATTCCCAGCCCGCCGACGGAGCGGCCGATCCCATCCTGGATGCCCTTCGGCAGCCGTGTCGGCAACAAACTTACGGGCACGCCCTAGCGCTCCCCGGCCAGCACCGGGCGGCGCCTTGCCCGGGTCTCGGCCACTTGCTGGTGCTCGTAGAGGAGACGCTCGTAGTAGGAGAGCACCCGGTGCGCCACGTTATCCCAGCTGTAGTGTTGCGCCAGGGCCGTCCCTTTTGTGCTGAGCTGCTTGCGGAGCTTCGGGTTCTTGATCAGCCGGCCGATGGCAGCCGCGATCGATGCCGCGTCGCGCGGCTTCACCAGGAGCCCTTCCTCCTCGTGGGTCATCACCCCCGCAAATCCCTCGATGTTGCTCGCCACGACTGCGGCGCCGGCTGCCAGCGCTTCGAGCAATACATACCCCTGGCTCTCGTTTCCCGTGTTCGGGCAGCAGAACACCGTCGCGGTCCGGTAGTAGCGTGGCAGGTCCGCATAGGGCACGTTCGGCCGGAACACCACATCCTCGAACCGCGCGAATAGCCGCTGGTAGCGGGAGAAGTCGCCCGCCCCCACCACGATGAGCCGCGTGTTCGGGATCTGCTCGCGGATTCGCAGATACGCCCGCAGCAGGTACTTCAGCCCCTTCCGCTTCTCCGGCCGCCCGACGAAGAGGATGTTGTGTTTGCCGTCCATGAACTCTTCCATGGGCTCGCACGGCGCCGCGAAATGCTCGTAGTCGATCCCGTTCGGGATGATGTTGAAGTACCCGGCGAAGTAGCGGCTCACCAGGCTCACCGCCGCCGGCGAGACCGCGATCTTGCCATCCAGTTTGCGGAACCAGCGCCGTGTGAGCGGTGTCGTATACCCGTAAAAGCGGTTCCCGCCCTCCTTGGCGGCATGGAACGTCCCCACGTTCGCGGCTTTCGAATACCGCAGGAAGTGGTACGGCAACAGCGGCATCAGCGGCTCGTGCAGGTGGACGATGTCGAACTGGTACTCCTCGAACACCCGCTTCACTTCCGGCGACTTCCAGGCGAACGTGATGCGCGCGACCGAACCGCTTACCCGCATCGACCACGGCTTCCCCATCACCACTACCTGGTCGCGCACCTTCTCTGGCGCCGAAGCCGGCGCGAACACCGTAACCTCGTGGCCCCACGCACGGAAATACTCCGCCAGGTGCTTGATGTGCGACTTCACGCCGCCTTCAACGCACCAGTCATAGGGAGAAACCATCGCGATTCTCACCCGGACCTCCACTTTCCTCGCAGCATCTTGCGCGGCGTTGCCGTGTAGCCCCAGGCCAGCCCCATCGCGATGCGACCGTATCCTACCTCAGCCGCATGAGGATACCGCGAGATCTCGCCTCCGGTGTTCCCGGCTGCGAGCGCGGCCTTCAGGTCCTCCGCGGTCGCGCCATCGAACGTGGTCCACCCCGTGCCGATATGCGCCACGTGGTGGGCATCGGACCCGCCTGTGGCCGGGAGGCGCCAGCGCTCCACGTTCAGTCGCTGCGCCCGGCGGCGCGTCCTCAGCCCGGCCGGGCTCGGGTTGGCCAGTTCCAGCCCGTCGAATGTGATCCCGGCCTCGTCCCGCTCGCCGATCCGGTCCAGGGTCCGCTCGCTCAGCGAACGGGTCAGCCAGCTGAGCGGGTGCGGCACAACCGCCAGGCCGTCCTGTTCGTGTATCCGTTCCAGCGTGGCCTCCACGCTCCGGAAACTCGGCACATCCCGCTCGACGAAGAGCGCCAGGAGGTGACCGTGGCGGGTCGTTATCTCGGCTCCCGGCACCACCTCAAACCGGTACGCGCGTCTTGCCGCGAGTTCCTGCGCCCGCAGGCCGCCGGTCACGTCCTCATGATCGGTTATCGCGATGACATCGAGGTCGGTCCGGTGCTCCACGAACTCCAGCACTTGCTCGATGGTGGCCAGGCCGTCCGAGACGCGCGTGTGCAGGTGGAGGTCAGCGCGTCCCACAGGCGTGCACCTTCCAGAAATCTTCGAGCACGGTCCATTGTCCGGGATCGCGCCGGAGCTGCGCTTCGAGCACGCGCACGTACCGCTCCGCGGCGTCCCGGATGTCATGCTCCAGGTCGCCGCTCCGGCCAACGTGGATAGGTTCGCCCACATCGATGCGAAACTGATCGCCGTGCTTGCGCGCGGAGAAGATCGGGAGCACAGGCGCGTCGAAGCGCCGGGCGAGTTCCCAGGGGCCGCGTGGCACCTTCACCTGCCGCCCGCAGAACACCACGCAGACCCCGGTGTCCTGGATGTCGCGGTCCCCCATAACCCCCGCGATCTGGCCCTGCTTCAGCGCAGCCATCATCGCCCGTACGCCGCCGAAGGTGGCCTCGTGGAATGTCCCACCCGCCGCCGACCGCAGCTTGAGCATGTACTCCGCCAGCTCGCGCGGCTCCAGGGCTTCGACAAGCGCCACAAAGGGCCTGCCCCGGTACGTCAGCGCCTGGATGGCGAGTTCGGCATTTCCCGTGTGGGCACTCACGATCACCAGCGGCCCCGGCGCCGCCAGAAGGTCCAGCCGCTCGGCATGGAAGACCTCCAGGTGCTGTGTCTCAAAGGTCGAAAGGTCTCGCCGCGGCAGTGTAGCCAGGTCTACATAATACTGAGCGACGTACTTCATCGCCTGCTTGCCGGCCCGCTTCGCCTGCGGGAGGTCGCCGTCGCAGATGGGCAGCATGTTCCGCACGAGGTTCCGGCGAAGGTCGCGCCGGACGACCCACGCGGCGGAGGCCGCCCCCGCTGCCACCCGGTAGAACGCTCCCGGGTATCGGCTTGCCAGGGGGTGAATCGCGCGCATCCACCAGAGACGGTTGATCACGCGACTGCCTTTCCGCCGCCCGCCATGAACATCCGCCGGAACATGTACCACTGGTCCGGGTCCCGCCGGATGAACTCTTCGTGGGCAGTCACGATCGCCTGGGTCAGCTCCCGCACGTCGCGCTCGCGGTCTCCGCTGCGCGGTAATTCGATCCCGAAGTCGCACCGGGTGATCACGCCGGGTTTGCGGGGGTCCACCCGCGCGAAGGCGGTCGGGACGACCTTCGCACCGGTCCGAAGCGCGATCCGTGCGGGACCGGAAGGCACCTCTATCTCGCCTCCGAAGAACCGCGCGCGCACCCCGTCGCCCCCGCGCGGCTGGTCGATCAGCAAGGCCACCAGGCCATTCTCCTTCAGGGTCCGCAGGAGCGACGGCCCGGCCCGCTCCATCTTCACCACGCGCATCCCCAGCCGCTCGCGCGCGCCCAGCACCAGGGCATCGAGCCTCGCATCCGCGAACGTCTCGGCTACCACCGTCAATCGATAGCCCCGTGCCGCTGCCGCCCCCGCGCCAAGGTCCCAGTTCCCGAAGTGCATGCAGACGATGACCGCGCCCGTTCCCGCGGCCAGCACCCGGTCCAGCGCCTCGAACTCGCCTTCGCCGGCGACCATGTCCACGATCGACTCCTGGCGCAGCCCGGGGAATCGCGCGAAATCCACCAGGTATTTGCAGTAGTTCACCAGTGACCGGCGCGCGACCCCCCTCACCTCGCCCGGAGACGCATCGCGGAGCACGTCCCGGTAGTTCGCAAGCATCGCCCGCCGGCCCCGCGGCCACAGGTAATAGCCAGCAGTGCCTATCAGCGTTGCAGCCCCATAGCTCACGCGAAGAGGTAGCCGCCCCACGGTGGCTGTAACCGTTCGCCACGCCCAGTACTGTGCGGTGGGGCACCGACCGCTCACGCTGCGGCCTCCTGGTCCACCCGAAGAACACCACTGCGGTCGGTCACCGTCGTATCTTATCGGGGCGGGCCCTCACGGGCCCGTTTACAATCCGCGGCATGGAACTCAAGGCCACCACCTACGCCGTCGACGGCCCGGTCGCGACGGTCACCCTCAATCGCCCGCATCGTCTCAATGCCTGGACCGGCCGCATGCATACCGAATATCGCTGGTGCATCCAGGCCGCCGAGGACGACCCGGCCATCCGCGCGATCGTCGTCACCGGCGCGGGCCGCGGGTTCTGCGCGGGCGCCGATTCGCAGGCACTGGAGGGCCACGTCGAAAAGGGCGGATACGACTCGGGCATCCGCGGCGAACTGGCCAATCCCGGATATGGCGTCCGCCCCGAGTTCGACCACAACTTTGCCTTCCATTTCGGCCTTAGCAAGCCCGTCATCGCGGCGGTCAACGGGCCCGCCGCTGGCGTCGGCCTCGTCCTGGCCTGCTTCGCCGATGTCCGCTTCGCAGCAGCCGGCGCCAAGTTCACCACCGCCCACGGCAAGCTGGGCCTCCCCGCCGAATACGGGCTCTCGTGGCTCCTGCCCCGCCTCATCGGCCTCTCCCGCGCCCAGGAGCTCTTGCTTTCCAGCCGCTTGTTCCTCGCCGAAGAGGCCCATGCGCTCGGCCTTGTGCACCAGGTCTTCCCGGCCGAGTACCTCATGCCCAATGCCTATTCCTACGCCCAGATGCTTTCGCGCGCAGTCGCCCCATCTTCGATGCAGGCGACACGCCGCCAGGTCTACACCGACCTCCACCGCGATGTCGGTTCTGCTGTCGCCGAATCGGAGGCGCTCCTCGACCGGATGACCAGGTCCGCGGACTTCCGCGAAGGCGTCGCCGCGCTCCTGGGGAAGCGCGAGCCGGACTTCCACTGAACTCCGGCCATCGGGAGTTCCCCCGATTCTGGCCCCGTCCACCGTTTTGTCACTCAAGCTCCACCGTTGTCACCCGATAGTCACCACAGAGACACCCTGCGGGAGAGCGGCACTCTCACCGGAGGGTCACCACCAGGCCAGGCAACGGCCCAAAGGGAGACAACAATGACCCGCATCATGACCAACGTGAGCGCCATCAACGGTCAGCGCAACCTTGCGCGCACCGGCCTGAAGATGGGGAAGACGCTCGAAAAGCTTGCCAGCGGTTACCGCATCAACCGCGCCGCCGATGACGCGGCCGGCCTCGCAATCAGCGAGAAGATGCGCGCCCAGATCCG
>JAHDWR010000134.1 GCA_023382755.1 Dehalococcoidia bacterium
CGCTCAGAAGCCGCGCAGGTTGCTCCACGCCTCCGGGAAGCTGAGGCCGCCGTTCGCGGCCGCCTCCTCGAGTGCGAGCCGTTGGCGCGCCTCGCCCAGGTCTGCCAGGTAGAGCGACGGGTTCGCGCTCACCTCTCGGGCGAGGACTTCATGCCGGACAATCATCCCGCAGAACGCCTCGAAGATCGCCTCGCGCGCCAGGTAGTTCTCGAACACGAACAGCGAGATGTCCTCGAGCGCGTCGCCTTCATTCGCCGAAACCAGGCGGTCATACACATCGCCCAGCCAGTCGCCAATCCGTTCCCACTCCTGCGCCGCTTCGGCGCAGCCTCGCGACTCCAGCGCCTCCAGCGACGAGAAGAGCATCACGAGGAACGTGGGAAGGCGGCGCTCCTCATACCCGAGCCGGGCGACCTCGATCCAGCGCGCGTCCTCGGCGCAGCTCGCATGTGGGCGTTGGGCCGGAATCGCGCCGGCCAGCTCGTTCGCCTCCGCGTCCGGGAGCGTCCGGATCCAGTCCTCGACGATCCGCAGGTCCACCTCCCCGAGGTCGATGACCGAGAGCGCCGCCAGGCGCCGGTCCGGTGGGCCATCCTGGATCTCGGCCACGAGTTCGGGAGTGGTCATGCGCCGGAGCGCCGGCTCATGCTCCTGCCAGCCGGCGTACTGTTCGGGGAGGCGGCGTTCCATGGCCGCAGGATACTGCAGCCCCGGCCTTGAGACCTCGGGAGAGGCACTAATGCTAGACTCCGATTTTATGGAACTATCCGCCTTCAAGCGCCATCGCCGCCTGCGGAGTTCCCGGGCCATTCGGGGTCTCGTCCGCGAGGCCGAGCTGACGCCTCGCCACCTCGTCTACCCCATCTTCGTCGAGGCCGGTCTCAGCGGCCGCCAGCCGATCGGCTCGATGCCCGGGCAAGACCGTCTGGGCATCGACGCGCTCGCTGCCGAGGCGCGCGATCTCGGTTCACTCGCGGTCCCGGCAGTGCTCCTGTTCGGCCTCCCCGCCGCGAAGGACGATCGCGGCAGCGGCGCCTATGCCCGCGACGGCATCGTCCAGACCGCCATCCGCGCCATGAAGGACGCGAATCCCGAGTTGCTCGTGGTCGGCGATGTGTGTCTCTGCGAGTACACCTCACACGGGCATTGCGGGATGCTCCGGCCCGATGGCTCGGTCGACAACGACGCGTCGCTGCCGTTGCTCGCGGAAACTGCCGTCTCCCTCGCCGAGGCAGGCTGCGACATCATCGCGCCCAGCGACATGATGGACGGGCGCGTCTCGGCGATCCGCCAGTCGCTGGATGCGGCCGGGTTCCCGGAGACGCCCATCCTCTCGTACGCCGCGAAGTTCGCCAGCGCCTTCTACGGCCCGTTCCGCGAAGCCGCGGACAGCGCGCCGCAGTTCGGCGACCGGCGCGGCTACCAGATGGACCCGGCGAACGGCCGTATGGCCCTCGACGAGGTGATGACCGATATCGCCGAAGGGGCCGACATGGTTATGGTGAAGCCCGCCCTGCCGTACCTGGACGTCCTCGCGAACGTGCGCGCCTCGGTCGATGTCCCCGTGGCGGCCTACAACGTCAGCGGCGAGTACAGCATGCTGATGGCCGCGGTCCAGAACGGCTGGCTCGACGAGCAGCGGGCCATCGATGAGACCTTGACCAGCATCCGCCGCGCCGGTGCCGATATTGTCATCACCTACCACGCGAAACAGTGGGCCGCGCGGCAGTGAGTCACGCGGAGATGCCGTAGATAGCGGGCCGGTACCTGGCCGGGGGGATCGGTTCTCCGCGCCCCGCCGCAGACTCGACGCACCTGGTACGGCTTCGCCTGGCCCCCATCCGGCTGTAGGTTCAGCCTGCAGCGTACAGGCTGTGCACGTAGATCTGGTGGCTCCCACGGATCCTATCGAGTTCGAACCCCAAAGCCGGCGCGAGGTTCACGAGGTCCCTGAAGTCAACATTGTTAAACCGCCCCTCTGCGAGCCGGGCAAGCAGTGCCGCCGGTTTCACCTCTGGAAGGCGCCCTTCCGCTCGCGCTTCTTCTCGATCCTGGCGGCGCACACCTTGTACTCCGGGATGCGCGATTCCTCGTCGTACACGTTGTTCGTCAGGAAGTTCGCGGCGCTGTCCTGGAGCTTCACGAACGGCACGAAGAGGTTGCCCGGCTGCACGGCATCGGTCACCACGGCCCGCCCGCTCATCCGTCCGCGCCGCGAGAAGACGACAACCGGGTCGCCATCCCCGATCTCTGCCACCGACGCATCGGCCGGGTGGACAGCCACGGGCACCGTACCGACCTGCTCCATCAGGCCGGCCACGCGCCGGGTGATCGTCCCGCCGTGCCAGTGATAAAGGATGCGGCCCGTGTTGAGCACCAGGGGGTACTCGCCATCGGGAGTCTCCTCGGCCACCGCGTGCTGGCGGACCGGCACGAACCGCGCCAGCCCTCGCGGGAACGAGTCGGCATACAGGTAGCGGGTGCCCGGGTGGTCCGGCGAAGGGCAGGGCCACTGGATGCCGCCCTCGCGCTCCAGCCGCTCGTAACTGATGCCGCGGACCTGGGGCATCAGGCGCGCGAACTCGTCGAAGACATCGCTTGCCGAACCGTATGCGAACTGCGCGGGGTCCACACCGGCCCCAGGAGCCATCCGCCGGGCCACGTCGCAGAGGATCTCCCAGTCCGGCCGCGCCTGGCCGACCGGGGCAATCGCCTGCCGGACCCGCTGGACGCGGCGCTCGCTGTTGGTGAACGTGCCGTCCTTCTCTGCGAACGAACAGGCGGGGAGCACGACATCGGCGAGTTCGGCCGTCTCGTGCAGAAAGAGGTCCTGGACCACGAGGAAGTCGAGCGACCTGATGAGGTCCGTCGCGTGGTGGAGGTTCGGTTCGCTGAGGAGCGGGTTCTCGCCGACGATGTACATCGCGCGGACCGCGCCGGTAGCAATTTGCTCGACCATGTCGGTGGCCTTGAGCCCGGGAGAGCGCGGCAGCCCGGCCCCCCAGAGTTCCTCGAACGGGCCGACGACGGCGTCGGCGTACGACTGATACCCGGGCAGCGAGTCGGGGATACAGCCGGCGTCGCCGCAGCCCTGCACGTTGTTCTGGCCGCGCAGCGGCGAGACGCCGCACCCTGGCCGCCCGAGCTGGCCCGTAAGCAGCGCCAGGTTCAGGAGCGAGTGAGCGTTGTCGGTACCCTGCGTGTGCTGGGTGATGCCCATCCCCCAGACGAGGCAACTCCCGGGCCGCAGGTCCGCCGGCTGGCCTCGCCGGGCCGGGGGACGTGCGAACAATCGTGCCGCGGCGCGGATGTCCTCGGCGGGTACCCCGGAGAGGCCGGCGCAGTCTTCGACCGTGGTCTCGCGCACCGCTCCAACGAAGGCATCGAACCCCTCGGTGCGGCCCTCGACGAATGCCCGATCGGCCAGCCCCTCGTCCAGGATCGCCCGCGCCATCCCGTTGAAGAGCGCGACGTCCGTCCCTGCCTTCGGCTGGAGGAACAGGTCTGCCCGGTCGCACATCTCGATCCGCCGCGGGTTCACAACCACGAGCTTCGTCCCCCGCGTGTCGATCGCCCTGCGCATCCGCGAGGCAATGACTGGGTGGTTCGAGCCCGGGTCGCACCCCACGAGGACAATACACGACGCCTCCTCGTAGTCGATGTACGAATTGCTGGTGGCGCCGCTCCCGAGCTGCTGGAGCATGGCTTCAACGCTGGGCGAGTGGCAGAGGCGCGTGCAGTGGTCGATGTTGTTGGTCCCCATCACCAGCCGCACGAACTTCTGCTGGACGAAGGCGTCTTCGTTGGTCGCCTTGGCGCTGGCGAAGCTGCCAAAGTGCCCGCGGTGTTCCAGCAGGCGGCTGGCGACGAGGTCCAGCGCCTCGTCCCAGGAAGCCGGCTCGAACCGCCCGTTGCGCTTGATCAACGGCGTCCGAATGCGGTCGGGATGGTTCACGAAGGTCGTCCCGAACCGGCCCTTCACGCACAGCATCCCGGTACTCGAGAGATTCTCCGGGTCGTCGTCGACCCAGCGAATGCGGTCGTCTTCGTCGACGTTCAAGACGATGCCGCAGCCGACGCCACAATACGGACACGTGCTCGAAACAGCTCGGGTCATCTCATCACCTCTTCGGCCTGAGCGCGGATGTCGGGCAGGCGGCCACGCACGAGCCACAGCTGGTGCAGATTGATTCGCGGAAGCTCACCCCGGCGCCCGGCGTGACACGCGCGGTAGCGCCGCGCCCCGCAATGCCGATTGCCCCGATGTGCTGCAAATCCTGGCAGGCCGTGACGCACCGCGCGCAGAGGATGCAGGCATCTTCGTGGAACGAAAAGAACGCGTTCGAGGGGTCGGCGTGCGTGCCCGTCTGGATGGCGTGTTGGCCCGGCCGTGGGGCATGGCTCGCATAGGCCTCCAGGCTCTCCGCCGAGCGCGGCCCCCCCGGCGCACCCGGGGCCCCCGACTGCATGGCCGCGGTCAACTCCAGTACCCCCCGCCGGATGCGCACGGCACGCTCCGAATCGGTTGCACACTCCTGGACACCCGCCGCCGGAGTCGAGCATGCGGCCACGATCCGGCCGTCGGCCTCGACCAGGCATGTCCGGCACGCGCCGATGACGGGGAGGTTGTCGTCCTTGCACAGGTGGGGCAGCGCGATCCCGGCAGCCAGGATCGTGTCGAGCAGCGAGCCCGATCCTTCGACTGTCTGGCCATTGAGCCTCACGCGAACACCCCGGGCCAGAAGTGCACGGCCGAGCGCACCGGGCCGGGCGCCATCTGGCCCAGCCCGCACAGCGACCCGAACTGGACCACCTCGGCCAAGCCGTCGAGGGCCGCGAGGTCCCCGGCCGCGAGCAGATCATGGAGGCGGGGCGTGCCCTCCCGGCAGGGGGTGCACTTTCCGCACGACTCATCCGCGTTGAATCGGGCCATCGCCAGCGCCGCCGCGCGGATGTCGTTCGGCGCATCGAGCACCACCAGCCCCCCGGCACCGAGCATCGCCCCGGTCGGGTGGAGCAATCCCGGTTGGAGCGGCACATCGAGGTTCGCGGCCGAAAGGAATCCACCCGATGGCCCACCGGCGAGCACCGCTATCTCTCCCGCGCAGGTTGGCCCGGCGCTTTCGAGCAGGGCGCGTAGCGGCGTGCCAACCTCGGTTTCGTAGACACCCGGGCGCTCCACGCGTCCGCTGACGCTCATGACCCTTGTCCCCGGCGTCTCGGCGGTGCCCCGTTTCCGGTAGCCTTGGATGTCGCCGAACAGCACCGGGAGGTTCGCGAACGTCTCGACGTTGTTCACGACCGTGGGCATGCCGAACAGCCCCGACTGGACTGGAAGGGGCGGCCTGGTCCGGGGCACGGGGCGCCGGCCCTCAATGGCATTCAGCAGCGCGCTCTCTTCGCCGAGCACGTACCCTCCGCCCCCGCGGAACGTGGCAACGGTGAGCGATGGCGCGACCGCGTCGAGGGCGGCTGTGAGCGAGTCGACTCCCGGCGTCGCGTGGCCATTCGCGAAGACCACAATCAGGGCCGGCTGCAGGACGAACGCCGCGATGGCAATGCCCTCGGCGACACGGCGCGGCGCGACCGAAAGCAAGGCGCGGTCCTTGAAGACGCCCGGCTCACCCTCTTCGGCATTCACCACGAGCGCGATCGGGCGGCCTTCATCGAGAGCGGCCTTCCACTTCACGCCGGCCGGAAAGTACGCGCCGCCGCGCCCCCGCAGGCCCGACTCCAGGACCACGCCAAGAGCAGCTTCCCGGCCGAGCCGTTGCGCGGTGGCAAGCCCCTCGGGGGTGGCGGTGCCGGGGGCCAGGAGCGGGCCCGCTCGCCGTACCGCGGCCGCCGGGAATGGCCGCTCGGGCCCGCTCGCCGGGGCGTCGTAGCAGCGAAAGAGGCAAGCCGAGCCAGCCTGGATTTCTGTCGATACGTCGCCGGCGAGCCGGCAGCTCAGCCCCGCACAGACAGTCGCTTCCGCGGCTGGCGGCTCGAACCGGAAGTCCGCGAAAGATGTCGCGGCCTCCCAGACCTCCGCCACCGGGAGCCTCAGGTCGCGGGCAAGCTCCGTGGCAAATTCCGGCGTGAGCCAGCCCGCCCGGCCTTGCTCTTCGTGGATCCGGGGCAACAGGTGCGAACGAAGGGGAAATCCGGGTGGGAGTGGCCGCGCCATTGCGGCCATGCTACCCCTATGCGGCGGTGCGCTGCTACGCCCGGCGTACCGCCACCGGCTGGGAGGGCGGCGTCATCGCCGTGGACAGCACGGTCCGGCGGCAAGGAGCCGACGGCTCCTGGCAGGCACTGACCAGCGTGCGGTCGACGATATCAATGATCCCCCGCACCCTCGCCTCGGCCCGCACGTGGGCGACCGTGGCAGAGATCGTGGCTTCCGCGCCGGGCCACGGCTCGCAGCGCAACACGCGCAGGTGCCGGGACGACTCGTTCCACTCGACCACCAGGCGCGCATGCGACCCGGGCCCGGCCGAGAAGCGCGTGTACCCGCCCAGGTATTCCTGAGTCAGGTTCAGGCCTTTGGACGATGGCTCGACGCCCGCTCTATCGAGTCCATCCCAGAGTTCTCCGAGGGCTAGAAGCAGCCTGAACGCGACGTCGGAAGTATCAGCGCGCATGGACATGTCCGGCGGATGTTGTCTCTCTCGACAGCGGCCCCCGCAAGCCGCCGGGGCTGATTCTACGCGATCGCGGCCCCACCTATGCAAGCGACCCATTGAAGGTATAGATGCCGGCATAGGTTAGCTCAGGACTTCGTGAGATACGCCGCCAGCCCTTGCTCCAAGGGAGTCAGCGGTAATCCGAACGTGGCAGTCAACGCACTGGTGTCGGCAACACCGTCCATTGTAATAAAGTCCACCCCGCCCGGTGTCAGCGGGCGCCCCGGCGCGAACTGGATGACCCCCGCGGCGAGCTTCATCAGCGGCCGGGGACTGTGCAGTAGGAACCGCCGCTTGCCGGCCACCCTGAGCGCCGTGCGGATTACGTCGTCCATGGTCATGATGTCCGGCCCCCCCAGTTCGAAGATGCCGTCCTTCGCGGCATCGTTGCCCAGCGTGGCGGCCACGTGCGCTCCGAGGTCACCGACATACAGGGGGTTGATCCGCGTCTTGCCGTCCCCGACCACCGGGACAAACGGGAGAAACTTCGCGAAGCCGAGGAATCGGTTCAGGGCAACGTCGCGCTCCCCGTAGATCCAGCTCGGACGGAAGATGGTGTAGGGCAGGCCGCTGGCGATGATGTGCTGCTCCTCCTGCCATTTGTAGCGCAGCCAGGGGTACTCAGCCCCTTCGGCCGCCCCGACGCCGCTCAGCCCGATGAAGTAGCCGACGCCGGCAGTCCGGGCGGCATCCACCAGGTTCCGCGTACCCTGGAGGTCGATGCGCTCGAACGTGAACCCCTTCCGGGGGTTCTCCATCGGCGAGTTCGGGAACTGCACGGCATCCACAACGGCACCGGCTCCCGCGAGCGCTTCCACGAGGCCTCCCGGTTCAGTGACGTCGCCTCGCACCCACCGCGCTCGCGAGTCGATGGGGTCCTTCTCTGGCTTCGAACGCGACGCGACCGTCACCTGGTGACCCGCGCCAAGCAACGCCCGGGTGATCTCGCGGCCGAGAAGGCCGGTCCCGCCGGCAACAACCACTTCCATGCTGTCCTCCACTGGCCCCGGACGGCCTGCCAGGGCCTACTTCCGTCGAAGGTGCCGGGCACGAAGACACGGTACCGCCCTTCCCCTGTGCGGCTGGTATGGTGGCCTACAACGCCCTGCCCGTCGCGGGCGGGCAGGCTGGTCCGCTGCAGGGGGCGCCATGACGCTCGTGGTCAAGTCATCCTGGTTCGACGTGAGCGCCGAGGAGCTCTTCGCGTTTCACCTGGATGCCGGAAACCTGGCCCGTATCTCTCCGCCCTGGCCGCCGTTTGTCCTGGTGAGCAGCCCGAAGCCGACGGCGCCGGGGGACCTCCAGGTCTTCCGGGTGGGTCCGGGACCGCTGTCCCGCACCTGGCACGCGCGCATTACCCGGCTCGTCCCGGACAGGCTGATCGAGGACACCCAGGAGTCGGGCCCCTTCCTGCGCTGGCGCCACCAGCACCGCGTTGCCGCGGAAGGGAGGGGCAGCCGGCTAACCGATGTGGTCTCGTTTCGCCTGCTTCCAACACCCGCGGGCGCATTCCTCGAGTTCTATCTGCTCAGGCCGGGGCTCATCGCCCTGTTCGCCTGGCGCCACCGCCGGACCCGGCGGCTTCTTGGGTCGACCGCGGACTGAGGGGCTCCCGCGGCCCGCTACTTTCACGGTCGCACAAACATTATTGACGGAGCGGGTGGTAGTCTCGCGGTGCTCCCAGGAAGGTGCCTCCCCATGTCTTTCTGCGCCATCTGCATGCACCTCGAGGTCCCGCTGCGCCAGGCCACTGGCACGGTCGGCCTCATCACCTCAGCGCGGGTGTTGCTCGATCTCCAACTCGACCGTGTCGGCGAGGTCGGCGACGAGTCTCATGTCATCGTGCACGCGTGCCCCGAACACGTCGTGGATGTCTACCGGGGCCGCATCGCGGGCGTCCGCATGGCATGGCGCCTGGCCGAACCGACAGGGACCGACGGGCCAATGGCTATCCGCCAAAGTCGCGCAGCAGAGTCTTCATCCCGGGCTTGAACACCACCTTGCCGTTGATGACGACCACCTCGTTGTTGAGGTAGAGCTGGACGGCCCTGCTCAGGACCACACCTTCGAGGAGGCGGCCCTTGCGCCGCACATCCTCCACCGTATCTACTCCGACATCGATGTGGAATACATCCTGGAGAATGATCGGCCCGGCATCCAGGTCCTCGGTCACGAAGTGCGCCGTGCATCCGGTCACGCGCACCCCGTCCTCCCACGCGCGCCGGTAGGGGTTCGCCCCGGGAAAGTACGGCAGCAACGAGGGATGGATGTTGATGATCCGCCCCGCGTACGGCGACACCACGGCCGGCGTGAGGATCTGCATGTAGCGCGCCAGCACCACCAGGTCGGCGCGGTAGGCATCGAGCTTCTCGAGCAGGAACGCTTCGTGGGCCGCCTTGTCGTCGCTCGGAAACCACTCGAACGGGAGCCCGGCCGCTTCGGCCAACGGGCGCAACGCTTCGTGATTCGAGAGCACGCACGCGACTTCGCCGTGGAGGTCGCCCGAACGCGCATCGGCGAGGAGCTGGTCGAGGCAATGGCCTTCCTTGCTCACGAGCACGGCCACGCGTTTCCGCTCTCGCTCGTTATGGAGCGTGACGCGGATGTCCATGCCGATGTCCCGGCCGATGGCGAGAAGGCCGGTGATCAGCTCGTCCAGCGAAACCGACGCCTCGGTGATGTCGACGAGCATGTCCATAAGGAACTGGCCGCGCACCACCCGCTGCTCGATGTCCTCGATGTTGATGTCGCGTTCAGCGAGGTAGGTGCTAATGCGCGCGACAACGCCCTTCTGGTCGGTGCCAAGGACGTTCACGATTGCCAGGACCCGCGCCATGCAGCGTCACTCCTCGGATTGGGGGGAGCCTTGAAGGCTTCGAGCCGAGCATAGGCCAGGGGCCCCCTATTGGCACGCCGGCGTGGGCCGGTTTATAGTCGCGCGGGTTTCGATACCGGCATGCCGGGCCGCCTGTTATGCGATTAACGGAGACATCCATAGCTGGGCCGATGGCGTATCCGTTGAAGGGACCTGGCGCCCCGCGGCCCCGCTGGCTGCACCGGCGAACGCGACCCATGAGGAGGTGTCCGGGATTACAAGCATGTGAATCCCAGTACGCACGCTGTTAAGGATTGTTGACCTTAAGCGATTCCGAAAGCACCTTACCGGACGGTTAATCGAA
>JAHDWR010000135.1 GCA_023382755.1 Dehalococcoidia bacterium
CGCTATCCATAACCCGTGACCTCCGTGAATCTCGCATCAAGGTTCCCGCGACAAGACGATAACCAATGGTTCGGCTATCCTGATTGGTCTACGGTGCCCCCGGGATTGCACCGGGCGGGCCCCTCACCCCGCCGAGTCCCGGCCCGGCCATCCCGAACCCTGGAGTCAGTATGAAAGTCGTCTTTTTCGAAGACGTGGAAGGCACCGCGCAGGTCGGTGAAGTGAAGGAAGTCAAGAACGGCTTCGCCCGCAACTTCCTCCTGCCCCGCGGCGTCGCAGGCGCCGCGACCAAGGACAACCTCCAGCGCGCCAATTCCCTCGCCCAGAAGGAAGTCCGCCGCCAGGAGAAGCTCGACGGCGAGGCCCGCGGCGTTTCCACGAAGCTCGACGGCTACACCGTCACCCTTGAAGCGCGCGTCGGCGAAACCGGCCGCCTCTTCGGTTCCATCACCAACCGCGATATCGCCGAGGCCCTCACCGTGAAAGCCGGCATCGAGGTCGACCCCCACATCGTCCTCCTCGCCGAACCCATCCGCGACATCGGCCCCCGCCCCGTTACTATCAAGTTCACCCGCAACGTGACCGCCGAAGTCACGGTCGACGTGGTCCCCGACGAGGCCTCCAAGCCCATCGTCGAGAAGCTGATGGCTGAGCGTGCCGCCCAGGAAGATGCCGAAGCGAAGGCAGCCGCCGAGGCGAAGTACCGCGCCGAAGCCGAGGCAAAAGCGGCCGGCACCGCTCCCGCCCCGGACGAGCCCGAAGCCGAAACCGAAACCGCCGAATAACTCGCGAAAGGAGGACGACAGGGACCGGTCCGTCTCGATGCCACGCACCGTCGCGTTGCCTGCCCCCGGTCTCCTCCTTTCCGAATGACCCTCGCTCAACTCGAACGCCTGCCCCCGCACGATATCGAGGCCGAAGAGGCCGTCATCGCGTCGCTCATGGTCGACCCGCAGTCCATGCTCGCCGTCGTCGGCATCCTCAAGGCCCATGACTTCTTCCGCGAGAAGAACGGCTGGATCTACGACGCCTGCGTGTCCCTCTGGAACCGCGACGAGGTGGTCAACCAGATCACCGTCGCGCACGAACTCGCCACCCGCGACCTGCTCGAAGAGGCCGGCGGCCAAACCTACCTTTCCGATGTCATCCGCCGCCTCCCGACCTCTCTCGGCGTCGAGTTCTACGCCCGCATCGTCAAGCGCGATGCGACCTACCGGGGCCTCATCCACGCGGCAACCGGCATCATGCAGATGGCGTACGAAGCCCCCGCCGAGATCGAGAACGTCTTCTCCCGGGCCGAGGATCTTATCCAGCGCCTCCGTGGCGGCGAGAACTTCCGCGACTTCGTCCACATCCGCCAGCTCCTCGATGCCTACCTGGACCAGGACCCGGACGAGATCGAACGCATCGAGCTCTCCGCCATCCGCACTGGCTTCACGGACCTCGATACGCTCCTGACCGGCCTCAAGCGCTCCGACCTGGTCATCGTTGGCGCTCGCCCCAGCGTCGGGAAGTCGAGCTTCGCCCTCGGCATCGCCCGGAACGCGGCCATCATGCAAAAGGCCCATGTGGCGGTCTTTTCGCTCGAGATGTCTTCGGAGCAGCTGGCGATCCGCCTGCTTTCAGCCGAATCCGGCGTCGATAGCAGCCGCCTCCGACTCGGCCAGAACACCGAGATCGAAGAGCGCCGCGTCGTCGCCGCGGCCGCACGCCTCTCGGAGGCGAACATCTGGTTCGACGACTCACCGATGTTGACCGCGGCCGAACTCCGGGCGAAGGCGCGCCGGCTCGCCGGGGAATCGAAGCAGCTCGACCTGATCGTGATCGACTACCTCCAGCTCATGCAGGGCGAGGGCGGCGGCAGCCGCGAAAACCGCGTCCAGGAGATCAGCTACATCTCGCGCACGCTCAAGGGCCTCGCCCGCGAACTCGATGTCCCCATCGTCGCCCTGGCCCAGCTCTCCCGTGCCATCGAAAACCGCCACCCGCGGACGCCCATGCTCTCGGACCTCCGCGATTCCGGCTCCATCGAGCAGGACGCCGACATCGTCATCTTCCTCAGCCGCGAAGAGCTGTACACCACCCCCGAGCAGTGGGCCCAGCAACACCCCGACCTCCCGGAGAGCGCCTATCCGAAGGGAGTCGCCCAGGTGCAGGTCGCCAAGCACCGCAATGGCCCCACCGGGACCGTGGAGCTCCGCTTCCGGGAACGCCTCGCCAAGTTCGAAGACTGGGTGCTCCGTACCGATGACATCCGCGACTGACGACGGCTTCACCGGGTTTCCGGGGATCGGCAAGGCGACCGCCATCCCGAACCTCTTCTTCGCGGCCGTGCTCCCGCGCCTCGATTCGCCCGGGGCGCTCCTGGCGTTCCTCTGGGTCGCCCGGCTGGCCCAGGAACAGCGCGGCGACGCTCGCTGCGTTTCCGCCGCCGACATCTGGAGCCAGCCCGCCGCCCGCGAAAGCTTCGACGCCATTGGCGGTGGCCGCGAAGGGCTCGATGGGGGCCTGCTCCGGTGTGTCGAACTCCGGGCGTTACTCGGGCTCGAACTCACCGGCGGCCCCGCATTTGAGGCGGTGTACTTCCTGAACAACCCCGGGTCCCGCCGGGCTGTTGCCCGGGCCCGCGCCGGCGAACTCCGCATCCGTCCGGACACCGCGGCGCGCCCCCTCCAACTCCGCGAGGAGCGCCCGGGTATCTTCCGGCTTTACGAAGAGCACATCGGCACGATTACCCCGATGATTGGGGACAGGCTCGTGGATGCCGAGGAGACCTATCCGCCTGAGTGGATCGAGGACGCCTTCCGCGAGGCGGCCGAACTCAACATCCGCAACTGGCGCTACATCGAGCGCATCCTGCGCAACTGGGCCGAGGAGGGACGCCCGAATGAAACGGCTGGACGAGATTCTTTCGAAGACCAAAAACGCCGCTACCTCGGTGGAAACCTCGGCCACGTCGTCCGCTATCGTTGACGAGCCCGAGTCCGTCTGCCCGATTTGCGGCGGCGCCGGCTTCGTCCGCCGCTCCTACCCGGTCGACCACCCGCGGTTCGGCAAAGCCGAGCCCTGCGACTGCGTCCTCTCCGAGGAAGAGACCGTCCGCAAGGGCCGCCTCGAACGCATCAGCAACATCGGCGCCCTCCGCCGCTTCACGTTTGAAACGCTCGTGCCAACGGGCCGTACCGGTGAGAGCGACTGGTTCCAGCGCGCCTACGCTGCCGCCCGCGACTACGCCGCGAACCCCGAAGGCTGGCTCGTGCTCACCGGCAGCTCCGGAAGCGGCAAGACCCACCTCGCCGCCGCCCTCGCCAACGAGCGCATCGCACTCGGCCAGCCCGTCCTCTTCATGGTTGTACCCGACTTGCTCGATGCCCTGCGGGCTAGTTACGAAGCCGGCGATGAGGACCTCGGGTTCGACCAGCTCTTCGACCAGGTCCGCAACGCCCCCCTGCTCGTGCTCGACGACATCGACTCCGGGTCCGGCACGCCCTGGGCGAAGGAGAAGCTCCTCCAGGTCGTGAACCACCGCTTTAACGTGGGCTTCCCCACCGTTTTCACCACCACTACCCGGCCGCAGCAGCTCGACGAGCGCCTGGCAACGCGTCTCTGCGACGAAGCCCTCTCCCGCGTACTTGTGCTCGACGGCGCGGGGAAAGGCGGCTACTCGCAGGTCGGCGGCATGACCCGCGAGCGGTTGGCCGAACTCCAGTTCCGCAACTTCGACCTGCGCGCCCCGGGCCTCCGCGCCGAGGAGCGGGAGTCGATCGAGGCCGCTTTCCGCGCATCGATGGCGTTCGCCGAGGATCCCAGCGGCTGGCTCACGCTCCAGGGGGCCAACGGCTGCGGCAAAACCCACCTTGCCTGCGCCATCGCCAACCGGGCCCTCGCGAACGGCATGGGCGTCTTCTTCGCTGTCGTGCCCGACTTGCTCGACTACCTCCGCGCGTCCTTCGCACCGGGCAAGGAAGCCCCCTACGACGAACTCTTCGACCGGGTCCGGAACGCTGACCTGCTCATCCTCGACGACCTCGGGGCCCAGGCAACCACGCAGTGGGCGCAGGAAAAGCTCTACCAGGTGGTCAACTACCGCCACGTGGCCGGGCTGCCCACCGTGGTGACCTCGGACCAGTCGCTCGATGCGCTCCAGGCTGCCCACCCCAGGATCGTCGCCCGTGTAGCAGACCCGCATGCGGGGACCATCCTGGTCATCCTCGCCCCGCACCACCGCCTTGGCCGGTCGCCCGAGCCCTCGCCAGCGCCGCGCCCGTACCGCCGTCCCCGTTAGCGCTGGCAACGGTAGGATTCTCCGCATGACCATGGGCCGCGCGATTGCCTTGCTTGTTGTCTCCCTGCTCGTTTTCGGCGGGGGCATCGCGGCCCTGGTCGTGAAGGTCGATGCGAGCTTCCTCAGTTCCGATGCCGGCAAGTACTCGGCCGGCGCGCGCACCGGAGCCCAGGCCGCGACCCCGGCCGGTTCCGGCGGCGCCGAGGCCCAGGAGGCCCGCGCCACCCTGACCGCCATCGCCCGCACGCTCACCGCGACAGATCCCGGTGGTCCCGGCACGCCCGCCGAACGGACGCCGGTGCCCGGCGAGGTGACGCCGGCCGCCCTTGGCCAGCCCGTGACCGTGGGCACATCCACCTACACAGTCCTCCAGGTGGCCGACCCCGAGCCACCCGGCTTCTTCGTCACCAACCCCGGCATGCGCCGTGTGGCGCTCGAAGTCCGCCAGGAGGCGACCTCCGGAGCCGCTCGTTACAGCTTCGGGCTCTTCCGCATCCGGGACAGCGCCGGCGACGAGCATTCCTGGGCCATCACGAACTCCGAGCCCAACTTCGATTCGGGCGACCTGGCGAGCGGCGAGTCGCGCACCGGCTGGATCAGCTTCCAGGTCCCGGAGGGCCGCGAACCGGCCATGCTCCTGGTCCGTGGAACGCTCGGCTACGTCGATATCGTCCGCCTGGACTGAGGCGCGGGAACGCCCGGAGGCCGTAGCCCCGGTGGCCCCCGGCGCCAGCCCCGGGGTAGATCGAGACGAGCGGCAACGCCTGGCCGCATAGTGGCTCCATCCCCTCCCCGGTTTGGAGGTCCCAATGCCCACCCAGCTCGAAAAAGCAATCCGCTTCCGCGAACTCCACGAAGCTCCCGGCTCGTTCATCATCCCCAACCCCTGGGATGGCGCGTCCGCGAAGATCCTGGAGGGTCTCGGATTCCCCGCCCTCGCCACCTCGAGCGGCGCCTGCGCGGGCACCCTCGGCCGCCGCGATGGCAGGATCACCCGCGAAGAAGCCCTCGATCACGCGCGCCTGATCGTCGAGAGTTCCAGCCTCCCGGTTTCCGCCGACCTCGAAAAGTGCTTCGCGGATGACCCGAAGGAGGCTGCCGAGACCATCCGGCTGGCGGCGGACGTCGGCCTCGTCGGCGGCTCGATCGAAGACTCCACGGGCGATCCTTCCAACCCGCTCTTCGCCTTCGATTTCGCCGTAGAACGGGTCGCGGCAGCGGCCAGCGTCGCTCGCTCGCTCCCGTTCCCGTTCACGCTCGCTGCCCGCGCCCAGAACTTCGTTGGCGGCAACCCGGACCTGGAGAACACCATCAAGCGGCTACAGGCGTTCGAAAAGGCCGGCGCCGATGTCCTCTTCGCGCCCGGCCTTCCGGACATCGATGCGGTCCGCGCGGTCTGCCAGTCGGTCTCCAGGCCTGTGAACTTCATGGTCGGTATCCCGGGCCGCTCCTTCACGGTCGCGGAGCTCACGGCCGCGGGGGTGAAGCGCATCAGCCTGGCGACTTCGCTCTACAAGGCTGCCGTCACCGGCTTTCTCGCGGCCGCCAAGGAGACCCTCGATCGCGGCACCTTCACCTACGTCGAGTCATCCATCTCCACGCGCGAACTCGGGGCCTACCTGGACTAAGTGCCTGCGAACACTGGGAGGGGGTGGCCGAGCTTCAGCCCGAGCAGCACCCAGTCATCGAGCGTCGAACGCAGCTCGTCGCGGCATTCCTCGATGGTGTCCCCAAGGACCACGAGGCCGTCGCACCCTGCGATTCGCCCGGCGAACGAGTCGTCCTCCAGCGCCGCGAACGTTGCGCGCTCCATGGCTGCGCTGAGGTAGTCGCTGAGTATGTAGCGGGTCGCGGTGATCGCTTCCAGCCTATCATGCGCTACAGGCCGCGCTTCGCCGCCCATGCCCGCAGCGCCCACTCCGTGCTGTCGAACGCAAGTTCGCCCCAGGGGATCTCGTGCGGCGCGAACCAGCGCACTTCGCTGGTCTCGTGGCCCGCCTCTCCTTCTCCCAGCGCCAGCCCCTCGTAGACGATCACCACCACGCCGGGCCCTGTCCGGGTGAAGACGCCAACAAGCTCAAGGCTGCCGACCTCCAGCCGGGCCTCCTCCAGCGTCTCCCGGAGCGCCGCCTCCTCGGCGGTCTCGCCCACGTCCATGTAGCCTCCCGGGAACACCCAGTACCCGGCGCGCGGCTCGATGTCGCGCCGCACCAGCAGGATGTGCCCGTCGTCCCGCACAGGGATCGTCCCGGCTACAGGGCGTGGGTTCAGGTAGTGGATGAACCCGCAGTCGAGGCACACCATCCGGCGTTTGGTGTCGCCCTCCGGCATGGCCGACGTCAGACGCTGGCCGCAATGCATGCAGAACCGGCTGAAGGCGTGCGGATGGCTGCTTCCGCCGTTCATCGAACCTTCATCGCATGCTCGCCGGGGCTTGCTGAAGTCCCAGCGATTCCGGCCCTTCCACCCAGGCCTCGCCGTCTTCCCAGACTTCCTTTTTCCACACCGGCACCTTCTTCTTGATCTCGTTCACCAGCCAGTGGCCGGCCTCGAACGATGCGGCCCGGTGGCCGCAGGTCACCGCGATCAGGAGGCTCGCCTCGCCGATCTCCAGGCGCCCCGTGCGGTGCAGCACCGCGCAGTCCTCCAGCGCGAACCGCTCCGTCGCCTCTTCCGCGAGCTGGCGCATCACCTTCTCAGCCATCGAAGGGTAGGCGTCGTACTCCAGGTACTGCACCTTGCGGCCAAGGTTGTTGTCGCGCACCACGCCCAGGAAGACGTTGATGGCGCCGGCCGCCGGCGATCCGACAGCCTGGATCGCCTCTGCCGTGTCGAGTTCGTCGGGGGTCACGCGGATCAGCATCGGTCAGCCTCCGGAAACGGGCGGGATCATCGCGAGGGTCGCCCCGGCCGGTACCGGGTCCGATTCGCGCGCGTACTCTTCGTTGATGGCGTACATGAGCGTCGGCACCGCCGCCGCCAGCTGCGGGAACCGCTCCAACAACCGGTCGCGGACGCTCGCCACCGTGTCCCCGGCCGCACATGGCAGCTCCACCCGGCGCGTGCCGGCGCGGTCGGCCACCGAAGCAAAAAGCAGCACGGTTACGTTCACCCGCTCATTGTAGAGACAAACCCCGTTTCGCGGCCTGTTCCCGTAGACTGCCGGCCGTGCCGTCCCGCCTGGTGCAAGCCGCTGCCGACCTGTTCTTCCCGCTCCGCTGTGCCGGCTGCGGCACATTCGACACGGCGCTCTGCGGGCAATGCGAGGCATCCCTCCAGCCGGCCACCGGCCCGGGGCGCTGCCGCCACTGTTCCGCCCGCTGGGACGGCGCCGACTTCTGCCCGCGCTGCTTCCACCTCCAGCACCTGGCGGGCGTCCGCGCCGCCTTCGAAATGGAAGGCCCGGCCCGCAAGCTCGTCCACGACCTGAAGTACCGCTACTACCGGGCTGTCGCCCCGGTCATGGGCAGATTGCTCACGGAGGCGTTGCCCTGCCTGGACTTCGACGCATGCTTCGTCGTGCCGCTACACCGGTCGCGCCTGCGTGAGCGCGGGTTCAACCAGTCGGAACTGCTGCTGCGCCATACCACGCTCCCCCAACCTTTGCCAGGCCTGGCGCGCATCCGCCGCACCGACCGCCAGGTCGGCCAGCGCCTCTCCGAACGCCGCACCAACGTGGCCGGCGCGTTCGCGTACACGGGTCCCAGCCTGGCGGGCTTGAGCGTCGCGCTCGTCGACGATGTCATCACTACCGGGGCCACGGTCCACGAATGCGCGCTTGTCCTGCGCGATGCCGGCGCGCGTGAGGTTTGGGCGGTCGCCTTCGCCCGCGCGAGTTACGAACCGGCGACGACCGCGCCGATCGACGACTGAACCGGCCGCGCCCCCGCGTCACCCGCGGAGACGTATCACCCTTCCGTCGTCCTTACCTCCGTCAACCGGCCAGCCCCCGAATTCTCGACCGTCCCCGTACAATGCGAGGAACCACTCTCGCCCCGGAGCAGTCCTTGGCCACCGGAGCCCTCTCCCTTTCCCCCGCGGCCGCCCGCGCCTCCGAGACGCTCTCCCGGGTCCGCGAAGAGGTCCATCGCGTCATCGTTGGGCAGGACGGCCTCATCGACCGCCTGCTGATCGGGATGCTCTGCCAGGGCCACATCCTGGTCGAGGGCGTCCCCGGCCTGGCCAAGACCCTGACCGTTTCGACGCTCGCGCGGGCGCTCGACCTGCAGTACGTCCGGATCCAGTTCACCCCGGACCTGCTCCCGGCCGACCTCGTCGGGTCGGAGATCTTCAACGCCGCAGAGGGCCGGTTCTCCGTCCGCCGCGGCCCGATCTTCGCCAACCTGGTGCTCGCCGACGAGGTGAACCGCGCCCCCGCCAAGGTCCAATCCGCCCTCCTCGAAGCCATGCAGGAGCGACAGGTCTCGATCGGGGGCGAAACCTTCCCGCTCGATGAGCCCTTCCTCGTCATGGCCACCCAGAACCCCATCGAACAGGAAGGCACCTACCCGCTCCCCGAAGCCCAGCTCGACCGCTTCCTCCTGAAGGTGAAGGTCGACTACCCCTCCCGCCAGGAGGAACGCCAGATCCTCGAGATGAGCCTCAACGGCACGGGCCATCGAGCGAACGTCGTCGCCACCCGCGAGGCGCTCGCCGAGGCGACCCGCGCCGTCCGCGAGGTCGCCATCGACGACGCCCTGAAGGACTACATCGTCCAGCTCGTCTATGCGACCCGCCGTCCCGCCGCCTACCGCCTGCCCGAGCTCCAGTCACTCATCGGCTTCGGCGCGTCCCCCCGCGCGAGCATCGCGCTCGCCCAGGCGGCCCGGGCCCACGCATTCCTCCAGGGCCGCGCCTATACCATCCCCGACGATGTGAAGTCGCTCGCCCACGACGTCTTGCGCCACCGCATCGTTACCACCTACGAGGCCGAGGCCGAGGAACTCTCCACCGACGACCTCATCGACCGGGTCCTTGATGGAGTCGATGTTCCCTAGCCGGGTAGGGCTTCACCCATGAAGCTGCCATTCCGCCGCCGACCGCCAACCGACCCCCGTTGGGAACGCCTCCAGAAGCGGGGCGTGTCCGCCGGCGCTCCCGGAAGCATCCCGCCCGAGCTGCTCGACCGCGTCCGCGCCATCGAAATCAAGGCTCGCCGGCTGGTCAACAGCCTTTTCCTTGGCGAGTACCACGCCGTCTTTCGTGGCCGTGGCATCGAATTCGACGAGTTGCGCCCCTACGTCCCCGGCGACGACGTGCGCTCGCTCGACTGGAAGGCCTACGCCCGCACCGGCGAGCCATCCATCCGTCGCTATCGCGAGGACCGCGACCTGACCGTCCTGTTCGTGGTCGATGTGAGCGCATCGCAGCGGGCCGGGGCGCTCCCCCAGAGCAAGGCCGACCTCGCGGCGGAGGTGTGTGCCGTGCTCGCCCTCGCCGCGATCCGGAACAAGGACAAAGTCGGCCTGCTGCTTTTTGCCAGCAAACCCGAGCGCTACGTGCGCCCTTCCGGCGGCGCCACCCATGTCCTCCGCGTCGTCC
>JAHDWR010000136.1 GCA_023382755.1 Dehalococcoidia bacterium
GGCGGCCGTGCGGCCGGCCTTGTGGATAACGACCGGCTTTTTGGCGGCGGCGGCGGCGAGGCCCTCGAAGAAGCCGCGACCGTCTGGAACGCCCTCGACGTAGGCGCCGATGACGGACGTCTCCGGGTCGTCGGCCAGGTAGCGGAGCATTTCGCCGGGGGTGACATCGAGGCCGTTGCCGTAGTTGGCGACCTTGCCGAACCTGAGGCCCCGGGCGTTGCCGCGGGTGATGACCTCGACGGCGTTGTTGCCGCTCTGGCTGAGGAAGGCGACGCCCCCGGGAGCCGTGGGGAGGTCGGGGCGGAAGGAGAGGCCACCAGCAGGGTGGTAGAGGCCCATGCCGTTCGGGCCGAGGATGCGGATGCCCTTCGTGGCCGCGCTGGAGGCGATTTCTCGCTCGAGGCCCGCGGCCTCTTCGTCGCCGGTTTCGCTGAAGCGGCCGGTGAAGAGGTGGAGGAAGCGGACGCCGCGCTCTCCGCAGTGTTCCACGAGTTCGAGGACGGCCGAGGCGGGGACGCAGGAGATCACCAGGTCGACCTGGCCGGGGACATCGGCGAGGCGGGGGTAGGCCCTGAGGCCGGCGACTTCGCCGGCGCGCGGGTTGATCGGGTAGATGGGGCCCGTGAAGCCCTGCGCCTGCAGCGAGACCAGGTAGTCGTGGCCGGGACTATCGACGTTGGTCGAGGCGCCAGCGACGGCGACCGAGCGGGGGCGGAAGAGGAGGTCGAGGTCGGGCGTGGAGGTGAAGCGCGGCACGGGGGGATTGTAGAGGAAGTACGAAGGGCGAAGTGCGAAGGGCGGCGGAATTGGCGATTGTCGATTGACGCCCGGGACGAGCTACCGGGCCTCGCGAGCCGAATCGGAAATCGGAAATCGGCAATCGGCAATCCCTAGACGCCGCGCTTGTCGCCCCAGATGAGGATGTGGAGGCGGGTGGAGAAGCGGTAGCCGCGTTGCGTGCAGGTCTCGGCGAGCCACGGGCTGCGGGCTGTCAGTTCGGCGGCGGTGCGGCCTTCGGGCATGAGGACGACCCGTGCCGGGGGGATGGCGAACTGATCGCGGAGCGCCTCGACCTCGGCGAGGTCGGCATCGTCCTGGACGACGAATTTGAAGTAGGCGGTGCCGAGGGCGGCGAACTCGCGGAGGACGGGCGGGTCGATGCGGATGAGGCCATCGTTGCCGGAGTGGGCCAGCTTTGGCGAGACGTTGAACTGGTCGACCAGCTCGCTCAGCTCGCCCGGGGAGACTGTGCCATTGGTCTCCACTTCGATGCGGTAGTCGCGGACTTTGAGGTCGCGGACGAGGGGCGTGAGTTGACGGCGCTGGATGAGCGGTTCGCCGCCGGTGATGACCACGTTGCGTGGGGGCAGGCCAGTGATGGCTGCGACGGCGCCGGCGGCGCTGAGCGGCATGGTCTGTTCGACACGGTCATAGTGCTCCCAGTCCCACGTGTAGGCGGTATCGCACCAGGCGCAGCGCAGGTTGCAGACGGCGAGGCGGATGAACGTGCTGGGCAGGCCGGCGGAGACGCCCTCGCCCTGGATGGAGGCGAAGATTTCGGGGCGGCCATCGGCCATGCGGGAGACCAGCAGGTCGTCCATCAGGGCGCCGCCAGGGCGGGGTCGGGGAGGCCGGCGGCGGCAAACCCGGCCGCGCGCAGCTCGCAGGAATCGCAGGCGCCGCAGGGGGTCTCGCCGCCGGCGTAGCAACTCCACGTGAGTTCGAGGGGGGCGCCGAGTTCGGTGCCGTAGCGGACGATGCCGGCCTTGGACATGGTGATGATGGGCGCCTCGATGCGGATGGGGACGTTGTAGGCGGCGCCGACCTTGCTGCCGAGGCGGATGGTTTCGGTGATGGCCGCATAGAACTCGGGGCGGCAGTCGGGGTAGCCGGAGTAGTCGATGGCGTTGGCGCCGACGTAAATAGCGCCTTCGAGGTCCGCGGGGTCCGCGCCTTCGCGTTCGATGCCGTCGAGGAGCCAGCTTTCGAGGGCGGCGGCGGCGAGCGTGACGAAGAAGGTGTTGCGCAGGGGGACGTAGGTGATCGGGATGGCGGCAGCCATGGCTGCGGGGTCGCGGTGTTCGGGGATGGCGTGGTCGGGGCTGGTGAGGGCGGAGTGGGAGGCGAGCCCGGCATAGAAGCTGGCATCGACTTCGATGAGGGGGATGCCCAGGCGCGCGGCCACGGCGCGGGCGGAGCGAAGCTCGCGCAGGTGGCGCTGGCCGTAGCCGATGCTGAGGGCGCGTACCTGGTGGCCCTGGCGCACGGCATGGGTCGCCACGGTGGTGGAATCGAGGCCGCCGGAGAGGAGGACGATGGCGTGCATGGGCTGGCTCGTGCTGGCGAAGTGCCGGTAGAGTCATCAGGCTACCGCGCGGAGCGAGGGTGCGATAGACGGAGAGTTGGACGAATGGCAGACCGGCGCACGCGGTTTAATTTCGGCCGTTACGACTGGGACGCGATCGCGGGCATCGTGGCCGCGGGAGCTGCCCTGGTGTTGCACCTCCTGCACATCATCGAGACCGATGTGCTCCTGACGATTGCCCTGGTGGTGCTGGCGTTGCTGCTCTTCCGCGACCTGCGGCGAGAGGCGCAGGACGAGGTGCTGATGGAGCGGAGTGAGCGGACGGAGGCAGCAGTCGCCGGGCTACTCGCGGGGCTCAGGCAACCGGACGTGCTCCTTATCGGGCCGCGCGAGCTGCGGGCCGCGAGCGAGGCGTTTGCGCGCCAGGCCCGGGGCGAGATGGTGTGGTTCAACGTGTGCCTGCTGATGTTCAAGCCGCAATCGCTGTTCGATTCGTTGCTCCGGCCCGCCCTGGAGAACCCCGCAGTGAGCGGCGTGCAGTTCGTGCTCGACCCCTCGGAGCGCGCGCGCTGGGAGCAGGAAGTACTGCCAAAGGCCCATGCGGCGGGCGGCTACACCAAACTGCGAGAGCCGCGCTGGGTCCCGCTTTCACACGAGGCCGTGTCGTTCATCCTTGCCGATACGGCGGCGGGAGAAACGGAGGCGCATCTGAGTTTCTGGGGCGAACCGTTCATGTCGCGCCAGCCGGGCTTCGATATTCCCCGGTACGTGTTCCACGTGCAGGCCCACTCGGACCTGGTGGGACAACTCGTGGAGCTCGAGCGGAAACACCGGCGGGCGACCGACTAGGCGAGCGACTTCGGCGAGCGCTTCACGAAATCGAGGATGCGCCAGGTCTTCGGTTCGATGGTGATGCGGACCTGGCGCTTGACGCGGCCCTCCATCCGGCCGAGGTAGGCATCGGCGCCGGGACCGAGGAAGCGGCGGACGATCTCCGGGTATTCGGGGGCCATGCCCTCGACCGGCTCGACGGCGGCGACGCCTTCGACCATGAGGACGCGATAGGGCGGCCGGTCGGTGTCGATGGTGAAGGAGACGCGGGGCCGCTGGCTGATGTGGCGGACTTTATCGGCCTTCGGGCCGGTGACGACGGTGAAGCGGCCATCGGCGTAGCGGTACCAGATGGGGACGACATGGGGCTGGTCGTTGGCGCCGACGTAGGCGAGGCGCATGAGCGTTGGGCTGGCGAGGAGCTCGGCAACGACGGGGTCATCGGCAGGAAACATGCCGGGAACGGTAGCAGGTTTTGCCGAGGCCGATGGGTAGCTCCATGGTAGACTCGTCCCATGGCCGCAACCGCAAACGTGGATATTGGTAGGCTCATCCGGTCAACGGCGGGTGTGAACGGGGGCCGCCTCGGTCTACGCAGCCATCACCTACTACATGGCCAACCGGGAAGCGATTGATGCGGAACTCCGGGAGGAAGCGAGGACCGAAATCACAGCGCCAAAGGAAGTGCAGCCACAACAATGCCAACGCTCGAAAGGAGCGCCATCTTCGTGAACGAATCCGTGGTTCCTGACATCTACGCTGACTCGACCCAGATAAGCACCACGCCCTATGGCGTAACTATGACGCTTGGGCGAACACCTCCGCATCACTCAGGTCCCACTCCACCGATCGCCGAGAAGCTTACGGTGGTCAGGATGAGCATGGAGCATGCGAAGGTGATTGCCATGCTCCTGCGAAAGCAGCTCAAGGCATTTGAGCGGGCCAACGGCGAGATCCCCCTTCCACCAGAGCTTTACACAACGCTGGGCGTCGCCAAGGAAGACTGGGGCCTCTAGGCGGAGCTCACTACGTGAGTGACTTGCTGGATGGCATCCGCGAAGCGATCCGGGCAAAGAGCTATGTGATCTCAGTGCACATGCTCGGGCGTCTTCTGGATCGAGGCATCGATCTCGGGGACGTGGCTCATGGTCTCGTTTCCGATTCGACTGAGGTGATCGAGGACTACGCGGCTCACCACCTTGGCCCGTGTTGCCTAATTCTTTGCAGAGGCCCTTCAGGCAGGTGGTATCATGTCGTCTGCTCCCATCCGCCCATCGTGACGATGGTGACAGTGTATGAGCCTGATCCCGCCCAGTGGACGGCGGATTTTCGGCGAAGGTTGGATCCGCAATGATGTGTCCATCGTGTCATTCGGCCGAATTGCAGGGAGAGCGGCGGGTCTTCGGGCACGTCGCCGAGGACGGCCGCAGCCTGCAGATTGAAGTTGATGCCCTTGTTTGCCCCGCATGTCATGAGCTCTTCCTCAGCGGCAAGACGGCCGAGCAGATTTCGAACCGTTGGTTCTCCGTGGGGAACATTGAAACTCCGGCGCTTCCACCCGTCGGCATCAGTGACACGTGGCCGCCGACGGTAGCTGGGGTCTGGCCCTGGGCCAAGACCCTCGTAGCATGACGAACAGCTCGTGATCGAGCCGTTGTCGAACAAGGCTCACATCACGGCACTTAGCATCGGGCTCAGAACGGCTCGGCGCCGCGCTCCCAGTCTTCGTCCAGCCAGGTCAGTTCGACGCGTTCGAGGTCGTTCGCTTCGTCGCACCGATCGCGCCAGTCGCAGAAGGTGCACTGGGGGCCGGGGGTGGCGGGGAACTCCCCGGTGGCCTGCAGGCGAGCGGCCAGGTTCGCGAGGTAGTCGACCGTTTTCCTGGCATCGTCGCGGGTGAGTTCACGGACACGCTGGATGCCGGAGCGCAGGTTCCAGCCGATGGCGGTGACACGCGCCTCATTGGGGAGCTTGCGCGAAGTGCGGAGCGCGAGGTGCCCGATATCGAGCTGGGCATCGACGATTTCGTCCAGGTCGAAACGCCCGGTCTTCCAGTCGATGATGAGCCAGTGGTTGGGGTCAAGGCGGTCGGCGCGGTCGATGGCGGCACGGACGGTGACGCCGCGGCTGGCGGAGCGCACCCAGGTGTTGAGTTCGGCGTAGCGGTCTTCGCTGACGATGGATTCGTGGGCGGCTATGCCGTTCGCGAGGAGTTCGAACGCGAGGCGGTGGTACTCGGTGCCTGCGCCGGCCATTTCGTGCTTGGGCATGCGCAGGTAGACATCGAGTTCGTGTTCGGCGTCCTCCGGGTGGTCGGTCTCGCAGAGGACGCGCATGGCGCGGTGGACTCCCTTGCCGACGATCGCAGCGGGCGTGTCGCGCGAAGGGGGCCAGTCGAGCCCGCTGACGTAGCTGAACCAGTATTGCTTCCGGCAGCGCTGGAAGGACTGGATTTTCGTATGGGTGACCTGGAACAGTTCGTCGCTCATCGGCGGGGAGTGTAGCGCCGCGTGTACCATTTCCCAACCCGAACCCGGCACCCGGAGGAGACATGGCCGCACCGCTCGAAGGCATCACCGTGGTGGAGCTTGCGAACTACGTGGCCGCGCCAAGCGCGGGCGCGCTCATGGCCGACCTCGGCGCGGACGTGATCAAGATCGAACCGCCGGGGGGCGAGGTGATGCGCGGAGTGGTGCCTTCGGGCGGTGACGGCCAGCCGCCGTTCAACTTCCTGTTCGAGCTGGAGAACCGGGGCAAACGCTCGGTGACGGTGGCGCTGGACGCACCGGGGGGCACGGAAATCATCCACCGGCTGCTCGCGAATGCGGATGTGTTGCTGACGAACCTCATGGCGCCCCGGCTGGAAAAGTACGGGCTGACGCCGCGGGAGGTCCACGCGCGGAACCCGAAAGTGGTCTTCGTTTCGGTCACGGGCTATGGGCTGCGCGGGCCGGACGCGGCACGGCCGGGATTCGACTTCTCGGCGTTCTGGACGCGTTCGGGGATCATGAGCCTGGTGGGGCACCCTGAGGGCCCGCCGGTGCTGAGCCGGATCGCGCAGGGCGACCACACCACAGGCATCAACGGCCTGGCGGCGACGCTGGCGGCGCTGCGGCTGCGCGACCTGACCGGCAAGGGCCAGGTGGTGGAAATCTCGCTGCAGCAGACGGGGCTCTACACCATCGCGACGGACGTGAGCCGGACGCTGATGGACGGCAAAGCGCCGAAGCGCTTCGACCGGACCGCACCCGACAACCCGCTGTTCAACACCTATCCGACGCGCGACGGGAGGTGGGTGATGCTGGTGCACATGACGCCCGACCCGTATTGGCCTCGGCTCTGCCGTGTCATCGGGCGGGAGGAGTGGGCCGAGCACCCGGACTATGCCTCGATGGCCGCACGGCGAGCGAGGGGGGCGGAGATCGCGGCGGCCATCGAACAGACGCTCTTGACGGCGGACCTGGCGGAGTGGGCTTCGAAGCTGGATCAGCACGGGCTCATCTGGGCGCCGATGGTGGACCTGACCGAGGTGGTGGCCGACCCGCAGCTGCGGGAGCTGAACGCCTTCCAGCCGCTGGAACTGCCGAACGGGACGTTCGAGACGGTCGGGGTGCCGTTCACGATCCACGGGGCGGACATCAGGGCGCGGGGGGCCGCGTCACAGCCGGGGGAGGACACTGCGGACGCGCTTGAGGCGGTTGGGTTGAGCGAGGAAGAAGTGGCCGAGTTCGCGGCGAACGGGGTGTTCGGGTAGGGGGCCGTCAGGCGCTCAGGCGAACGGTCGCTTCCGGTTCGGGTATCGGGTCGCCGGCAAGCAGGGCACACTCGATCCAGCCCTCCATCGCGTCTCGAAGCATCTTGCGCGCCTCCTCGGCGGTCGCCCCGGCCGTCACGCAACCGGGGAGTTCGGGAGCCTCAGCGAGGTAGCCCTCGAGGTCGTCGCCGCTGATCACCTTGCGGTAAGGCCGGGCAACGATCTCCTGGATGAGGCGTTCGCGTTCGTCGTCAGTCATCGCCTTCCTCGCCGGTACGCTGGAGAACATCTCGGACGTACGGGATCAGTATAGGCCCTCGCCGGAAGGGGACAGACAACAGCAGCGACCCCTTTCGATAATGCTTATGACTGCCGCGAGTGCGGACGAGGGTCCATCCGGAGAGCAGCAGGAGGCGCTCGATTTCCTCGAAGCGTACGTTCTTTGGCCGGGATGCCAGGCGCCGCCAAGTTCTCGCCTGTCCACGGAATGCAGGATAGCGATACCGAACTTTTGTGGCACGATGCGCGTTGGAACGAAGGATCGTGGTGGCTGGTGTGGGCCGCGGGGCTCGGGTCTCGCCGCCGCCGATCGCCCGAGCGGTGGACCCGTCGAGGTTGACGGGCCGGTGTTTGGTTTGCATACTTGCGCAACTATGCAACCTGATTCCAGCGAGGCCATCTTCCGCCAGTACGCCCGGATCACCGGCGCGCTCGCGTCGCCCAGCCGGCTCAAGCTGCTCGACCGCCTGTGCCAGGGGGAACAGACGGTAGAGGAGCTTGCCAGCGCCTCCGGGCTGAGCATTTCGAACACCTCGCGGCAGTTGCGCCTGCTGGCTGAAGCGCGGCTGGCAGCGGTCCGCCGGGACCCGCCGCGGGTGTACTACCAGGTGGCCGACGAACGAGTGGTGCAGTTCTGGTTCGCCCTGCGGGCACTCGCTCGGGAGCAGCTCGCCGAGTTCGAACGGGTGGTGGCAGCACTGGTTACCGACCGGGACGCGCTGACGCCGGTGAGCCGCGAGGACCTCCTGGCGAGGATGGCGACTGGCGAGGCAGTCCTGTTGGACGTGCGGCCGGAGCCGGAGTACCGGGCGGGCCACATCCCTGGCGCCCTGTCGATCCCGGTCGAGCAGATCGAGGCACGCCTTGCGAGCCTGCCGGCGGGGAAGGATGTCATCGCCTACTGTCGCGGGCCATACTGCGTCCTCTCCGTCGAGGCGGTCGAGGCGCTGCGGGCCCACGGCATCCCGGCGTTGCGGTTGGAAGACGGCTTTCCGGAGTGGAAAGCGGCCGGACTGCCGGTCCAGGTGAACTGAGAGGAGTCCCGATGATCGCCACTTTGAAGTCGCTTCCGCGGAGGGTTGCCGCAAGGTCCGGGCCGAAGCCGACCGCGTCGGTCCTCGTCGTCCTGAGCGACGCGCCCTTCGACGGCGATGCCACCTGGAACGCGCTGCGGCTGGCCGCGACGCTGCTCGACCAGGGCGCGGAGGTCCGCGTGTTCGTGATGAACGACGCGATCGACCTGGTGCGCCAGGGCGCGATGCCGGAGGGGGCGGAGTTCGACCTGCAGGCGATGCTGCGGGCGCTCCTGCCGCGCGGCGCGCGACTGAAGATCTGCACGACCTGCGTGAATCGCTGCGGCATCGGCCAGGGCGACGTCATCCCCGAGGCGATCATGGCCACCATGGGCGACCTCGCCGCATGGGTCGTCGACAGCGACCGCGCCGTGGTGTTCTAGGAGGGTGTGATGTCTGACCTGCAACGGGTGCTGGTGCTGGGCGGAGGGATCGGCGGGCAGGTGGCGGCCACTCGCCTGAAGCAGAAACTCGGCGGTGACGCGCGCGTCACGCTGGTCGAACGTTCGGAGACGTTCGTGTTCGCGCCGTCGTTGCTGTGGCTGATGGTGGGCAAGCGCAAGCCGGCGACGATTTCGCGGGGCTACTCTTCGTTCGCCCGGCGCGGTATCGAGGTGGTACACGCGACGGTCGCCGCGATCGATGCGGTGGCCTCGGCGGTGGAGACGGAAACCGGCCGGCTGGACTACGACTACCTGGTGATCGCGCTGGGGGCCACGCTCGACCCCGACCGCATCCCGGGGCTGGCCGAGCACACCCACCACCCGTACGACCTCCCCTCGGCCGAACGTCTGCGCGACGCGCTGGCGGGATTCGAGGGCGGACAGGTGACCGTGGCGATCGCTTCGCTGCCCTACAAGTGCCCGGCGGCGCCGTACGAAACGGCCATGCTGATCGACGGGTACCTGCGCCAGCGGGGCCTCCGGGCGAAGTCGCGCATCGCGATGTACACGCCCGAGCCGCTTCCGCTCCCGGTCGCTGGTGCGGTGGCCGGGCACAGCGTCGCGGCCGAACTTGCCCGGCGAGACATCTCGTTCCACCCGCGCAGCCAGCTTGAAGGCGTGGAGCCCGGCGCGCTGCGCATCAGCGGCGAGAGCGTCGCGCACGACCTGGCCGTGGTCATCCCGCCGCACCGGCCACCGGACGTGGTCGCGCGGTCCGGCCTGGGTGGGCCGGGCGGGTGGATCGCGGTGGACCGATCGACACTGCGAGCGCGGCCGGGGAACGTGTACCCCATCGGCGATAACACGGCTATCCCCCTCGAGAACGGCATGATGCTCCCGAAGGCAGGGGTGTTCGCGCACGGAGAAGCGGAGGTGGTGGCCGAGAACATCGCGCGGCGGATCCGGGGAGACCTGAGCGAGACGGAGTTCGATGGACACGGCACGTGCTTCCTCAAGACAGGCGGGGGCAAGGCCGGCCTGGCGCGCGGGGACTTCTACGCGACGCCGCTCCCCGATGTTTCGATGTACCGGCCCGGCAGGTCGTGGCACGCGGCGAA
>JAHDWR010000137.1 GCA_023382755.1 Dehalococcoidia bacterium
TGAAGGGCGGGGTCGCCCTGGTCAGTATCGGGACAACGGCGCAGTCGCTGTTGAAGGGGGCCGTGGCGTTTGCCGCGCAGAACAGTGGGGCGCTGGCGGAGCCGGGGAACAAGAAGACGCTGGTGCTGGTCCAGCTGGCGGGTGGAAACGACGGCCTGAACACGGTGGTACCGGCCTCCGACCCGGCCTACCGATCGGCCCGGGGGACCCTGGGCATCGCCGAGGAAGCGGTACTGCCGCTGGCCGAGGGATTCGGGCTGCACCCCTCGCTGGTGGGCCTGAAGGGGCTCTGGGATGCGGGGAAACTGGCGGTGGTGCGAGGGGTGGGGTACCCGGGACAGAACTACAGCCACTTCAAGTCGATGGCGATCTGGCAGGCGGGCGACCCGAAGATGGAGCTCGACAACGGGTGGCTGGGGCGCACGCTGGAGCAACTGGAGAGCGAGGAACACGACCCGTTCCTCGGGTTCAACATCGGGGCGTCGACGCCAGACGAGATGCGCTCGCCGAAGATCGCCGTGCCCTCGGTGCGGGACCCGGAGGACTATGGGGTGAAGGTGGGCGGCAAGCTCGGGGACCCGGCCCATGCGCGGACGGCGACGATGCTGAAGCTGTACGAGCAGTACCCGGCGGCCTCGCCCTACGGGGCGTTGCTTGAGACGACGGTGGAGACGGCGATGTCGAGCTCGAAGATGCTGCAGGAGGTGGCGAGCGCGTACACGCCTGCGGTGGAGTACCCGGACTCATCGTTCGGGGCGGGGCTCTCGGTGCTGGCGGAGGCGGTCGTGGGGGAGCTGGGGATGCGAGTGGGGCACATCACGCTCGGGGGGTTCGACACGCACAACAACCAGGCGGCCGAACACACGGGGTTGATGGAGACGCTCGACGGGGGCCTGACGGCGTTCTACCAGGACCTGGCGGCGCACGGGAAGGCCGATGACGTGCTGGTGCTGACCTGGAGCGAGTTCGGGCGGCGGGTGGAGGAGAACGCCAACGGCGGAACGGACCACGGCGCCGGGAGCGTGCTGTTCGCGCTGGGGAACGGGGTGCAGCCGGGGCTCTATGGAGACGCGCCCGACCTGAGCGCGCTCGTCGACAACGGGAACGTCCCCTACACGACGGACTTCCGGAGGGTGTATGCGACCGTGATCGAGCGGTGGCTGGGCGTGCCGCATGCGGAGCTGCTGGGGCAACAGTGGGAGCAGCTGGGGTTCCTGGCGGCGTAGGGGGCATGAGGCGGCGGGTCGCGTATCATTTCGCAGCGATGGACCTGAAGGCGCACATCCGCGATGTACCCGACTTCCCGCGGGCGGGGATCCTGTTCCGGGACATTACTCCGCTGCTTGCGGAACCGGAGGCGTTCCGGGAGGTGCTGGACTCCCTGGCGAAGGATGCGCGCATGCGAGAAGCCGAGGCGATCGTGGGGATCGAGTCGCGCGGGTTCGTGTTTGGCGCGCCGGTGGCCGACCGGCTGGGGCTGCCTTTCGTGCCGGTGCGCAAGGAGGGGAAACTGCCGGCCGCGCGGCAGACGGTGGAGTACTCGCTGGAGTACGGGGAGAGCCGCCTGGACATCCACGAAGACGCGCTCGGGCGGGGGGCGCGGGCGTACGTGGTCGACGACCTGCTGGCGACCGGGGGGACGGCACTGGCCACGGCGAAGCTGGTGGAGCTGATTGGCGGCGTAGTCGCCGGGTTCGGGTTCGCGGTGGAGCTGGAAGCGCTCGAGGGGCGGGCGCGGCTGGACGGGTACGCGGTGTACAGCCTGATTGCGTACTGAAGAGTCCGCGCGGAGCGGAAACCGGTTTCCAGCGGGGAAAGAAGGCCGAGACAGAGCGTTACAAATCGCTCGTTCGGTAGCAGCTTACCCATTCATTGCGGATTCACAGTGCTACCATCGACTGCATGAATGGGGAACTGGCGGGAAATCTGGCCCTGGTGACGGGGCTCTACCGGGCAACGAACGCGGCCGTGCGCGAACTCGATCAGCGGCTGATGCGCGATCACGGCATCACGTTCGTCCAGGCGGTGACGCTGCTGGCGATCAGCTCGTTCGACCGGCCGCAGCCCCACCTGGTGGCCGACTACCTTTCACAGCAATCGCAGACCGTGACGGGCGTGCTGGACCGGCTGGAGCGGGCGGGGCACATCACGCGGCAGCGGGACATGGGCGACCGGCGGGCGGTGCGGCTGGAGTTGACCGACTCCGGGCGGAAGCTGGCGGAGGCTGTTTCTGGCAGCCTGGAACAGCACGTCGACCAGGCGTTGCGGGGCGTGAAGGCGGTAACCCGCAGGAACCTGATCGCGGAGTTGGACGAGGTCGAGAGTTCCGTCCGAGCCTCGCGGTAGCCCCCGGGGTACACTCCGGGGCGTGGGAGCGTTCTGTCCGGTGCGGTTGGCCATCCCGGGGGTGGAAATCCTGGACCAGACGCTCCTGCCTCGGCGGGAAGAGTGGTTGCGTCTCGAGACGGTTTCGGCGATGCGCGAGGCGATCGCCGAGTTGCGGGTGCGTGGCGCGCCGCTGTTGGGCATCTGCGGGGCCGCGGGCATGGCGCTGGCGGGGGAAGAGCGGGGAACAGGTGAGGCGGACCTGCGGACGGCGGCGGAAGAACTGGCGGCGACACGGCCGACGGCGGTGGAGCTTTCGTGGGGCGTGCAGGCCGCGCTGGAGGCGGCGCTCGCTGGGCCGGACGACCCGGGCGCGCGGCGGGGACGATTGTGGCGGTTCGCCGGGGCGCACATGGAGCGGCGGGCACGGGAGGACCTGGCGCTGGGGCGGTACGGCGCGGGACTGCTGACACCCGGGGCGGGGGTACTGACGCACTGCAACACGGGAGCACTTGCGACGGGCGGGATCGGCACGGCACTGGGGGTGATCCGGGTGGCGCACCGGGAGGGCAGGCTGGGACACTGCTACGCGACGGAGACGAGACCGCTGCTCCAGGGGGCGCGGCTGACGGCGTGGGAGCTGGCGCGGGCGGGGATTCCGGCATCGCTGTTGCCCGACACCGCCGCAGCGGCACTGATCGCCTCGGGGCGGGTACAGGCCGTGATCACCGGTGCGGACCGGATTGCGATGAACGGCGACAGTGCGAACAAGATTGGGACGTATGGCCTTGCGGTGGTGGCCGCGCGGCATGAGGTGCCGTTCTACATTGCTGCACCGCGAACCACGATCGACCCGGAGTGCGGGAGCGGGAAGCAGATCCCGATCGAGTTCCGCGCCGCCGGGGAAGTGGGCGGGTTCGGGAACCAGCGGTGGAGCCCGGAGGGGCTGGGGGCGTACAACCCGGCGGTCGACGTGACGCCTGGCGAACTCATCTCTGCGATTATCACGGAGGCGGGGGTGGCACGCGGGCCGTACTACCAATCGCTGCCGGAACTGCTCGCGCAGCCATAACGGGTGCGGAAGCCGTAAACTCTGTTCATCTCCATCGAGACAGGGTTCCTGTGACAGGTTCGATTCCCCTTGCGGTCATCGGCGGGTCGGGGTTCTACGAGATGCCCGGGCTGGTCGCCATCGAGGAGTTGGATATCGAGACGCCCTACGGCGCGCCGAGCGACACGATCCGGATCGGGACGGTCGGGGGGACGCGGATGGCGTTTCTCGCGCGGCACGGGCGGGGGCACCGGCTGTTGCCATCGGAGCTGCCGCAGCGGGCGAATTTCTGGGCGCTGAAGCGGCTGGGTGTGGAGCGGGTGCTCTCGGTCTCGGCGGTGGGGAGCCTGCGGGAGGACTTCGCGCCAGGGCACCTGGTAACACCGGACCAGATCATCGACCGGACGAACGGCAGCAGGCCGGCGACATTCTTCGGGAACGGCGTGGTCGCGCATATCGCGTTCGCGGAGCCGTTCTGCCCGGCGATGCGGCTGGCTGCCGGCGGGGCGGCGGCGGCGGCGGGTGCAACGGTGCACGAGGGCGGGACGTATGTGGTGATCGAGGGGCCGGCGTTCGGCACGCGGGCCGAGGGGGAGCTGCAGCGGGGGTGGGGGGCAAGCGTGGTGGGGATGACGGCCCTGCCGGAGGCGAAGCTCGCCCGGGAGGCGGAGCTTTGCTACGCGACACTCGCGGCGGTGACGGACTACGACGCGGGCCACGCGGGGCATGAGGCAGTCGACGCCCGGACGGTGTTCGACACGCTGAAGCAGAATGTGGCGGTAGCCCAGGCGGCGGTGCGTAATCTCGCGGCGGGCCTGCCGGGGCGCGAGGCGTGCGGGTGCGGGACGGCCCTCGATGCGGCGCTGGTGACCGTCCCGGAGATGATTGGCGAAGAGGACCGGGCGCGGCTGGGGCCGATCCTGGAGCGCCGGCTGGGGGTAACGGTATGACGATGCTGGTCTCGGGATGGGTGGCAATCGACGATATCGAGACGCCGTTTACGAGCGTGGCGAACTCGCTCGGAGGTTCGGCGACGTGCGCGGCGCTGGCAGGGTCGCTGTTCACGGACGTGCGGTTGCTGGCGGTGGTGGGGGAGGACTTCCCGGACGAGATGCGGCGGAAGCTGGAACGGCCGCGGATCGACCTGGACGGGCTGCAGACGGTGGCTGGCGGGAAGACCAGCCGCTGGGGGGCGCGTTACAGCTACGACATGAACTCGCGGGAGACGTGGTACCCGGAGCTGGGCGTAAGCATCGAGCACCTGCCGCCGCTGCTGCCTGAGTGGGACGACTGTACGGCGGCCTGCCTGGCGGCGGGGCACCCGGTCTACCAGCGGGACCTACTCTCAGCGCTGCGCGAGCCGAGAGTTACGCTGGTGGACACGATCAAGATGTTTATCGACGAGACGCCTGACGAATTGCGGCGGACCATCCGCCAGGCGGACTTCGTGACGCTGAACGAGAGTGAAGTGCGGGAACTGGCGCAGATGCCCAGCATCGCGAGGGCGGGCCGCGACCTGGTTTCGAACGGTGTGAAGGGCGTGATTGTGAAGCTGGGCGAGTATGGGGCGGCGTTCGTGAGCGGGGAGGATTACTTCGTGGCGCCGGGCTACCCGCTCGAGGACGTGATCGACCCCACGGGCGCGGGGGACTCATTCGCGGGCGGGTTCCTGGGATACCTGGACACGGTGCCGGAGGTGACGCGGCGCGAGATCCGGCGGGCGATCATCTACGGGTCGACGGTGGCGTCGTTTTCGGTCGAAGGGCTGGGACCGTCGCGGTTGTTGACGCTGACGCGGGAGGAAGTGGAGGTCCGGTACCGGCAGTTCCGGGAGCTGACCCACTTCGAGGTGGATGCCTGATGGCGGAGCGCGAGGTGCGGTGGCAGGGGGTGGCGCGGAAGCGACTGGACTATGTGGTCCAACCGCTGACGGATGTCCAGGCCATTCGCTCTGTGCTTGCGCCGAGGGTCGAATACACGGCATACGCGCTGGGGCAGCTGGAGCCGGCGCTGTTTCCGCGGACGCGGTGGTACTACGCACGCGGGACAACGGGGACGGGGCTCGTGCTGCACAGCCGCGGGGGGCTGGGCGACGCGACGTTCGTGATGGGCGACCCGGACGCAGTGCTGGCGATATTGACGATCCACCCGGGGACGGCGCAGACGTATGCGACGTGCCAGCCGCAACACATTGAGGCGCTGCGGCGTGTCTACCGGCTCGCGACGCAGCAGCCCATGATCCGGATGGGCGTGGAGCGGACGGGGTTCACGGCTGTCCGGGAAGTGCCGACCGTCGCGCTGACGGGGTTGGACATCCGCAAGCTGAACGGCCTGTACGGGAGCGAGGGCGGGCCAAGCTACTACGTGCCAGACCACATTGACAGCGGGGTGTACCGGGGGGTGGTGCGGGATGGGCGACTGGTGGCCGTGGCGGGGACGCACGTGGTCTCGCGGCACGAAGGTGTGGCGGTGGTTGGGAACGTGTTCACGCACCCCTCGTACCGCGGCCATGGCTATGCGACGGCGGCGACGAGCGCGGTGACGGAGACGCTGCTGGAGTATTGCGACCACGTAGTGCTGACGGTGGACCCGGGCAACACGCCGGCGGTTGCGGCATACGCGCGGCTCGGCTACCGGGAGGTGTGCCACCTGGTGGAGGCGAGCGCGGCACGGCGGGACCCGTCGGGGGTAGCCTCGGGGTTGCGGCGGATCCGTGCCGCAATGCGGGGGCGCAAGTATGATGGGAGCCTCGTGACCCTTCACGACTAACCCGAGGTGATCGCGGCCGGGAAACCAGGCGCGCTTGAGGAGAACCCTGTGTCTGTACCGAGTGACATTGCCAACCCCCGGCTCGCGGCCGAAGGGGTGCGGCGGATCGAATGGGCGGAGCGTGAGATGCCGGTGCTGCGGCTCATCCGGGAGCGGTTCAAGCGCGAACAGCCGCTGAAGGGCATCCGGATGACGGCGTGCCTGCACGTGACGACCGAGACGGCGAACCTGGCGATCACCCTGCGCGACGGCGGGGCGGACCTGCGTGTGTGCGCAAGCAACCCGCTTTCGACGCAGGACGACGTGGCGGCGGCGCTGGTCGAAGAGTTCGGGATCCCGGTGTTCGCGATTTGCGGCGAGGATAACGAGACGTACTACCGGCACATCCACCAGGCGCTCGAACACGGCCCGCAGCTGACGATGGACGATGGCGCCGACGTGGTGGCGACCCTGCACAAGGACCGGCGCGACCTGCTGCCGGGCGTGGTCGGGGGCACGGAGGAGACGACGACGGGCGTCATCCGGTTGCGGGCGATGGCGGCGGCGGGAGCCCTGGGCTACCCGATTGTCGCGATCAACGAAGCGGACACGAAGCACCTGTTCGACAACCGGTACGGGACGGGGCAGTCGACGGTCGACGGGATCATCCGGGCGACGAACGTGCTGCTGGCGGGCAAGAACTTCGTTGTCGCGGGGTATGGCTGGTGCGGGCGGGGCGTGGCATCCCGGGCGCGGGGCATGGGCGCCCACGTGATCGTGACGGAAGTGGACCCGGTGAAGGCGCTGGAGGCAGTGATGGACGGCTACCGGGTGATGCCGATGGCGGACGCGGCGAAGGAGGGAGACTTCTTCGTGACGCTGACGGGCGACATGAACGTGATCGACCGGCAGCACCTGGAGGTGATGAAGGATGGGGCGATCCTGGCGAACAGCGGGCATTTCGATAGCGAGATCAACCTGAAGGCACTGGGCTCGCTGAGCGAGGGGAAGAAGCGCGTGCGGGACTCGGTGGATGAATACCTGCTCCAGGATGGACGCAAGCTGTTCTTGCTGGGTGAAGGGCGGCTGGTGAACCTTGCGGCGGCCGAGGGGCACCCGGCGGCAGTGATGGACATGTCGTTCGCGAACCAGGCGCTGGGGGCGGAGTGGATCGCGGAGAACGCGACGAAGCTGGAGAAGACGGTATACGAGCTGCCGCACGAGGTGGACGAAGAGATTGCCCGGCTGAAGCTGCACGCGATGGGCGTGCAGATCGACTACCTGACGGAAGAGCAGAAGCACTACCTGACGAGCTGGCAGGCGGGAACGTAGGAAGGGCGAAGGCCGAATTGCGAAGGGCGGCGAGCGGACCGTTGTCTTCTGGTGCCCGGATCAAGGTGGGCTAGAATGCCGCGGCGTGGACATCTTGTATGATCTCCAGTACCTGCGGTTCGAATGGGACGCTGAGCAGGCGAGTGCAAACCTCATGAAGCACGGCGTCGACTTCTTCGATGCCGCGGAAGTCTTTCTCGATCCACTGGCGGTCGCCGGAGACGCGTCGGGCGACGAGGGGGAGGGGCGGGAGTGGCTGCTGGGCGAGACCTACCGCCTACGGCTTCTCATCGTGGTGCATACTGAGCGTGGGGACCGCGCGAGAATCATATCTGCGCGGCCCGCGACCAGACGTGAGAGACGAACTTATGAGGGATTCGATGGAAGCCGTTGAGTGGAAGGGCCGGAAGAGGGGCCAGATTCGGGTTTCACTCCCGGAGAGTGCTCTCGATTCGCTCCGTCAGCTGGCGGAGGTGCAGGGAGTCTCGTGCGAGGAACTTGCACGGATCTATGTCGGCCGTGGGCTCCGGGAAGATCTGCGGAGCGCATTCGAGCAACAGGTGCTGAGCGTAACGGAGGAAGTCCTGCGTGAGCGCAGCAGCGCGGACGAGGCCGCGGCGGTCGTCGCGGAGGTTCGGCGACGATTCGTGCCGAAATGACGCGGGGGGCCGGGACGAAGTGGTGGTGTGAGGCGGATCGCTTTCGCGTGGCGGGGGCGTACTGGTAGGATTGGTGAAGCGTCAAGAGGGCGACCGCGCCCGGCAACCTGGTTAAGCCTCCAAGGTGCCAAGACGACGCGGTCCTTCGCAAGAAGGACAACAAAAGGCGGGCTTGCGGGAAGGCCCGCCCCTCGCAGCGAGGGGTGCAATCCGTGGAAGACGTGAACGCATCGCCCCTCGTGGACTGTGAGGGGCTTTCTTTTGCCCGCCGGCCTTGCCACGAACCGACAAGGAAGGGCAAGAGATGACTGAACCGAAACTGTTGACCTCGGAGTCCGTGACCGAGGGGCACCCGGACAAGGTGTGCGACCAAATCTCGGACGCGGTGCTGGACGCGATCTACCGGGATGACAACCGCGCGCGGGTGGCCTGCGAAACGGCGATCACCAACGGCCTGGTGCTGGTGACCGGCGAGATCACGACGAGCACGTACATCGAGATCCCGAACATCGTGCGGCAGACGATCCGGGAGATCGGGTATACGTCGTCGCAGATCGGGTTCGATGCGGAGACGTGCGGCGTGATCACCGCGATCGGGCAACAATCGCCCGACATCGCGGACGGCGTCGACCGGTCGTGGGAGGCCCGCCACGGGAATTCGGAGACGGCGGACCTGGATACGGGGGCCGGCGACCAGGGGATGATGATCGGGTTCGCCTGCACGGAGACCCCGGAGCTGATGCCGCTGACGATCTCGCTCGCCCACCGGCTGACGCGACGGCTTTCGCAAGCCCGTAAGAGCGGCGAGCTGCCTTGGCTGCGGCCCGACGGGAAGAGCCAGGTGACGATCGAGTACGGCGAAAACTGGCATCCACTGCGGGCGGAGGCAGTGGTGATTTCGACGCAGCACGCCCCGGATGTCGACAACGAAACCATCGAGACCGACGTGCGCGAGCACATCATCGGGACCATTGTCGAGAAGTCGCTCATCGACGAGCGGACGAAGGTGTTCGTGAACCCATCCGGGCGATTCGTGGTCGGCGGGCCGAGGGGTGATGCGGGGCTCACGGGACGCAAGATCATCGTGGACACGTACGGCGGGATCGCGCGGCACGGGGGCGGGGCGTTCAGCGGGAAGGACCCGACGAAGGTGGACCGCTCGGGGGCATACGCGGCGCGCTGGGTGGCGAAGAACATCGTGGCGGCCGGGCTGGCCACGCGCTGCGAGTTCATGCTGTCGTACGCGATTGGGGTCGCGCACCCGACATCGATCGGGGTGGAAACCTTCGGGACAGGGGTGGTGCCGGACTCGGTGATCCTTGGGGCGGTGCGGAAGCACTTCGACCTGCGGCCGGGAGCGATCATCCGGGACCTGGACCTGCGGCGGCCGATCTACCGGCCGACGGCGGCGTATGGGCACTTTGGCAGGACCGACTTGAACGTCCCGTGGGAAGACACCTCGCGCGCGGCGGACCTGCGGATCACGGCCGGAAGGTAGCGGCGGACACCGGTGGACGCGATTGTCCTGGTTGGTGGGCAGGGGACGCGGTTGCGGCCGCTGACTTCGGCGCGGCACAAAAGCCTCGTCCCCGTGCTCAACCGGCCGGCGAT
>JAHDWR010000138.1 GCA_023382755.1 Dehalococcoidia bacterium
CCTGCTCCATCGACTCCACGCCCTCCGCGATGACGCGAAGGCCGGCCTGGTGTACGAGCCGGATGATCCCTGCAATGAAATCGCGGTGGCGCCGTGAACGCGTGATCTCCACGACGGCGCTGCCGGCGAACTTGAGCCCCGAGACGGGGAGGTTGGCCAGGTGGCCGAGCGGCGTTGCGCCAGATCCGAATCCGTCGATGACGATGCCGATGCCCAGCCGGTCGATCGCTTCGAGCATTTCGTTCACGCCCGATGCAGCGAACTCCATCGATTCGGTGACCTCGATATCCAGGAGTTTCCCGGGCAGCCCCTCCTGGGCCAGCACGCGCGAAAGGCGCGGCGCAAACAGCGGGTCGAGCAGTTGCACCGGCGAGACATCCACGTGCAGGCGGACGCCCGTCGCCCGGTACCGCCGGACGTGGCGGCGGACAGCCTCGCGCAGCGCCCATTCGCCGATGGGAGCCATGTACCCGCTCCGCTCGGCAATGGGGGCGAATTCGGAACGGGGGATCTCGCCATACCGGGGATGGCGCCACGAGAGGAGCGCCTCGACCGCTACCGTCGCCCCGGAAGCCAGGGACCTGATCGGCTGATAGGCGAGGGTCAGCTGTCCGGACCCGAGCGCGTGCGCGATATCCTGGCGGATGGCCATCTCCCGGCTGGCGACCCGCCCCAGGTCGGGCGTGTAGATTTCGACCCCGGTCTTGTCGTGTTTGGCACGGGCGAGCGCCAGGTCGGCCGACCGGAGGATCGCGCTCGAGTCCCGTCCGTCGGCCGGCGCGAAAGCGACTCCGATGCTGACCGAAAGTGGTGTAAACCCGGCACCAGCGTCGCACGCGGCGATGCGGGCCCGGATCTCCCGCGCGCAATCTTCCATGGCCGGCCGGTCCAGCGCGGTCGAGCCGGTCGCAAGGACCACGAACTCGTCGCCCCCAAGGCGGAACGCCGCGACACCGCAATCATGTCTCCGGAGCACGGTCGCGACACGCCGCAGCGAGTTGTCTCCTTCTTCGTGGCCGAACCGGTCGTTGATGCCCTTGAAGTCGTCCATGTCCATCAACATCACGGCCAGCGGTTCTCGCCGGCGCCATGCCTCATCGAGCCGTGCCAGCAGCGCCCGGCGGTTCTCCAGCCCCGTGAGTGGGTCCGTGTAGGCCAGGTATTCGAGTTCGCGGGCGTATTCGACCTCGGCGCTGACATCTTCCTGGAACGCGACGAAGTGCGTCGGGTCGGCGCTGCCGCGGGGGAGCGGCGTTACGGTCTGCGCCACCGTGTAGAGTCGCCCGTCGCGACTTCGGTTCACCACGCGCGAGGTGAAGCAACGCCCGGTCGTGATTTCGGACCACAGCCGCGCGTAGTAGTGCCGGTCGTGGAGCCCCGACTGGAGGATGCGCGGGTTCTGGCCGATCGCCTCCTCCGGTGTCCAACCGGTGACGCGCGTAAACGCTGAGTTCACCCAGATAATGGTCCCGGAGCGGTCGGTAACGAAGACAACGTTCCCCGCCGCTTCGAGGGCGGCGTGGGCGAGCGTGTTGGAGAGTCTGTTCTGGGCCGGTGTCGGCGTTCGCCTCGGGCTCATGTATTCCTTCCTTCCAGACTCAGGCGGCCGGTTTCCCGGCCATCCCCACCGCGAGCGCGGGCGGGCCTGGCGCCCGTTACGCGGCTGTAACCCGATCCCCGTCTCCCTAACCTTCGGTAGTCCCACAGCCAGATTCAGCCCCTCCGTAAGTTAGGGATGCCCCGGATGCCCCCTCAGGGGTTTTCCCCCCGGAGGTTGGGTGTCTTTTCTCCGTGTCAGGGATGAGTCGCACTCCCGAACCCCTGAGTGACGACTCGGTGAACCGCTACCGGTTCGCAACTTTGTCCGAGGGGCTCAACATGAACGCATCCAACTCACTCCGCCTGGTGCACGGCAACTACCGCGATTTCAGGACGCTGCGGCAATACGCTGAACCGGCGCATACCGCCCCGGCCCGGCCGCCAGTCGCCGTGGTGCTTTCTCACGGGGGGGCGCACTCGGCGGAGTTCCTGCCCGTGCTCGCGGGTCTCGGCATCACGGCTCTCGATCGCCCCTTCGACGGCGACGCGGCCCGCATCGTCGCCGCAATCCAGCCGGCGCTCACCGTCGCGATTTGCGACCCCACGCAGGACGACGGCGCCGCCATGATCGCGTCTGTCGCGACGCACCCCGGCGGACGGCTGCTGGTCATGAACACCTCGCGGTCCACAATCGGGACCATCGTGGCGCTCGAACTCGGCGCCGATGCGGGGCTGAGCCTGTTCGAAGATGCCCGGGTGGTGCGCGCCACCGTCACCGCGCTGCTTCGCCGCGTCCAGGTCAACCTCGAGCCGCACTCCCCGGCGGCCGAGTTCGCACAATTGCGTCTCGGCAACCTGGTCGTCGACCGCGACGTCTGCGAAGTGCGCGAAGGCGACGAACTGGTCCCGCTCACGCGTACCGAGTTCCAGATCCTGGCCTACCTCGCCCGGGAAGCCGGGAAGGTGCGCAGCCCCGGCCAGATCATGTCGGCGATCCACGACTACACCTACACCGATGCCGAAGCGCAGCAGGCCGTGAAGGTTTACATCCGGCGCATCCGCCGGAAGCTCGCGGAGTGCTCCAGCCAGTCAGTCGCCATCGTCAATGCGCGCTCGTTTGGCTACAGGGTCGAAGTCACCGCCGCCGGGTACGAGGCTGCCGCCGCCTGAACCATTCACAGGTGATCCCCCGCCTGCACCCGGAGAGAACCATGCGTGCCAGGACCGCCCTGCTCATCGACCCCGCCCGTGACCTGCCCGCGTCCGCGCTGGCCGACCTTGAGCGGCTCGGGGTCACCGTACTTGCGACCACCGGTTACGGCCTGGAGGCATTGCAGACCGCCCTCGCCGGCCGGCCCGACCTGGTCATGGTCCGGGTCCAGGCCCCGGTAGCGCGGGCCATCGATCTTGTTGCGCGAATTCACGACGCTCTGCCCGATTCGGTCATCGTGGGCGTTACCGATGAGTCATCCACCGGCGCTTCCACCCGGGTGCTCGCCGCGGGTGCGGCAGCCTGCCTGGATCGAGGCGACCGTGCACCCGAGTTCACGCGCGCCATCGAGTCCGCGCGCCGCTACTTCGAACGCAGGCAGCAGGGCGCCAGCCTCGCGGCGAGCCAGGGGGGCCAGGTCATCACCCTTCTTGGTGCCAAAGGAGGCGTCGGCAAGACAACCATCGCCACCAACCTGGCCATCTCCCTCGAACACGAATCCCACCTGGCCGTCGCCCTGGTCGATGCCGACCCGCTCTTCGGCGATGTCGCGCTCGCGCTGAACCTGGAGGTGCATCGTTCGATCGCGGACGCGGTGGCCGATGTGGAGACCCTTCAACACGGGAATATCCGCCACTACATGACCAGCAGCTACGGCGTCTGGGTGCTTCCAGCGCCGGCGAACGTCGAGGCGGGCGCCACGGTCTCCCCAGAGAGGTTGGAACTGCTCGTCACCAGGCTGCGACACGCCTTCGACTTCGTCGTCGTCGATACGGGCGGGGCCTACACCGAACTCACCGGGGTGGCGGCCGATTGTGCCACGACGCGGATCCTGGTCACGACTCCCGAGTCGAACGCGGTACACGACGCCGCGCGCGCCGTCCGCTGGCTGGCGCAGCGGCCCGGTGGTGGTGGCGGGCGGCTGCGGTTGCTCCAAAACCGCACGGGGATGCGTGGAGGGATGCGGGAGGCCGAGGTGGCGCGGGAACTGGATGTCCCCGTGTCGTGGTCGCTCGATGAGGATAGCCGGCTCGTACGGGCGATGCAGGCGGGCACGCCGTTTGTGGAGTGTTACCCGCGCAGCCGGGTTTCGGTGGCCATTCGGGGACTGGCATCGTCGTTCATCGGTGGCGCGAGTGGCCTGCAGGGCCCGCCCCCGGCCAGTCCTGGCCGGCGTGCCTTCGCCAGCCTGATGCCGCGTTCGGCGTAGGGGAGAACCGCATGCCCGCCGAGGGACTTCACCTATGCCGATGCGGGGGATTTCCCCGGCCCGCCACGGGCAAATCCCCCGCCCTCCTTCGGAGATTTCCACGCGCATCTGAGGGGTCCGCGGAGGCCCAGAGTTGTCACCAGCCATTCACCACTCGTGCCACAGACGGCACGTCGAGGAGATCATCAGTGAACAGAAACGTATCGACCTTGTCGTCCCAGGAACGCGACCGGATCATCGAGGAGCACCTGCCCCTCGTCCGCTACGTGGTCCGCAAGATGCACGTGGCCAATGCGCCTGTCGGGCTTGAATTCGACGATCTCGTTGGCCATGGCACGCTCGGACTTATCCAGGCGGTGGACCGCTTCGACGGGAGCCAGGGCGTCCAGTTCAGCAGCTTTGCGATTACCCGCATCCGCGGCGCCGTCCTCGATGCGCTCCGGGCCCTCGACCCGGTGGGCCGCCCGACGCGCACGCTCGCCAAGCGCCTGGATGCAACCTACAACACCCTCGCCCTGGAACTGGGCCGCGAGCCAAGCGCCTGCGAAGTGCAGCAGGCCGCGGGCGTCGCCGCGCCGGAGTACTGGCGGGCAAGGGCGGCCACCAGTCTGACCGTTGTGCCGATCGAACATCCCTCCGACAGCGAACACAGCTGGGAAGACCGCCTGGTGGATGAGTCGGCGACGGTCTCCACGGGCCTGGAACAGCGCGATATGGCGGAATGCCTGAGCAAGGCAATTGCCGACCTCCCCGATCGGGAGCGCCTCATTCTCTCCCTCTACTATGTCGAGGGGCTGACGCTGAAGGACATCGCGCGCGCCCTGGACATCTCGGAGACCCGCGTGTCGCAGCTCTTGCACCGTTGCTATGCACGGCTCCGGGCGAACCCGGCACTGGTCGATGCAGCCTGATGCAGTGGCGGACCATATATCGCGGTAGAGGTGCTATCCGATCACCGATTGTGATGGTGCCTTTGTTGCTCCAGCCGATCCCTTGAATCCGCGTCGACAGTTGGACAGCAGTTGTGCGGGCTGCCTCCGCTCCGGGCTCAGGCGCCGGACCGGAAAAATAAAGCAGATTTCGCTCAACCGTAGACTCGCTTGTTGCAATTTCACCCCGCGTGTACTAGGGTCGTCATAACGCATTGAGGCTGTCTCCGCCCATGGCGATTATGGAAAAAGGCCAACGCAACATGGCCGGCCGCCCGGCACTACGCCTCGTACTCGCAGACGACCACGCCATCTTGCGCCACGCCCTCGCTACGCTCCTCGACGCCCAGGCCGACGTGCAGGTCGTCGCACAGGCGTCCGACGGCCGGGAGGCGATCGACGCCACCGAGCGACTCCGCCCCGATGTCGTCATCATGGATGTCGGCATGCCCCGCATGAACGGCATCGAGGCTACCCGCCAGATCCACGAGCGCTTCCCCGCGACCAAGGTCATTGTCCTGAGCGCCTATGGCGATTCGGCCGCGGTGGGCGGCGCCCTCGCCGCGGGCGCCTGCGGCTTCATCATCAAGCGCTCCGATATCGAAGAGCTCGTCCTCGCCCTTCGGCTCGTGGCCACCGGGAATGTCTACGTGTCCCGCGAGCTGGCAGAACAAATGGACATCGGCGAACTGACCTTCGCCGCCCGCAACCACGGACAACAGTCGACGTCACTGACCGAGCGCGAGCGGGAAGTCCTCCAGCTCATCGCTGAGGGACACACGCTGCGAGCGATCGCCGACCTGCTGGTGCTCAGCCCGAAAACGGTTGAGGGGCACAACTCGCGCATCATGGCAAAAGTCGGGGCCAGGAATCGGGCGGACCTGGTGCGGTACGCTGTCGGCGCCGGCCTCGTCCGCACCGACCGGCTTTCCGACACGGGGTAACAACCGCTCGGGCTGCCGAGGGTCTCATTGCACGGCTGGTAATGCACAGGAGGGCGACGTGACTGGTGACCCCGGAGCAGAGGCGCTCCTCGATGCGGTCTTCGACGCGATCCCGAGCATGGTGTTCGTCCAGAGGGCCAGCGACCTGACCTACGTGCGCGCGAATGCAGCCGGACAGCAATTCCACGGCCTGAGTGAGGCTGAACTGACCGGCAAGACCGTGTTCGACCTGTTTCCCCCGGAAGGCGCGACCCGGCTACACGAGCTCCAAACCGAGGCGGCAAGCAACAATCGCTCGGTTCGGGTTGCAGAGGAGGTGGTCGTCACACAGGACGGGCTGCACTACCTGTCGGGTCAGATCGTGCCGCTCGAGGGCGCAGGAGGCCAACCCGGACTGTTGCTCACCGTCATCCGGGACGTCACGGAACAACGCGGGCTGCGCGCCACCTCGGTCGCCTGGTCAGACATCATCGAGAATGCGGAGTGGGGCGTGGCCGTGCTGAGCAGCGATGGGCTTCGCCTTGAGCGCGTCAGTCCCGGCTTCGCGCGAATGCATCGCTTTACGGTCGACGAGCTTGCCGGGCGGCCACGAGAGGACATCGTGGCTCCTGAATCACGCGAAGAGCTGCACCGGATGCTCGATGTCGTCCTGGAACGAGGGCACCACTCGTTTGAGTGTGTCCACCTCCGCAAGGACCGGACAACGTTCCCTGCCCTCGTGGTCGGGAGTGCGGTAGGTGGGACGGATGGCTCTCCGCGGTACCGGCACATCAGCATCCAGGACATCTCATCCCTGAAGGAAACCCAGGCGCAGCTCCATGCGGCCCGGGTCGAGGCGCAGCGCGCGAACCAGGCCAAGAGCGAGTTCCTTTCGCGCATGAGCCACGAACTCCGCACGCCGCTCAACGTGATCCTCGGGTTCGCCCAGGTCCTCCAGCTCGATGAGCTCAGCCCGGGACAATCGGAAAGTGTCGGCCACATCCTCCAGGCCGGCCGCCACCTCCTTGCCCTCATCGATGACGTCCTCGATATCTCCCGGATCGAGTCCGGAAAGATGGCGCTCTCGATCGAGCCCGTTGCCATGGGTGATGCGGTCGAGGACGTACTCAAGCTGATGCAGCCCCTGGCCGACGAACGCGGCGTGACCCTCACGCATCCCAGTCGGGGGTGCGGCTGCCACGCTTTCGCCGACCGCCAGCGCCTGAAGCAGGTGCTGCTGAACCTGGTAACCAACGCGATCAAGTACAACACCCGGGGCGGCAGCCTCGTGATCGAATGCGCGGACGACGGCGCTCGCGTGCACATCTCGTTCATCGACGACGGGATTGGATTCCCGGAAGACGCACTCGGCCGCCTGTTTGTACCGTTCGACCGGCTGGGTCGTGAGGCCACGGAGGTGGAGGGGACGGGCCTTGGCCTGAGCCTGTGCAAGGGGCTCGTCGAGGCCATGGGCGGGACCATCGATGCCCGCGCGCGCCCGGGCGGGGGCAGCATCTTCACCGTCCAGCTCAACCGGGCGGACGCCCCGGCGCTTACTGGCCACGTGGATGGCGGCCACGCGGCGGCGGGACGCGCGTCGCGCGGCGTCGTGCTCTATGTGGAGGACAACCTGGCAAACTTCAAGCTCATCGAGCAGGTGCTCTCGCGGCGGCCCGGCATCAGTGTCATCCCGGCCATGCAGGGCAGCCTCGGCCTGCAACTGGCGCGTGACCACCACCCCGACCTCGTCCTGCTGGACCTGCACCTGCCCGACATGAAGGGCGATGAGGTGCTGCAGCGTCTCCTGCGGGACCCCATGACTGCCTCGATCCCCGTCGTCATTGCCAGTGCCGATGCCACCCAGCGGCAGGTGGAGCGGCTGCTCCGGATGGGCGCGCGCGCCTACCTGACGAAACCAATCGATGTGCCAAGGCTTTTGGAGACCGTGGACGAATTGCTCGGAGATTGAGCGGCGGGACTCCGCGGTTCAGGCTCCCGGCAGGGAGTTCGCCTCGCGTCGGCGCCAGGAGTCTCCGCTAATTCCGCTCCGGGATCGGTCTCCAACCGTCATTAGGTTCGGTCGCGGTGTACGGTCGCTGTACACCGCCCAATGCTGGGGCAGAAGCCGCGCCACAGCGATGATCGCTCCGCGGACCGGCATTCGGCCGAAAAGGCGCCTCGGGGGCTATAGGATCCCGAGGCGTCTGGCTTCCCGGGCTGCCCGTTCGCGCCCGCTGACCCCCAGCTTCTCGTAGACCCGGTGTGCCAGCGTCTGCACGGTTGCCGGGGCAATCCCCAGGGTCTCCGCCGCCTCGCGGTAGCTGCGGCCTTCCGCGAGCAGGCCGAGCACCTGGATCTCCCGCCTGGTCAGCCGGTCCGCCACCCGGTTGCGGGAACTCAGGGTGACACTGTGGGCTACCGCGTACGCGCGCGGCACGGGGTCGTACCCGCGTGCAGACAGGATCTGGGCACCCGCCCGCCGGTCCGACTGCCAGGTCTTCTCCGGCACGCGAAGGTCGGCCAGCGCGCAGAGTTCGCCCAGTTGCAGTCTCGTGAGCCCTTCTTCGGTCTGGAATCCGGTGGCCATGCACCAATCGAGGCCGTCTTGGAACTCCGCGCGCGCCCGCCGGACATCGCCGCCGCGCAGGGCAAGCAGCGCACGGACGCGGAAGACGGAGAGCGGCCATTCCAGGCAGCTCTGGGTCCGGTGCGGCAGCAGCCGGTCAAGCGCCTCTAGCCAGGCCAGCGCCGCCTGCTGGCTGCCGTGCCAGGCCACGCATTCGGCTGCCGCCAGCGTGGTCCCGAGGTTGTTCAGGTTCGCGTTTCGGGGCGGGAGGGGCGTGTCCGGCTCCGCATCGAGCGAGTCCGGGCAGCGCGCCGCCCACCTGTACCAGTCGGCATCGCCCACGTCCGCGGATGCGAGCCGCCGTCGGGCGTCCTGCAGGTTCTGGAGCGCGGCCTCGGCCGCCGCCCCGTCGCCCCTCAGCGTGGCGTCTCGAAGCCGTACCGCCTCCCCCCGCCAGACCGACATGGCGTTCTCGGGCTCCAGGATGGCCCGCCGATCGCGCCCACCGGCATTCCCCACGAAGTTGTCCCAGATTTCGAATGCGGCCGCGTCCGATGCTCGCCACCGGCTGTTCGACGTTTGCGCTTCGAGCTTCACGGCACGGATCCACGGGTGCGCCCCGCGCCGATCGCCAGAGCTGGCGAGGAACGGGATGTACCAGCTCAGCAGGAACGACCGGTCCCTGGTCAGTCCCAGCGCGCTGCAGTCCGCCATCAGCGAGTCGACCGGGCAGTCGCTCTCCTCTTCGAGCGCCTGCCAGAGCACCACCTTGCGGAACACCTGGTACCGGGTCCGTGCCGTGGCGCCACACCGGGGGAGCAGCCCGTAGCCATCCTCGAGCGACCGCCGGGCTTCATCCATCCGGCCCGGCGCGGCCAGGGCAGATGCCCGAATGCCGTGGAGCACGATCGCCGCATCGGGGACATTCCGGGCGAACGCGAGTGCGTGGTCGAGCTCTCCGATCGCGTCCTCGTAGCGGCCTGCCCCGTCGAGCAGATGCGCGACAAGCTGGACCATCGACGTGAGCCCGGCTGCGTCTCCCTGGCGGTAGGCCGCCGCGAGGCCCCGCTCGATGGTGGGACGCCAGTCCTCGTGAGCGACTCCCACGCTCGAAACGAGACGCCGCGTGGCCTCGCGCGCGTACTGTTCCACGTCGAGACTATCGGGCGGTGGCATGGCGCCAGTGTACAGTCCCCGTACATGACCGGTGAACCGCACGCCCGCGGGTCTGGTGTGACGCAATGCCGGCGCTGGGACGGAAAAAGGTCGGCCTGCTACTCCTCGATCTTTTCGAAGTCACAACGGACCCAGCGGTCCGATGGCACCGGCTGCCATTCGGCCC
>JAHDWR010000139.1 GCA_023382755.1 Dehalococcoidia bacterium
CCCTCAACACGCTCGAAGGCCCGGCCGTCGTCTTCAACCGCGACCACCTCCTCACGTGGCTCGGCATGGCCAACGTCACCACCCTCCCCGGGCTGAACGAAGCATGGCTCTCCCTCGAACCAGGCGCCGACGCCGCCGCCCTCGCCGTCACCCTCGGCCTCGACCCGTTCGACCTGGATAACACCACCGACCGCGAGACGGAGCTTGCCCGCATCGCGAGCAACCCGCTCATCGCGGCCGGTGGCGCGGGCATCCTCTACCTCGCCTTCGGAGCCGTCCTATTGATGGTCGGGGCCGCGCTGCTCGTCTCGCTCTGGGTGTCGGTCCAGCGCCGGCGGGGAGAGTTTGCCGTCCTCCGCGCGATGGGCCTCTCCCGCGGCCAGGTCGTCCGCCTCCTCGCCTTCGAATACGCCATCGTCGCCGTCCTCGGCCTCATCGGCGGCGCCTACCTCGGCCGCATGGTCGGCTCACGCATGCTCTCGTTCCTCAACGTCGATGAGGACGGCCGCCCCGCCGAACCGGCGTTCATCCTCCAGACCGACTGGTTGATGGTCCTCGCCGGGGCGGCAATCGTGCTCGCGGTGTTCGCCTTCGCGCTCGGCATCGCCGGCCGGCTCATCAGCCGCACCTCCGACGCCCAGGCCCTGCGCACGGAATAGCTCAGTCGGGGTCCGCGTTCGTCAGGACCACCACGCCGCGCGATACGTCGGGGCTCCCATCGGCCGCCCGGTGGAAGGCCACCCGGTCCCCCGGCCGCACCTCGCTCAGCGTCCCCCCTCGCAGCAGGCGAACCGGCGCGCCCGCGTCGATCTCGATCGTCGCAGGCCCCGCCTCGGTCTTCACGTAGCCGATGTTCCCGTCGAACCGCTCCACGACCCCGGAGATGACCGGCCGTTCCCGCACGTCGCGCGATGTCTCATGCCCGCCGAACCCGCCGGCCAGCGGCACGAACTCGGCGTCCAGCACCTCTGTCCCGTCCGCGGGCGCGAATGCCAGCAGGTGGATCGAAAAGTTGCGCACCTCGTTGGGGATGGCGATCACGTTCACCACCAGCGGCGCCTCCAGGTCCTCCAATGCAGCCGGCTCGAGCAGCCACACCCGCGCGTCAGCACCCGGGGTCACATCCATGGCGGTCGATTGCTGCCCCCCACCCGAGACCACGCGCAGCACGCCACCGTCGTTCCGCTCAACATCGAACGCGACGTAGGCCAGCCCGGGTGGCGGCACGAACCCCGCGGCAGGGGGAGGCGCGTCCGACTCCGCCGCCTGCCGCGCGAAGAGCAACACTCCCGCCACCGCGGCGACGAACACCAGCACCAGCGCCGCCGGCACGAGCCACGCCAGCCGGGGAGAACGCGAAGCTTCCGCGGGCGAAGAAACCATCGCCGCCGATGGTAGACGAATCGCGGCAGCCGCGCCCCCCGGCGTACACTCTCTCCACCACCCGAGCGAGGCTGCCCGTGATCCCCCCGCTGAACCGCGAGTTCCCGCCCGTCTTCGATGGCCACGAGGACTTCATCACCCAGATCAAGCCTCGCCGGGCCATCTTCGGCCCGGCCGGTGGCCGCGACTTCTTCGAAGACGGCAGCGGCCCGCCCGAGAACGACCATATCGAGCAGTCCAAACGCGGCCACGTCGACCTCCCCCGCGCCATGCGCGGCGGTCTCGGCGGCTGCTTCACTTCCATTTACCTCTCGAACGAACGCGCCGAGTACAACGCCCTCGCCTATGCCATGGACGAGATGAACGATGTCCTCCGCATCGCCGACCGCTCCGAGGGACGCTTCCGCATCTGCCGGACCGTCAGCGATATCCGCGCCGCCTGGGCGGCCGATGCTTTCGCCTCGGTCTTCATGTTCGAAGGCGCCGACCCGATTTCCTCAAGCCTCAAGGAGCTCCGCGTCTTCTACGAGGCCGGCCTCCGCTGCCTCGCCCCCACCTGGAGCCGCTCGACCATCTTCGCTCACGGCGTCGCCTTCGGAGGCAACCTGCCCGAGACCGGCCTGACCGACCTCGGCCGGCAGCTCGTCCGCGAGTGCGACGAACTCGGCATCATCCTCGATGTCTCGCACATCAACCCCGCGGGCTTCTGGGACATGCTCGCCGAATCGCGCAACCCCGTCGTCGCAACCCATTCGAGCGTCAAAGCCATCTCACCCCATGTCCGCAACCTCGACGACGGCCAGATCAAGGCCCTCGCCAACAAGGGCGGCACCATCGGCATCAACTTCGCCAACATCTTCCTCAGGCCCGACATGCAGGGGAACACCGATACCGCCCTCGACGTCATCGTGAGCCACTTCGACCACATCGTGAACCTCGTCGGCGATGAGCACGTCTCTTTCGGGACCGACTTCGATGGCACCGACATCCCCTCGGTCGTCGGCGATGCGACCGGGCTCCCGGTGGTGCTCCGGGCGCTGAAGGCGAAGGGCTACCCGGATGCCAGCCTCGAGCGCATCTGCAATGGCAACTTCCTGCGGGTCGCCTCCGCGGTCTGGAAAGCCTGATGACCGTTACCTGGGCCTCGCTCACCGACACCGGACAGGTCCGCACCGAGAACCAGGACCGCGCCCTCGCCCTGGCACTTCCGGGAGGGGCAGTCCTCCTGCTCGTGGCCGACGGAGTCGGGGGCGCACCCGGGGGCGCACTCGCCAGCGAGGAGGCCATGCGGGTCGTCCGCGAAGTCTTCGAGGAATTCGCGGGCAGCGCGCCCTACGCCGGGCTGCTCCTGACCGCCGTCAACCTGGCCAACGAGCGCATCCGCCTGGTCCAGGAACAGAAGCCCGAGTTTGGGAACATGGCCACGACCCTCGTCGCCGCGGTCGTCGAAGGCGCCGCGGCCAACCTCGTGAACATCGGCGATAGCCGCGCCTACCTCTTCCACATGGGCCAGCTCGTCCAGGTCACCGAGGACGACTCCTGGGTCGCCGGCGAAGTCCGTGCCGGCCGTCTCAGCCCGGCCGACGCCGACACCCACCCCTGGCGCAACGTCATCACCCGGGGCATCGGCGTCGATGAGGTAGCCGAGCCCACGCCCACGACCCTCAGCCTCGGCCCCGGAGACGCGCTCCTCCTCTGCACCGATGGACTGTTCAAGATGGTCTCCAGCGAAGACACCGCCCGCACGCTCGCGACGGCGGCCGATGCCGGAGATGCCGCGCGGGCACTGGTCGAACTGGCCAACGCCCGCGGCGGACTGGATAACATCGGGGTGGCGCTCTGGATGGGAGAACCGCTCTCCACCCAGGTTACGCTTCGCTGATCGTCACCGAGGAGATCGTCACCGGGTTCACCGGGCGGTCCTGCGCTCCGGTCGGCGCCGTCGCGATCGCGTCGAGCACGTCCTCGCCCGAAGTCAGCTTCCCGAAGATGGTGTAGCTCGGCGGCAGCGGGTAGTCCGCATGCATGATGAAGAATTGGCTGCCGTTCGTGTTCGGGCCGGCGTTCGCCATCGCCAGCGTCCCGCGCAGGTACTGGCGCTTCACCGGCTCATCCTCGAAGCGGTAGCCCGGTCCGCCCCGGCCCGTGCCGGTCGGGTCACCGCCCTGGATCATGAATCCCTTGATGCAGCGGTGGAAAATCACGTCCTCGTAGTACCCGTCCCGGGCGAGAAACACGAAATTGTTGACCGTCTTCGGCGCATCCGCCGGGAAGAACTCGGCGGTCATCGTCCCCGCCGAAGTCTCGATCGTCGCCGTGTACGCCTTCGCCGGGTCGATCACCATCTCGGGCGCGTTTGGGTATTGCTTGGCCATGGGGCCTCCTGCGTGGTTCTTCCCTCCAGACTACCCCCCGGGCGCTAAACGCGCTGTCCGGTTGCCCCCACCCACACCCGGCCCGGACAATGGCAGGTACGTGACCGCTCCCGGCAACATTGAAACGCGCCCACTGGCCCTCATCGGAGGCACCGTCTTCGACGACGATGCCCGCACCTTCCGGCGCGCGGACGTCGTCTGCCGCGAAGGCCGCATCGAAACGCTCGCCGAAACCGCCGCCGCTCCCGAAGGGGCCCGGTCCCTCGATTGCTCCGGAAAGTACCTCATCCCCGGCCTCATCGACTGCCATGTCCACATCACCGGCAGCGGCGACCCGGCCGAACTCAGCACCGCCACCTCCACGCCCCTTCCCACCCGCGCCTGGCGCGCCGCCCGGTACGCCGAACAGACCCTCATGGCGGGGTTCACCACCGTCCGCGACCTGGGCGCCGCCGACCAGCTCAACATCCACCTCGCCAGCGCCATCGAGGCCGGGCTGGTGCGCGGGCCGCGCATGCTTGCCGCGGGCCTCGGCGTCACCATGACTGGCGGCCACGGCAGCGGCTTCATCGCCGCCGAAGCCGATGGCCCCGATGCCGTGCGCAAAGCCGTCCGCCAACAGCTCCGCGCCGGGGCATCCGCCATCAAGCTCTTCGCCAGCGGCGGCGTCATGACTCCCGGCGTCGACCCGCGCTCCCCCAGCTTCACCGAAGACGAGCTCCGAGCCGGTGTCGAAGAAGCACACAAAGCCTTCCGCGTCGCCGGCGCCCACGCCCAGGCCACCGAGGGCGTCAAGAACGCCATCCGCGCTGGCGTCGATTCCATCGAGCACGGTGTCTGGCTCGACGAGGAAGCCATCCAGATGATGTGCGAGCGGGGCACCTACCTGGTGGCCACCTTCACCGCCCCCTGGCAGATCGCCCACCGCGGCATCGAAGCCGGCATCCCCGCCTTCATGGTCGACAAGGGCTGGCAGGTCCTCGAATCGCACGAACAGAGCATCCGCGCCGCCATCAAGGCCGGCGTCCGCTTGGCCATGGGCACCGACCAGGGCACGCCGAAGAACCACCCGGGTGAAAACGCCCAGGAGATCATCCGCCTCGCCGGCCTCGGCCTCTCCCCTGCGGCGGCGCTCCTGGCTTCGACCGCATGGGCCGCCGAACTCCTCCGCATCAGCGACCGGGCCGGCCGCATCCGCCCCGGCCTCGCCGCCGACCTCCTCGTCCTCGACACCGATCCGCTCGCGGATATCGGCGTCCTCGCCAACCAGTCAGCCATCCGGGCAGTGATCCAGGCGGGCGCGATCGTCCGTTCGTCTCTCCCGGAAATCGAAGGAAACACATGAGCCAGCTTCAGAAGACCATCGCCAAACTCCAGCGCCGCGACGGGCCTGCAATCGGCTTCGGCCCCGTCAGCCGCGAACAGCCCAAAGCCATGGCCCTCGTCGCGCGCGTCCGCTCCGCCGATGAGGCCCGCGCCGCGTTCGAGGCCGGCGCCGACGCCATCCTCTTCCACTTCGGCGATGCCGCCACAGCCGCGAAAGCCCTCGATGGACTCGCCGGCCCGAAGGTCGCCGCCGGGGTGCTCCTCGACGGCCTCTCGGAAGCCGACGCCGAAACGCTCCGCGCCGCCGGTTGCGACTTCGTGGTCAGCCCACTCGAAACCACCGACTCCGGCGCCGTCGACAACGAGAAGATGGGCCACGTCGTCATCGCCAGCGAGTCCCTCGAGGACAACACCCTCCGGTCGCTCGGGCCGCTCGGCCTCGATGGGCTCTACGTCGAACGCCCCCACGGCGCCATGAAGCTCGCGGGACAGCTCGGCCTGGTCCGCATCGCCTCCTTCGCGGGCACCGGCATCATCGCCACCATCGATGCCGGCGCCAGCGTCTCCGACCTGCGCGTCCTCCGCGATTCCGGCGTCGTCGCCGTCGTCGCGCCCGCCAGTTCGAGCCCCGCCGACCTCGCGGAGATCGTCACCCGCCTCAAGGCAGTCCCCCCGCCACGCAAGGGCCGCCGCGACGGCGGCAACGACATGGCCCTCGTACCGTCGGTGAACGTCGCCCCCGACGAGGAAGAGGAACACGAACACGAGGACGAGTAGCCATGTCCCAGGTGCGCATCGATCGTGAAGGCCCCGTCGCCACCCTCACCATCACCAACCCGCCCATGGGCTACATGGACTCGGCCACCGTCCCCGAACTCGACGCCGCCACCGCCGAGCTCGAAGCCGACCCCGGAGTCCGCGCGGTCGTCATCACCGGCGGCCTCCCCGGCGTCTTCATCCGCCACTACTCCGTCCACGACCTCGAACGCCTCTCCCGCAACCTCCGTGAACAGGGCGTCCAGGTCGACCCCTCCCGCCTGCTCCCCGAGCGTGACCTCGACCGCGTCTTCCGCCGGATGGAAACCATGCCGAAGCCCGTCATCGCGGCCATCAATGGCCTCGCGATGGGCGGCGGCTTCGAACTCACGCTCGCCTGCGACCTTCGCATCGCCGAGGAGGGCGACTACGAGGTCGGCCTGCCTGAGGTGAAAGTCGGCATCCTCCCCGGCGCTGGTGGCACCCAGAAACTCGCCCGCCTGGTGGGCATGCCTCGTGCCCTCGAGATGACCCTCCGCGGCCGCACCGTCTCCCCGGCCGAAGCGCTCGCGCTCGGCATCGTCCACGAGGTCGTCCCCGCCGGCGGGTCCGTGGCCCGCGCCCGGGAACTCGCCGCCGAGATAGCCACACGCTCCCCCCGGGCCGTCGCCCACATCAAGCGGCTCGTCCGCATGACCCCGGAGACGCCCCTCGCCGATGGCCTCGCCCTCGAACGCACCCTTTTCCTCGACCTCCTGGTCTCGGACGAGGCCCTCGACCTGATGTCGCGGATGAATGCTGGCGACCTCGACATCCGCAACGCCTGAGGCCGCCCGCTTCCGCCGCCGGCTGATGGCCTGGTATCGCGAAAACGGCCGCCACGGCCTCCCCTGGCGCCTCACCCGCGACCCTTACGCCGTACTCGTCTCCGAAGTCATGCTCCAGCAGACTCAGGTCGAGCGGGTGCTCCCGTACTACTCCGCCTGGCTCGAACGCTGGCCCTCCTTCGCGGCGCTCGCCGCCGCCAGCCCGGCCGACGTCATCCGCGAGTGGCGGGGCCTCGGCTACAACCGCCGGGCACTCAACCTCCACCGCCTCGCCGTTGCCGTCATCAGCGACCACGGCGGCGAACTCCCGCCCTCCGCCGCCACCCTTCGCAAGCTCCCCGGAATCGGCCCCTACACTGCCGCCGCCATCCAGTCGTTCGCCCGCGACCAACGCATCGCCGTCGCCGATACCAACATCGCCCGCGTGCTGGCGCGGGCGCTCTTCGGGACACCCACTGGGCGGGAGGTCCCTGCCGGCGCGCTTTCGGACGCGGCGGACGCGCTCCTCCCCTCCCGCGAGGTCCGCCACCACAACCTCGCGCTCATGGACCTCGGAGCGCTCGTCTGCGGCTCCCGCGCTCCCCGCTGCGGCGAGTGCCCGGTCGCCCGCCTCTGCGCGTGGAAGGCCGCCGGCTACCCCGCGGGCAAGACCACCAGCGCGCCCGCTCCCAGGTTCGAGCACACCGCCCGTTTCGCCCGCGGACGCATCGTCGACGCGCTCCGCGCCGCCCCGGCAACGGCCGCCGAACTCGCGGCCATGCTCCCCGCCCACCACGCCGCCCGCATCGGGCACTACCTCCAGGCGCTCGAAAAGGACGTTCTCATCGCGCCCGCCGCGGATGGGCTGTGGTCGCTCCCACCGCGGCCGCGTTAGCGGATCACTTGCCCTGCCAGTTCGGCGCGCGCTTCTCCGCGAAGGCGCGCGGCCCCTCCACCGCGTCGTCGCTTGTCCGGCGGCGCATCTCCCATTCGTACCGGGCCACGGCCGCCTCCTGCAGCGGCATGTCGATGCCCCGCATCGCCGCCTCCTTCGTCGCCCGCACCGAAAGCGGCGCGCAACGCACGATGTCGGCCACCCACGCGTCCACCGCGTCGTCGATCTTCGCCAGCGGCACCACCTCGTTCACCAGCCCGAGCTCGTACGCCCGCTGCGCCGGGATGTGCCGCCCGGTCAGGAGGTAGCCCATGGCCTGCTTCAGGTTCAGCTGGCGCGGCAGCCGGTGCACGCCCAGCGCCCCGGCGATCAGCCCCCGCCGCGGCTCCGGCAGGCCGAGCTCCGCATGGTCCGCGGCCACGATGATGTCGCACCAGAGCGCCATCTCCAGACCGCCCCCGAGCGCGAACCCGTTCACCCGCGCGATCGTGGGCTTGAACAGGTCGAACCGGTTGGTGACCCCGCCGAACCCGCCCGCCGGCCACGAGAGGTCCGGCCGCTGTTCGCGCGGCAGCCACGACATCTCCGCCGTGTACTTCAGGTCGTTCCCCGCGCTGAAGGCCTTGTCGCCCTCGCCCGTGAGCACGGCCACCCAGGCGTCGTCGTCGTTCGCGAACTCGTCCCACGCCTGCTGCAACTCGCGCCCGGCGGGCGGATGGAGCGCGTTCATCACCTCGGGCCGCGTGACCGTGATCCTGGCAACATGGCCCGTCTTTTCGTACCTGCAGAATTCCACCGCTATCTCCTCGGGAAGGTCGTGCGCGAATCCTAGAGCGTCAGTCGGGCCGCGACAAAGCCGGTCGCGGCCCGGACTTGACGCCGGGGGCCCGGACGAAGATTCTCCCGGAAAGCCCACATGGAGCGTGATGCATGAAGTGGCGCCTCTTGTTCAACCGCCGGCTCATCTTCCCCGTCCTGGTGACCGGGCTCAGCGCGTTCTCCCTGATTGTCGCAATCTGCTCCAACTCGGGCGGCTGACCGGAGGCCGCTCCGCCTCGCAACGCAATTCACCCCACGTCCCCCACCGCCTCGATCGCCGCGTGCATCACTTCCCGCTCGCGCTCCCGCATGAACCCGCGCAGGTCGCGGGGCAGCCCCCGGGCGAGCGAGTGCTCCTCGGCCACCAGGTCATCCAGCCGCAAGAGTGCCGCCGCCCGCCGCACACCAAGGTGCTTCGCCACAGCGAACGTCGCCGCCGTTTCCATGTCCACTCCGTGGTACCCGTGGCGCGACCAGTCGGCGATCACGTCCCGCGATTCCGCCAGCAGCGCCGGCGTCGAGTAGATTGCGTGCTGGTTCGCCGGGATGTTGCGCGTCCGCAGCCGGGCAACGATTGCCTGCGCCAGGTCCGGGCTCGCATCCGCCAGGATCCCCTTCGCCAGGTACCAGTCTGAGACGCCGTCCTGCCGCTCGGCATGCCGCGGCACCACAACATCGCCCAGCGTGGTCCCTTCCTGGAGCGCCCCGTACCACCCGAGTTGCACGACCGCCGGCACTCCCGCCCCGCACCACGTGTGCGCGAACAGCGCCGCCATCGGCCCCCCGAAACATGCGCTCAGCGCCACCCGCACCCCGGCGTGCTCGCCCATGTAGTACGGGATGCCGCTCCGGCTCGTCTCCGAGCGAGAAAAGTGCGCGTCATCGAGGTACGCCGCGAACCGCTTCGCCCCTTCATGCACGTCGAAGACGCCGAGGAGCAACACGACCGACGGCAGCTGCTCCGGCTGCAGGCCGAGCATGGCCAGGTGGTCGTCCGGGCCGAGTTCCTTGTACATGGCGGCAAAACGTAACGCCTCCCGGGCGGGAGGCGCTAGCCCGTTTGCGCTACCCGGTCCTTACTTCTTCACCGGGGCGGCGCTCTTGGTGGTCTTCGCGACCGCCTTCTGCTTCGTGGTCTTCTGGGTGTTTTTCGGGCTCTTGTCTCCCAAGTGTGCGCCTCCTCAATGCAAGAAATTCGGACGCGCGGATACTACCCGTCCACGCGGCGCCTGCATAGACGAACCCGGCGACGCCAGTCCCGCCGC
>JAHDWR010000140.1 GCA_023382755.1 Dehalococcoidia bacterium
CCGCGGTGAAGCTCGAGGGCGGCAGCCACGTCGCCCCGCTGGTCCGGCGGATGGTCGAAGCCGGCATCCCCGTGATGGGACACCTGGGGCTCACGCCGCAATCCGTGAACCAGTTCGGCGGGCACAAGGTGCAGGGCAAGACTCCCGCGGCTGCCGCCAAGCTGCTGAACGACGCTCGGGCACTCGAAGAAGCGGGCGCGTTTGCCGTTGTCCTCGAGACGATCCCGGCACCGCTCGCGCGGATGGTGACGGAGCGCATCTCGATCCCGACGATCGGGATCGGCGCGGGCCCGCACTGCGATGCGCAGGTGCAGGTGTTCCACGACCTCCTCGGGATCTACGACGACCAGCGGACCTTGCGGCACGCCAAGCGCTACGCCGTCATCGGCGAAACGATCCGCGAAGCCGTGCGGGCATACATCGGCGAGGTTGAATCGGCCGCGTTCCCAACGGCGGAACACAGCTTCGAGATGGACGATTCGACGCTGACCGAACTCGCGCAGGTCCGCTAGCAACGGACGACACCCGGCGGCGGTGCAGGGAAGGCGCCGCCGCTCCCCTTGGAGGCGGGAAGAAGCAATGGCCCATGCCCCGACAGACTCTGACTACATCGTGATCACGCCCGACCCGCCGCTCAAGCCGGCGCCGGCGATCCTGACGACGCCGGCAGCGATGCGGCACTGGCGGGCGGCGCACCCCGCGCCGCTGGGGCTGGTGCCCACCATGGGATACCTGCACGAAGGCCACCTGGACCTGGTGCACCGGGCGCGGCGCGAAAACGCGCACGTGGTCGTGAGCATCTTCGTGAACCCGACCCAGTTCGGCCCGAACGAGGACTTCGAGAAGTACCCGCGAGATGAGGTACGCGACCTGAACCTGCTCCGCGACGCCGAGGTGGACGCTGTCTACCTGCCTTCGGCCGCGGAGATGTACCCGCGCGGGTTCCAGACCTACGTCTCCGTGGAGGACGTGACGCAGCCACTCGAAGGCGCCTCGCGGCCGGGCCACTTCCGGGGCGTGACCACCGTGGTGCTGAAGCTCTTCAACGCGAGCAGCCCGGACCGGGCGTACTTCGGCAAGAAAGACGCGCAGCAGCTGCGGGTGATCCAGCGAATGACGCGAGACCTGGACCTGGGCGTCGAGATCGTCCCCTGCGAGATCGTGCGGGAGGCGGACGGGCTGGCGATGAGTTCGCGGAATGTGTACCTGACGCCGGAACAGCGGGCCGCCGCGCCGGTGCTGAAGCAGGCACTCGAACATGCTCGCAGCCTCTGGAACAACGGCATGCGGGACGCCGAGACGCTGAGGCGGACGGTGCGGTCGCAGATTGAGAGCGAGCCGCTTGGCGAGATCGACTACATCTCGCTCGCCGACGACACCACCCTGCAGGAGGTGCAGGGCGTGGCGAAGGGCGCGGCGCTGCTTTCGCTGGTGGTGAAGTTCGGGCACACGCGATTGCTGGACAACGTGGAGCTGCGGCCGTGAGCGGGCGCGTAGGGCAGGGCCACGGGCATGAGTAAGCGCCGGCCGCCGAAAGCCCTCCTACCGCTCGTCATCTGGGACACCGCCTGGAAGCTCGTGGCGGTGCGGCGGGCGATCCAGCTGAAGCAGTACAAGATGATCCCGGTGCTGGCGCTGGCGAACACCGCCGGCATCCTGCCGATCGCTTATGTGCTCCGGAACCGCGGCGCGGAGGCCCCGCGCGAGGATACGGAAGCCGGCTTCGAGGCCGGACCGGCCTGACACGCCGCGAGCCCCATCTCCGGGGCTCGCGAGATACGCGCAGGACTGGCGGGATGGGCTGTTACCCGGCCTCGCCGAGGTCGCGCAGGGTGGCCTCGTAGACCAGCTGCATGAGGCGGTTGTGGTGGCGGGCGAGCGCCATTTCGAGCAGGATGGCCTTCTCGCCGAGTTCGATCATTTTCCAGATGTCCACCTCGCCGGGAGCGCTCGACTCGGAGACGAGTTCATCCGCGCGGGCGGCGAAGGCATCGTGCTCCTCGCGCTGGCCCTCGATCTTCGAGAGGAGCCGGGGCTCCTGGTTCTCGACCATGTTGAGAGGCGAATCGGGCAGGGCGGCCGTCCAGATGTGGCGCCTGACATCGGCGCGGGCATCGGTGACGAACTGGCGGAACGAGGTCTGCCAGGAATGGGGCTGGTGTGCGTGGAAGGGGAGCCGGGCGGCCTGGCGGAGCTTCTCCCGCGCTTCGGCGAGGGGATCCTTGAGGTCGACCGCGGCGGCATCGGCGGTTGGGGCAAACGTTCCTGAATAGACGGTCATGCGCATCCTCCTTGTGACCGGGCGAGCCACGCGCTCTGGAGCGTGGCTCACGGAATGAAGGGAGGGCCAAAGGACGCCCTCCGAACGCCTGCGGGGTTAGCTGACGGGTTCGGCGTCGGAAGTCGCCTATGCGCGGGACCGCGCAATGCACCCCAGATGGTGGGTCCCCCGTTCCTTCCTTGGGAAGGATTCGGCACGAATCACCGTACCTCATTGGAGGTCGAAGATGTGCGCTGTTTACCTGCCGGGGCATATCAAAAGCGTTGCGAAAGGCGCGGTTCAGCGCGTGGCAAGGCGGGCGTGGGCCCAGTGCGTGATAGCCACCGCGAGGGCATCGGCGGCATCGGCCGGGGTGGGCGTGGCCTTCAGGCCGAGTTGCAGGCGGACCATTTCGGCGACCTGGCTCTTTTCGCCGCGGCCGTATCCGGAGACGGTTTGCTTCACGAGCGCGGGGGCGTACTCGGCCACCTGGAGGCCGGCATCGGCCATCCCGAGGAGGGCCGCCGCGCGCGCTTCGCCCAGCGCCATGGCGGCGCGCACGTTCTGGCCGACAAAGCCGGCTTCGATGGCCCCGGCAGTGGCTGCGTACTCCGCGGCGATGGCGCGCACCGCGTCGCGGAGCTGGAGGAGGCGTTCGACCCTGGCATCCGCCGGTTTGGTGCGGAATACCCCGTGGCGGATGTAGACGCAGCGGTCGCGTTCGACTTCAACGACGCCGTAGCCGGTAACGTTCAGGCCGGGGTCGATACCGAGGATGCGCATAGCTGGATGGTGGGGGATGGGAGACGGAAACGCGAACGCGGGGGTGTCACGGCGACGGGGGTTGGCGGGAAGGATCGCCGGAGCGGAGCGTTATGAGGCCTGGGAGTCGCCGACGATGCCCTCGCGCCTCTCTTCTTCGTAGAGGCGTTCCATGACGAAGGCGCGCGTCATCGCGACGTAGTCCAGGCGCTTCTTCCTTGCGAGGGCCCGCAGCCGCTGGGCAACTTCTGCCGAAAAGCCGAGCGAGAGGCCGAACGCAGTGCCCGGGGGGGGGAGGAGCGGGTCTTCGATATGCGAGGCCTGTTCGAGGAGCTCGTCGCTGAGGGTGTGGGTGCCCCAGAAGTCTGCCTCTTCCGCCTCCGTGGCGAAGTCGGGGATGTCGTCCAGGCTGTGGACCGTGATCAGGTTCGTTGCAAATTTCGATGTCTTGTTCATTGGTAGTTGCGACGATAGGTCCGTCGCTCTGACCGGGTAGCATCGCGGGCGGTAACAACTCTCACGCTTCCGCTCCTGAGAGTGTACACCACATACAACAAGCGCCCCGCCTCGGTACGACCTAACAGCGCGTGGCGGATCTCGCCACTACGCCGGGCGACACCAATTCCAACCCGGTGAGGATCATCCCAAACGGACTCGCACTCGTCCCGACCCGCGTCGTGAGCGGCGATGTGCCCTTCGTTGTATTCGTCCCACTCGAACTGCACGGATGCGGATGGTACGCCTCCGTCGCAAGGGGAGGTAGCTACCGGCGGTAGCGGCGGCCACGGTCGCGGCCACCAGCCTGGCTGCGGCCGAAACGGAGCGGCCCGCTGCGGCCGGCGGCGGCCGCGAACGCCGCCAGCTCCTCGGCGTCGGTGCCGACGAGCTCGCGGCGGAGCTCGACCACCTTGTCACGCAGAGCGGCGGCCTTTTCGAACTCAAGGTTCTTCGCGGCCGTCTTCATCTGGGTCTCGAGTTCCTTCACCATGCGCAGCAGTTCATCCTTTGGGAGCGAGGCCGGGTCGCCCGCGTCGTACTCAGCCTTTTCCTCGGCTGCCTGCATGCGCACGTGGTCGGTGATATCGCGGACGGCCTTGGTGATGCTGGCGGCTTCGATGCCGTGCTCGCGGTTGTACTCCTCCTGGATGCGGCGGCGCCGGTAAGTCTCGTCGATGGCGTTCTGCATGCTCAGCGTGACCTTGTCGGCGTACATGACGACGCGGCCCTCGATGTGGCGGGCGGCGCGGCCGATCGTCTGGATCAGGGAGCGGTTCGAGCGGAGGTAGCCTTCCTTGTCCGCATCGAGGATGCAAACCAGGGAGACCTCGGGGAGGTCGAGGCCTTCGCGCAGGAGGTTGATGCCGACGACGACGTCGTACACGCCCAGGCGCAGGTCGCGCAGGATCTCGACGCGGTCGAGCGTTTCGACCTCGGCGTGGAGGTAGTGGGTCTTGATGCCCATCTCCTTGAGGTAGTCGGCGAGGTCCTCGGCCATCTTCTTGGTGAGGGTGGTGACCAGCGCGCGCTGGCCTTTATCGATGACGAGCCGGACCTCGTCCATCAGGTCATCGACCTGGTTCTTCGTGGGCTTGACGACGATCTCGGGGTCGAGGAGGCCCGTGGGGCGGATGACCTGTTCGACGACCTGGGTGGAGCGCTGGATTTCGTAGTCTGCGGGGGTCGCGCTCACGAAGACGGCCTGGTTGATGTGCTGGTCGAACTCCTCGAACGTGAGGGGACGGTTGTCCAGCGCGCTGGGCAGGCGGAAGCCGTACTCGACGAGCGTTTGCTTGCGGGCCCGGTCGCCGAAGAACTGCCCCTGCACCTGGGGCAGGGTGATGTGCGACTCGTCGACGAAGAGGAGCCAGTCGTCGGGGAAGTAGTCGAGGAGGCACCATGGCGTCGAGCCGGGCTCGCGGGCCTGCAGGTGGCGCGAGTAGTTCTCGACGCCGGGGCAGTAGCCGGTCTCGCGCAGCGACTCGATGTCGTAGTGCGTGCGTTCTTCGAGGCGGGCGGCTTCGAGGATCTTGCCCTGGCGCTTGAAGACTTCGAGTTGCTCTTCGAGCTCCTTTTCAATGCCGGCGATGGCGCCCTCCATCCGGTCGGCCGTGGTCACGAAGTGCTTCGCGGGGTAGATGTCGATCTCGTCGTGCTCGGCGACGATCTCGCCGGTGAGCGGGTCGAGCTCAACGATGCGTTCGACTTCGTCGCCCCAGAAGTCGACCCGGACGGCGAGCTCGTCGTAGCTGGGGAGGATGGTGAGCGAATCGCCGCGGACGCGGAACTTGCCGCGGACGACGTTCTGGTCGTTGCGTTCGTACTGCATCGATACCATGCGGCGGACGGCGTCCTGGCGGCTGAAGGGCCTGCCCTTCTTAAAGGAGAGCACGAACTCCTGGTACTGGGCGGGCTCGCCGAGACCGTAGATGCAGCTCACGCTGGCCACGATGATGACGTCGCGGCGCTGGAAGAGGGCGCGCGTAGCGGCGTGGCGGAGCTTGTCGATCTCCTCGTTGATATCCGCGTCCTTGGCGATGTAGGTATCGGTGCGGGGGATGTAGGCCTCGGGCTGGTAGTAGTCGTAGTAGCTGACGAAGTACTCGACCGCGTTCTCGGGGAAGAACTCCTTGAGTTCGGAGCAGAGCTGAGCGGCGAGCGTCTTGTTGTGGGCGAGGACAAGCGCGGGGCGGCCGGTCTGCTGGATGACGTTGGCCATGGTGAAGGTCTTGCCGGAGCCAGTGACGCCGAGGAGCGTCTGGTAGCGGTCGCCGCGGTTGACGCCCTCGACGAGTTTCTCGATCGCCTGGGGCTGGTCGCCAGTGGGGACGTAGTCTGCGATGAGCGCGAAGGGTGCGGGGGAACCGGCGGGGAGGGCGGTGACCATTGATCGAGTGTACGCGGCTTTGGTGGCCGCGGGGATGGGCGGCGCGGTCATTGGTGACAGTAGGCTGTCAGGAGAGGAGCGGCCAAAAGGGGCCGGGCCAACCCTCTTGCGTTGCGGCCGCGTAAGCGCGGCGTGGTGGACCATGCCACGAGTACGTCCATGGCCGCGTACACGTGGAGGTCGAGAATTCTGGGCGCCGGTTCAAGCGCGGGCTGACTGGTATCTATCACTCGGTGGAAGTCGAGCACCTTGACCGCTACCTTGACGAGTTCAAAGACCGCTACAGCAGCCGCAAGTGGCCGACGCTTCGCAGTTCGCGGCGAACGTTCTCGGCATTGCGGGTAAGCGGCTGACCTACACGGAACTAACCGTCAGGGTAGGCCCCGGGCTCGCTCCCAAACAATCCGCAAACATACTCCCAAGCGCCTCGAAGTTATGAGTATACTACTTGACGCGCCTTCTTGGCCCGATCCATCATTACCCCAACCCAGAGGCAAGCGCCTCAAACACAGAGGTAACTCCTTGTCCAGCGACCCGGCTTTCAAGACCGTTCCCCCCGCCTCCGCTGAGCCGGATTCCAACCCGGATGGAACCCGAGAAACATCAACAATAGGCTTCCCGTACGACGACCTGGAGGCGGCGATCGAGGTCGCGACGGGCGTGCATCGCCGGGGGGGTCGATGCGCTCCCGATGAGCTCGCGGCAGAGCTGAATTACAGCGGCGTCAACAACGGGGCCTTCCGGCTGCGCGTGGCGACTGCCCGAGTGTTCAACGTGATTAGTACCGCGCGTGGCAACATCGAACTGTCGCCGCTCGGCCAGCGCATAGTCGATCCTCATCAGGTCGGCGCTGCCCGCGCCGATGCATTCCTGGCCGTGCCTCTGTATCGCGCTGTCTACGAGCGGTTCCGTGGAGCCACGCTCCCGCCGGCTAATGGCCTTGAACGCGTGTTTGCGGAGTTGGGTGTTTCGGTCAAGCAGACCGACAAGGCGCGGCAGGCGTTCCAGCGTTCAGCACAGCAGGCGGGCTATTTCAACAGTGGCACCGACAGGCTCGTTGCACCGGTAGTCAGGCGTGGTGAAGGTGAGACTGAGCCGGAGGAGAAGGGAGGAGGGCGCGACAGAGGTAACGGCGGGGGGAGTGGCGGCGGCGGTGGGGATGATGGATGGCAGATGCCTCCCGCGTTCAGTGAGTCCCTGATTCGCGGCCTGATCGAAAAGCTTCCTACGCCCGGCTCAGATTGGGCTGAGGAGAAGCGCACCCAGTGGCTTGCCCTCGCATCGTCCATCTTCGCGATGGTCTACAACGAGCCGCTTAAGCAACTCACGGCACCACAACCGCGGAACGGAAATTCCGCGCTGGTCGATGTGGGCCAGTCTCAATAGGGGCTGGTAGCGCGGCGCTGGTAAGGAGGGCGACGTGATCAATCCAACCCTTACCAGCGCCCCAGGAGGCATCGCCAGATGACGATGCGTCGCACGGCAGAGAGGCCCTACTGGCTTCCCTGCCACAAAAAACGCCGGGCTCCCTTCGGGGGGCCTTTCGTTTGCCCTCCAAGTGTACACTGACCGTATGGCCGACGCTAAAGCCGAGTTCAACGTAACCCTCAAACGATTGCTCCGCGTGCCCACGCAACGGCTAGAAACCGACCAGCGGAAGTGGCGAGAGGAGCAGCGGGCGTCCTAAGAGTCAGTGCGCGGCCGGCGGTGGACCGCCTTGGTGGATGCTGATAAGCGTTGAAACGGACGGCGAGCTCATAGTCTCAAGTATCAGTTGGCAAACAGCCATACCCGGATAGAGGCGCAATGGAAAGGGGCCGGAGTTCCGTAGCTCCAGTTGGAGTCGGTTGCTAAACGTGGCGTGGACGGTCGGGGCGGTTTGGTGAACGGAGAGCCCTACGCGGGCTAAGGTGCTACGCCCTTCAACGCGGGCGCAGAGAAAGTTGGGCAGCGTGATCGATTCCAATGTCCAGCCTAGCGCAAACTCCGCTGGCTGCAGGGTGAAGGGCGCGCCTTCCTCCACGACTTCGCGCGTTCCGAATTTCTCAAGAACGTCCATAAGGGCGCCAGACTTTCGCGTGTCGATCCCGCCTTCGAACGCCGCTGGAAGGCCAGGTATGCGCGTGAAGTCGGCAGCGAGGCGCAGATCCACAGAGGATGGAGTAACCGCGTCCACCTCTGGCGCAGGATCAAGCTTTAGGCGACCGGACTGCAGTAACGACCAAATCTCGTGATCAGACAGGACTGCCATTCGGGACATCGACCTTATCCGCCGGAACCGCGATCCGCTCACCGGACGGGAAATCGACAAGCTTGCCACTGCCATCTAACACCACGGCGATATGAAGGCCCCACACCCGAGCGCCCGAACCGTTGTTCTCAAAGAACTTGGCGGACGTGATCACGAGGCCGTTTTCGCCCTTGACCCGCTGAATCTCGCAAGCGATCTCTTCAGTGGGCAGACTCCTGAAGGACTCGCACCTAACCCACACCTGGGTAGGGCTCTCTAGGAAGGTCGGCATCTCTAGCTTCGGCATAGCTTCTCTCCCGGTGGACTCTGAACGTAATGGTTCGTAAATGTCAAGTCCTTGATCCGTCAAGTCTGAACGTTTGTTCGTATACTGCATAGGCTTTTATGACGCTCAGACTGTAAAATCGCATGCCTCCTTATTGACAAATTCAATAGCTCGTCCCAGCAGAGTTCGCGTCGCCCGCCCTAGCTCCACGTCCGTGCTAGTGTGGCAAGTATCTTATTGCGACTGGCGACAGAAGGGGCCGGGCCACCACCGGGATAGGTCTGCTGACGCACCCAGAGGACCGTCACTCCACCTTCAGGCCCAGGCATTCGGGGTCGCCCGGGGGGTAGCGGAGGTCGAGCGATTCGAGCTTCTCCACCAGGGCTCGGGCGACGACGATGTCGCGGTACCACTTCTTGTTGGACGGGACGACGTGCCACGGGGCAGTCTTCGTGTTGCAGCGCTCGATGGCGTCGTCGAACGCCTCGATGTACTCGTCCCAGAGCTTGCGGTCGTCGAGGTCGCCCAGGCGGAATTTCCACTGCTTGCGCGGGTTATCGATGCGCTCCTGGAGGCGCTCCCGCTGCTCGTCCTTCGAGATGACCAGGAAGAACTTCATGACGACGGTGCCGTTGCGGACCAGGTAGTCCTCGAACTCGTTGATGTCCTGGTAGCGGCGCTGCCAGACGTCCTTCGGGGCGATCTTCTTGACGCGCTCGACGAGGACGGATTCGTAGTAGGAGCGGTTGAAGATCTTGATGTGGCCCTTCTCGGGCAGCTGCTTCTTGTAGCGCCAGAGGTAGTCGTGGGCGAGCTCTTCCGGTGTCGGCACCTTGAAGCTGGCGACCTGGCAGCCAATCGGGCCCACCTCCTGGAAGACGCTGTTAATCGTGCTGTCCTTGCCCGCCGTGTCGATGCCCTGGAGGACGACCAGCACGGCGTAGCGCTCGTCGGCGTAGAGCCGGTCCTGGAGGTCGTTGATGCGGATGCGCAGGCCGGCAATCTCGGCTTCCGCCTCTTCCTTCGCGTAGCCGTTCGTTTCGGCCGGGTCGATGCCGCGGAGGTCGAACTTCCTGCCGAATTCGGGGATGTGCGGATGGCCGTCTTTCATGCCTGGCTCTTCCGGGCGGCGCGGCGGGCCTTCTGGTCCTCGGGGAGCGCGTCTTCG
>JAHDWR010000141.1 GCA_023382755.1 Dehalococcoidia bacterium
GGTCCGAGCCCGGCGCCCCGAAGAACATGTTGTCGGTCCGGTAGTCGCCGTGACAGAGGGTCTCCGGACCGAGCGCCATCTGGTCGAGGGCGGCCATCGTCCTTCGCCCGAAATCCGGGATCAGCGGCCGGAGGGTGTCCGGCAGGAGGTGCCCGAACCGCTCCAGGGCCACGGGCCAGACCGCCGCGTACATCATCTGGATCGGCTGGCGGATCGTCTCGATACCCGACGTGATCCACGGGTACTTCGCGAACTCCGGGCTCTGCCACCACTTCGCGTGGAACGGCCCGAGCGCGTCGATCGCCATCTCCGCCTCGGCGAGCGTTGCCCCGGCTACCTGGTCGCCGAAGGCCCCCGTGCAGAGGTCCTCCAGCAGGATCGCGGCCTGTCCGGCGGCCGCGTCGTACTCGGCGAAGTACGCCTTCGGCGCCGGCAGCCCGCACTCGCCCGCCATGTCCGCGTAGAACCGTACCTCACGCTCGTAAAGTCCGAACGCTACGCCGACCATCCGCGATCCCGGGTCTTCCGAGGGCAGCTTCGCGATGACTGTCGCCGGGGCGCCCGGCGCGTCGCCGGCGTAGCCCAGCCTGAGCCGCGCCACTGTGCCGATGAACCCGACCCCAGCGCCGATGACCTCCGCCTCGACCGACGCCACGGTCCCTTCGGGGAGTGCGCCTCCGCGCCGCAGGGCCCACGTGATCCACGCCGGGGTCAGTCCCTCCGGGCTCGCCGGAAGTGGTGGTGTATCGGTCATCGCAGCATCCCTCCAATCCCGCGGGATGCTCGCAGAGTGCCTTGCCACGATCAATGGCGCCCTCAGGGTCCAACCGTCATGCCGACGAGCGCCGCCTCCGCTGGCACCGTCAGCGTGGCGCCGCCCACGCATGCTCCCCCGATCGCGCGGAGTTCGGCGACGCCCCCGTAGTAAAGGTGCGACCACCCGTCGACAGCGTGGCTGTAGGTGTAGTACTTCGCGCCCGGGTACCCGTAGCTCAGCCGCGGCTTGAGCGTCACCGGGATGGTCACCGACTCGCCCGCATCGAGCAGCGGTAACGGGACCGCCTTGCCCTCGTAGAGTGGCGCCGAAAGCTCCCCGTTCAGCTCTTTCACCCCGTTCGGCGTTGTGTTCGAGACCGTCCCACCGACCGTCACACTGCCGCTCGGGCACGCATCCGCTCCCGGCTTGCGGGTCACCCGGAAGGTCATGGCCGGTGGCTGGTAATCCCCCAGGGGGTCTGGCTTGATCGGCACACCGTCGGCGATCCATGCCACCTGCGAGGAGAGGCTCTTCTGCATCTCCTCGATGCCCGCCTTGATCCCGGCCTTGATCTGCTCTTCAGTCGTCTTTTTGAACTGTTCGATCGCGAGGTCTTTCGCGGGTCCCGCCGCCATGTCCTGCAGCGCCTTGGGCACGCCGATCTGTTCGACCGCGGCCGAGGCCAGGTAATCGAGGCCCTGGTCCATCAGCTGGTCGAAGTTCGGCAGGCTTGGCGGGATGCCAAGGGCCATCAGCCCGGCGTCGAGCAACGTACCGAGGCAGCTCTTGTCGCACAGTGCCGCCGGCACGAACTGCGAAACCAGGTCGATCACCTCGTCCTTGAGCTTCTGGTAGGTGTTCGCCACCCAGTTCACCGCATCGACCACGAAGTTGACGACCGCTTCGAGGAAGCTCGGTTCCTTCGGTTTCGGCGGGCACAGCACCTGGCCCTCGTGGTAGGTGGTTTCTGGCATCCCAAAGCCAAGCGCCGCCTTCGTGGTCTTTGTGACGACAAAGCACCCCGCGTGGCCGTCCTTCGGCGCGATCCACCCGTGGTAGCTCAGGATCTCCACCTTGTAGTTCGGCGGCTTCGGCACTTGGGCCTTGCAGTAGGGGTCCTCCGGCGTCTTCGAACAATCGACGACCTTGATATTCGTCAGGTCTGGCCCGTCGTAGGGGCCCATCCAGCGCAGGAGCACCGTGTTCGAAACGGGGCCGAGCAGCGAGTCCCCGCTCATCGGCACCGCCCGGAAGTAGAACTCCTTCGGCGCCGCCAGGAGCGCGCCGCCCACCGCCGACCCGGACACCACCGCATCCGCTCCCAGGACCGGGCTAACCTTGGAAGAGGCAGGCGCGGGCGAGCCCGTCTTCTGCTGCGCCCCGCCCTGCGCCACCTGGAACAGCGGCACGGCTTCGAACAGCGTCCCCATCGCCTGGGCCGACCAGGCGCTCTTCTTGGGCGCCTTCTTGTTCGGCTCCGGCTTCGGCGGAGCGGGCATGAAGGTGCTGAAGTCCACCGTGAACGTGCACCCGGGCCCGCCGCACTGCGCATCGCCCCACGCGAGCAGCCCCGCCGGGTTCGGGTCCAGCGGGTCGAACGCGCCGGAGAACGGCTGCAGCGAAACCAGCCACCGTACGCCATCGAACGATGCCGTGGAGTTCAGCCGGAAGATCTGCTTGAGGCCCCAGATATCCGCCTTGAACTCGCGCAGCATGACCCACGTGACGATGTTGCCATCGGGCACGATCCCCCCGTGGCTCGATGCCTGGAGGGTGCTCTCGCCCGCCGGCAGGAACAGCGACGCGCCATTGGCCGCCGCCGGGTCCCACAGCACGGGCTCCGCCGCCGTTGGCAGGCACGACGGGTCGTTCACCTGTGGGGCCAGGTCGAACAACGTCCCGCCGGGCGCGTCTGGCGGCAGGACGAAGCCGAACAGTCCAGGGGGCCCGGGGTTGGGCATCTGCACCGCGGGCAGGTTGAGGTCCATGAACGCGGGTGGTGGCGCCGCGCCTCCCGCGTAGGTCATCCGCACGCTCACCGCGCTCGCCGGCGGCGTGCAGCCCATCACCCGCACCGTCCCCGTCCCGGGCTGGGCCGCGGGCGTCGGCGTTGGCGTCGGCGTCGGAGACGCGCCCCTGCCCGGTCCCGCCGGCGTCGCCGTGGCGGTCGCGGCCGCGGGACGTGTGGCCGTCGCCGTCGGCGTGACCGTCGAGGTTGGTGTCGCGGTGTTCGCCGGTGTCGGCGTCGCGGTCCTGGTCGGCGTTGGTGTTGGGATCGGCGTCGAGGTCGGCGTCGGCGTGTTGGTCGGCGTCGGCAACGGTGTCGCCGTGTTCGTCGGCGTGAACGTCGCGGTCGGCTCAGGCGTTGCTGCCAGGAACTGGAAATTGGCGCGGGCGCTCGATGACACGGGCACGATGCCGGGGCAGTTCGCCGCCGTGACGTTGATTGTCACGATCTGCCCTGGAGAGCCTGTGACGGTAAAGCTCCCGCTGAGGTTCCCCCCCGTGACCGATGCCGATCCCGACGCCTGGCCGTCGGGCGAAGACGTCACGGTCACAACCCCGCCGTTGCACCACCCGCTCCCCGACAGCGCCCCGCTCACCGACGGCGCCGGGCCCGACCCCGGGCTGAGCACCAGCGTGGCCGCCTGGGCGCGGGCGCGCTGTACTGGGCCCGGCCTCGCCTGGTTCGGCGGGACCGACACCGCAAGGAGCGCCGCCACCATCAGCACGCTGACCACCGCTGGCAACCGCTTCATCGGCCGCCCTCCACCACCGTCTGTGCGATGCGTGCCAGCTCGGCGTCATCCGGGCCCTCGCCCGCCGCGGAGACCGTCAGGGCCACCAGCCGCTCGCCCGCTCCCCACCACCCGACCGCCTGCGTGACCGTCCCGCCCCCAGAGGCCGCCACGGCCGTGTAACGCAGCACCCGCGAGACTCCGCCCGCCGGCACCGGCAGCGCGGCGCCCTCCGCGGCGGTCGCTTCGATACCGTCGCGCGCGGCCGCCGCGATCATGCAGGCCACGAAGCCCGGCCCCCCGAGCGCGCTCCGCGCCGACGCCAGGATGGCTTCCACGGCCGAAGCGTCGGAGAACGTCACCGTCAGCAGCGAGACGCGCACCGTCCCGCCATCGGCCAGGGGGCGCTCGAACAACTGGCTCTCTCCGCTCGAAAAGGCGGGCTCGTTCTCGAAGAGGACATCTTCGAATGCCCGGACCTGGACACACGCGGCGAGGTCTGGCGTAGCGGGGAACACCGCGCCCGGCGAATCGAACAACGACACGAGTTCGGTCTCGGATGCGACCCAGCCGTCGCCCGGCAACGCTGATGCGCCCAGGGGCACGAGAGTCTGGTCAGCGGAAACGGCCCCGGGCGTCCCACCGGGTGTTTGGTCATCCCCGCCCCCCCGCAGCAGGAGGGTCCCGGCGGACACCACCACGATCGCGAGGGCCAGCGTGATACCGCCGATCAGCCGACTTCGCCCCGGGGGAAGACGCACCATGTGGCCACCCGCCGCAGGCCCGGCTGGAGATTCGAGACCGGGGGCACGCGGCCTCGAACCCTCTTCGGCCTGCGCCGCGGCCCAAGTCTAGCACCGGCGTCAAGGGTCGCCCGTTGCCCCAAAACCCGCTCCAGCCCGCCCGCGGGACGCTCGGGTTACTGTGCCCGGAACGTCCGCGCCCTGTCGTTCACGCGCACGGTATACGTCCCGCCGGAAACGAAGTCCTGCCCGAGGTCGAGGTTCGTCTCGTGGTAGCCATAGATGTCCGTGCAGATGGTCTCCGGGTCCGCCGGCATGGTGTTCGTGACGGAGATTGTGATGGTCGTCCCGCTGCGGCCGGTGATGCGTGCCTCGTGGAACCTTGCGCAGCCCGATGGCAGCCCCGAGGTGATCTTCGCCGTGTAGCCCGGCGGGGCGCTCTCCCGCACCAGGATGTCGATCGCCTCGATCGGCGCATCGACGACCCGGCGTTCACCCCCCGGGTCGCGCGGGCTGCACGCCGCGGCGGCCCCGGCCAATAGCGTCAGCGCGGCAAGGGCCGCAAGCCACCCCGTCCGCGATGTGTGCCTGTTTCCCCTGTCCATGGCCTCTCCGTCCAGACCCGGTGTCTCGCCGGAGTCTCGCCCTCTACTGTGCGCCCGGCCGCGGCCCGGCGCCACCCGCCTGCACGGGGGATGGCGAAGGCCCCGCCACTGGCGGGGCCTTCACACGTTTCGATACGCGGATACGTTAGCTGCGCCGCGCCGCGGCCCAGCCCATCCCCGTGAACCCGACGATGGCGAGGCCCGCCATGCTCGCGATCCACAGCGGGCTGAACCCGTAGTCCGTCCCCACCGAGTTACCGGCGCTTGGCACCTTCGGCGTCGGCGTCGGGGCCACCGTGGGCGTGGATGCGGTCACGCTCAGGTTCACCTGGTTCAACTCCCAGTTCCGCCAGGTGGCAGTCTGGGCGGCCAGCCGTCCTCCCACGTAGAACGACACCGTCGAGGCTTCCGTGCCGCAATTGGGTGCCGTGGCGGGGTCCAGCGCCGGCGAGTCGACCACATAGCGCGCCTCGCCCGATGCCATGAACACGGTCGTCACCCCGCAGGTGGCCGCACCGATGCGGACCTCAATCAGCGTGCCGGCCGGCGCGGGCGCGCCATCTACCGTCACGCTGCCGACGAACCGCGATGGCGGGTTGGGCGGCGATTGGGCCAGCGAGACCGAGAAGCTGGCGAGGGCGAGGAGCAGGGCCGCGGCGAGCGCGATCCCCGGCCTGGCGATGTGCTGTGTAACGCTCTTCATACGCTTGTGTTCCTTTCCCGCGAGGGGAGACTAATTGGCGAGGACGGTCCAGCTGCTTCCGCTGGAACTATTGATGGCGAACCAGTAGGCCTCGCCTTTGGTGAACGTGCTGAAGTCGTTCGCGCCGGGCACGTTGGCGCTTCCGGGGAAGTAACCTTCGAACCGTTGCTGCGCGTTATTGTACTTGAAGATGGCCGTTACGATCCCGGAGACATCATTTGTCGCCGGGTTCGGCGGCGTCTCCTGCCCCGAAAGCGCCGCCGAGATGCTCGCCCCGTTCACACCGGTCCAGACGATCAGCGTCCACCGGAAGTAGAGCGTGAACGTTGTCGTGCTGCTGCCATACGTGTAATCGTCGGCCGCCGTGTTCGGGCTCGTCCCCACCGGCGTCACCACCCGGATGTCCACCGTCCCGCTGCCAGCCGGCGCGACCACGCTGATCGACGTGTCGCTCGAGACCGTCGGTGTCAGGGAGCTCGAACCGAACGTCACCGAAGTAGCGCCCGTGAAGCCCGTCCCCGTGATGGTCACCGTGTTCCCGCCCGCCTGCGCCCCGGTGGAGGGGCTGATCGACGTGATGATCGGGCCGCCCCCATACACGTAATCATCGGCGGCCGTGTTCGCGCTCGTCCCGATCGGGGTCACCACCCGCACGTCCACGGTCCCCGCGCTCCGCGCCGGCGCCGTCACCGTGATCGTCGTGTCGTTCACCACCGTTGGCGTCAGGGAGGCAGCGCCGAACGTCACGGAAGTTGCCCCGGTGAACCCCGAGCCCGTGATCGTCACCAGCGTCCCACCCTCAACCGGCCCGCCCTTGGGGCTGATCGAGGTGACCGTCGGGCCGCTCGTATAGGTGAAGTTGTCCGCCACCGTGTTCGTGCTCGTGCCCGAAGGCGTCGTCACCAGCACATCCACGGTCCCGGCCGCGTGCGCCGGGGCGGTCGCCGAGATCGTGGTCGCGTTCGTGACCGAGAACACGGCCGCCGTCCCGCCAAACGTCACCGAGGTCGCGCCCGTGAAGCCCGTGCCCGTGATCGTGACCACCGTCCCGCCCGCGATCGGCCCCGTCGCCGGGCTGAGCGAGCTGACTGTAGGGAGGTCCCCATACAGGTAGTTGTCCGCCGCGGTGTTCGCGCTCGTCCCCTGTCCGGTCGTCACCAGGACATCGACCGAGCCTGCCGCATGGGCCGGGGCGGTCGCCGTGATCGTCGTGTCGTTCACCACCACGAACGCGACCGACGTCCCGCCGAAGGTCACCAGGGTCGCGCCGGTCAGGCTCGTGCCCGTGATCGTCACGGTGTTCCCGCCGGCGATCGGCCCTGTCGAGGGTGTTAGCCCGGTGACCGCCGGCACACCCAGGTAGGTGTAGTTGTCGGCGACCGTGTTGGCGCTGGTGCCGTTGGCGGGGTGGATAACCAGCACATCGACTGAACCCGCGGCGTGGGCGGGGGCGGCGACGGTGATGGTCGAATCGTTGACCACGGTGGGCACCAGGTTCGTGCCGCCGAAGTTGACCAGGTTCGCACCGGTAAAGCCGGTGCCGGTGATCGTGACGGTGTTTCCGCCCGCGATCGGCCCGAAGGTCGGGCTCAACCCGGAAACGGCCGGGGGAGCGATGTAGGTGAAATCATCCGCCGCGGTGTTCGCGCTCGTCCCGTCGGTGGTCGTGACCAGAACGTCCACTGGGCCGGCGGGTTTCGGGGGCATTGAGACGATGGTGAGATGCTCCGAGTCGGTGTAGGTCACGTTCACCGCTGTCCCTCCAACGGTGACGGTGGGGAGCGGGGACGCTGTGAAGTCGGACCCGGTGATGACGACTGAATAGCCGCCCGCGGTCGACCCGCTGTTGGGCGAGAGCCCAGTCACGGTTGGCGCTGCCGCGAACGCGGGCGTGGCCCGGACGGCCCCCGTGACGAGCAGTGCTGCTAACAGGGCGATGACGGCCAGGCGGGCGGGTACGCCCATGGAAAGCGGATAGCGATGGTTCATGGTTCACGCTCCATTTCTCCGGCACACGCCGGCATAGCCGGGCCAGGTGGCCCGCTGGCTAACTCTGATACGAGTGTGCCCCCGGAAGTGCAACGAAATGCCAAGGGAATGTAACAACAGTGTGAAATTTCCCGAGAGTTTCCGTAACCTGAACGCAAGGAAGTTCGAAGGACGAAAGGCGAAGTGCGCCCCGCGTGAGAATCCGAGGCGCGCCAGGGATGGCGCGCTGGGATGCCGGTCGCCCGAACGCCGCCCCTTGTTGACTTCTCCTCGCCGCCCACGTCGCACGGGCGTATTGCCATACGCCCCTACCACCCGGGCCAACCCCGCCACCTCCGATCCGAGGCGCGCCAGGCATGGCGCGCTGCCGCGCCGCCCGCCCGGACGCCTACCCTTGTTAGCCTCTCCTCGCCGCCCACGTCGCAGGGGCGTATTGCCATACCCCTACCACCCGGGCCAACGCCGCCACCCCGATCCGAGGCGCACCAGGCATCGCGCGCCGGGATGCCGCCCGCCCGAACGCCCTACCTCGCCATCCCGTGGTACTCCGGGTTCGGCATCACCCCCGCGCCGCTCATCAGCCGGTTGGTGAAGTTGAACATCGCCGTCACCTCGATGATGTCCCAGGCGTCCTCATCGCTGAACCCGACCGCGCGCAGCTCGTCGATGTCCTCTTCGCTCACGGTCACCGGGTCAAGCGTCAGCTTTACCGCGAAGTCCAGCATCGCCATCTGCTTTTCCGAAAGCCCCGCCCGCCGGTAGTCGAGCGTGATCCGGTCGCCCTTCACCGGGTCCTTCAACAGCGCCCGCACCGCGAACCCGTGGCTCGTGAGGCAATACAGGCACTGGTTCTGCATCGAAACCACTACCGAGATCATCTCGCGCTCGGCCTTGCCAAGCCCCGGGCTCGCCTGCATCAGGTCGTCGAAGTGCGCCCACCACTTGCTCATCCGCCCTTCGCGCCAGGCGAACGCCCGGAACACATTCGGCACAAAGCCCAGCTTCTCCTCGATCTGGGCGAACAGCGCCTTTGTCTCTTCTGAGAGCGTCTCGCGGTCGGCGATAGGGAACCAGGAAATGCGGTCGGTCATGCGCGCAGGGTCTCGCCTCCCGCCGTGGCGGTCAATCAGTTGACGTTCGGGTCGGCCGGGGCGAAGGCGAACATCGCCAGCTTGCCTGGTTGCCGCCGCAGCACCTCGCGCCAGAGCGACTCCGGCTCGCCGGAAAACAGGTCCCTCTCCGAGGCGTCGACCACGAACCACGCCTCCTGTTCGAGCTCGCTTTCGAGCTGGCCGGCGGTCCACCCGGCGTAGCCCGCGAACACCCGCACCTCGGCCAGGGTGGGTTGCAGCTCATCGAACGGCCGGGCCAGGTCGAGCAACGCCGTCCGCCCCACCACGGCGTTGGTGGTGGGCGTCATCACCCAATCGTGGTGGCGGCCCAGTACCAGCGCCGAGCCCGTCTGGACCGGCCCACCCTGGAACACCACCCCCGGCGGCGCGGCGAGCGGCGCGAACTGCGGCAGGTGTCCTTCGATCGGCTCCTGATCGAGTGGGCGGTTCAACACAACCCCGAGCGCGCCGTCCTCGTCGTGCATGCACATCAGCACAACCGTCCGGAAGAAGTTCGGGTCCGTCAGCGACAGGCTCGCAACCAGGAGCTTGCCCGCGAGTGATTCGGCCATGCGTTGATCATGGCAGAACTCCCGCCAGGGGCTACCGCCCGCGCCGTGCGTCTCGAAGTGTGACGTAGTTGACCATCTAGCTTGACCACCGGCCGTATACTCCGCCTCCTCGGAAATGGAGGAGATTGCAATGCGTGTGCTCGTTACAGGCGGCACCGGGTTCGTCGGTGCCCACACTGTGCAGGCGCTCGTCGCCGCCGGCCACTCGGTGAAGCTGCTCGTCCGCGACCCGGCGCGCATCGGACCCGCGCTTGGTCCGCTGGGTGTCTCAGGTCTTGATTTCGTGACCGGCGACGTCACCGATGCCGATGCTGTGGCACGCGGGCTCGAAGGCTGCGACGCCGT
>JAHDWR010000142.1 GCA_023382755.1 Dehalococcoidia bacterium
TCCAGCGGCGCTCGGAGCTGTATGTGACCTCGGCAGGGGCGGCCCTGGCGGTGGTGTTCGGCACGTTGCTGGTCGATGAGGGCGGGTTCGAGTATGGGGACCCGTGGATCTCGGCCGCCTACGCGCTGGTCGTGGTGGTACTGGCGGTCGACCACGGTTACTTCATGCGGAAGAACCGGCAGATCCGGGCAAGCGCGGCCGCGCTCGGGGACGGCGAGGTGACCGCCGAGGTGAGCAGGCAATTGAACGACCCCGTGGGGACGGTGGTCGGGGTGCTGCTGGATGTGAGCTTCATCGTGTTCCTGTGGCTGATGATCGCGAAGCCGGGGGGCTAGGGCGTAACGGTTCGAAGCACGACGAAGGGCCCGGCACCTGCCGGGCCCTTCGCGTTCGGGCGACCGCGAGCGGTCACACCAAGAGGGGGTCTTCGGCGAGCCGGGAGAGGCCGGGATTGACGTGCGGCAGGCGGTCGATGCCGACGCCATCGAGGACGGCGACATAGTCCATGAGCTGCTTCTCGCGGAGCTTCCCGAGGCGTTCGACGCCTGCACTGAGCCGCTCCATGCCGTCAGCGAAGAGGAGGACGAGGGCCTCGCGTTCGACGTGGCTGTGGCGGAGCTCGATGCCGAGGAGGTTCTCGGCCTTGCCGAGCCAGAAGCGGACGTTTTCGAGGCCGCGCGGGTGGTGCTGGGTGTACCAGAGCAGGTGGCGCCTGCCGTATTCGAGGTGACGGCGGGAATCGCGCGCCATGAGGTCGAACATCTTCGCCTCGACATCGGTCTTGGCGAAGTCGCGGTAGGACTCGAAGAGGGTGAGCTCGTAGGACTTGTAGACGATGTTGAGGCCGACCATCATCTCGGTGAACTTGAGGGAGCCGTACCAGGCCCGGTAGAGCGCGCCAAGGGATGACTGGCCGAGGCCGCCGCCGTTGGCCAGGGCGCGCTTGCGGAGCGCCTCGACCTTGTGGCCGGCGTCGTAGATCTGGGTGCCGAGGAAGAGCATGACATCGTGGAAGCCGTAGCTGATGGGCTCGAGCCACCTGGCGATGATCTTCTGCTCGGTGAGGCCGTGGCCGCTGTAGATGGTGGCCAGCTGGCAGACTGCGCGCTCGATCTCTTCCGGGAGTTCCTTCAGGCCGTCCGCCCAGTCGAGGTCAGTGGCGGGGACCCAGCGTTCGCGGATGGCCTGCTCGTAGAGGTGGTCGACGCCGTCGGCCCAGACCTCGGACTTGTCGAAGATGTAGTAGCTGCCGGGGGCGTAGTTCTCGGGCGAGGGGTGGGAGCCGAGGGGCGTGTCGTTCTCGTAGGGCCAGTGGTCGGGGACCTGGCCGTAGGTGCCGATGTTGATTTCGGGGGTGCCGAGGCCGTTGGGGCCGGGCACGGCGCGGACGCCCCGCTCGGAGCGGGTGCGGATGAAGTTGAAGGTCAGGCCGCTCATGCGGTCGGGGTCGCGCTCGACGAGGTCCATGAATCCGGAGACGCGGTCTCCGGGGATTTTCATCAAGGCGATGTTGGCGACAACGGCGTCCTTCAGGGGGGAGCGCTCGATGCGCTCGATGAGTTCCACGGGCCAGCCGAGTTGTTCGGCGCGCGTCCGGGTGGCTGTTTTGAGTTCCACAATCCTCTCCTCACATGAGCGAATCCCCTCCCGCGGGTGGGCGGGAGGGGATGGGTTGCCGGTCCGGCGGGTGGCTACTTCACCGGGTCGAGCAGTTCGCGCATGCCAGGGGCCATGCGTTCGCGGCGGTCACCGAGGCCGATGACTTCGAGGCGGTGCATGTACTCGTTGACCTGGCGCTTGCGCATGATCATGAGCTTCTGGAAGCCTTCGTCGATTTTCTCGATGCCGCCGCCGGCGAGGATAGCGAGCGCTTCGCCGGTGGTGGGATTGGTGGTGAGGCTTGCCTGCTGGCTCTGGCCGAGGGCGCCCTCCTGGATGTCCAGGTAGTGGTGCATCTCTTCCTTGCGCCAGGGCTCGGTATCCATGACGTACTTCATGTGGGTGACGCCGAAGGCGAGGTGGCGGCTCTCATCCTGGGCGGCGAGGCGGAAGATCTTCTTTTCGGCCTCGTTCTGGGAGATGAGCTCGCCCATGCGGAAGAGGGTCTGGACGAAGCCTTCGCCGACGAGATGGAGGAGGGCCGTCATCTCCGTGAAATCATCGACGGCGAGGAGGTTGATGGCTCCGAAGCCAGCATCGACCATACCGCCGCCGTTCACGAGGGCTCGCTTGCGGAAGACATCGAGGTGCCGGCTCTCATCCATGATCTGGGTGCCGAGGAAGAGCTGGGACTCGAAGTGGTCGGGGTGGACCTCCTCCATGAAGCGGCCGGGGAGGTCGCCGGCGATGAACTCGACCTGGGTGAGGAAGGTGCAGAGGGTGCACATGGCCCATTCGAGGTCATCGGGGAGGGGCTTGACTTCGTCCCAGGGGATGTCGACGGCGCTGGACCACTGGCGCTGGTTGGCCTCTTCGTAGAGGAGCATGGCGCTTTCGGACCAGACATCGGCTTTGGAGCGGTACTGGCGGGCGTGGCGGGGGGAGCGTGGGTCGGCTTTGGCGCCACGGGGCTTGAAGACGGCGGCTCCGCCCTCGTCGTACGGGTCGACGCCATAGGTCATGGCGTTGATCTGTTCGAGGGTGAGACCGCGGCGGCCGGCGTTGATGCGCATGCCCTGTTCGGTATCGAGGTTCAACCAGTCGAAGTTGAGACCCGGGACGTCGACAAACGTCGGGGACGGCATAGAGGGGCACTCCTTCGTGGCCCGGGGGCCCGGGCGGCGATAGGCGGAGTGTATCGGATAAATCGACGAATGCGAAGTAATTGAATCGGGTCGATTATTCGTCGATAGCTGCGAAGAGTGCGGAGAGGGAGATGGCGAAGCCCGGTACCGCCGGCGAGGAGAGCTCGGCGGCGCCTGAGAACCGTTGGCCGTCACGGCCGGCATCGAAGACCTCCGCGGTGCGGGCTTCGGGGTCGATGAGCCAGCACGCCTCGACGCCGCTCCTACGGTAGAAGCGGCACTTTTCGCGAAGTTCGCCGATGGTCTGCCCGGGCGAGCGGACCTCGACGACCAGGGTGGGGATGCTGTCGTCGCCGGAAGGGCGGCCGGGGGCCCAGTAGGCTGCGTCGGGGATCCGGTAGCTGGGCCCGTCGCCGAGGCGGATGCGGCCTTCGGGGCCGGAATCGCCGCCAGCGCGCCTTTCGTACAGTGCGAGTTCGACGACGATGTGCTTAACGAGCTTCCGGTGAATTGCGTTGGGCATGGGCTTCTGAATCACGACTCCGTCGACGTATTCCAGGTACGGCTTCTCCTCGGGGAGCGCGAGGTACTCGGCCTCGGTCATGCGGCGGCCGTTGTAGCGGGAGGCGCGTTGCAGGCGGGGAAGTGGTTGTCTGATCGCCATGATGGTCCAGTATAGCCGTTCCGGGCCGCCTTCCATGCCCCAATTCACGTTCCCGGCTACGCTAGAAACGTGGTGCACGACCTGCCGGGCCACGTCGTCATTCAGCGCCGCGATGGAAGGCGGGAGATCCTGCTCCATCGCGCGATGGCCGTCATCGGCGAAGACAAGATCGAGATCAAGAGCGCTCGCGGGACGGTCATCCTGCCGCTGCTGGGCCTTGTATTTTCCATCGGCGCCGGGTGGTTCATGGCGACGCGGGGCCAGGGGATGCCGTTCTGGCTGCTGGTGACGCTGTTGCTTGTCTGCCTGATCCTGGTGCCGTTTTCGTTGATGAGCCTGATCAGCTCGGTGGTCGGGGCGGATGTGGTGATCGATCGGAAGAAGGGGTCGGCCACGTGGCAGCAGGGGTACCTGGGGATGGGGATCGGCACGAAGGAGCTGGTGCCGTTCGGCAAGATCGACCACCTGGAAGTGACGATTGAAGGCGATCAGCCGGACCGGTGGAAGGACCAGGTAGATGACCTGCGCCAGTTTGCGCTGGTGCTGGTGAAGGCGAGCGGGAAGCGGCTGAACCTGGCGCAGGTGCCGGTGCCCGCATATGGCCAGGCCGACGGGATGGACCGGACGCTCGCCGTCGGGCAGGCGGTGGCGAACCTTGTGGGGACAACGATCACGCTGCCGGAGGGCTGGGCGCTGGTCGAGATCGATACAGACACGGGCGAGCCAGTGGGCCCGGCCCCCACCAACGAGCGGAAAACAAGGAGAAATCGTGGACGAAGCCACTGAAGCGCTGCGGAAGGCCAGGCGGATTGCCGTTGTGGGCCTGGACTCACGGACCGAACGGACGGCGTACCGGATCGCGAGCTACCTGAAGGAGCACGGGTATACGATCGTGCCGGTGCACCGGGGCCGTTTCCCGGCGGACGAGGTGCTCGGCGAAACGGCTTACGAGTCGTTGCGGGATGTACCGGGGCACATCGACCTGGTCGACGTGTTCGTGCGTTCGAGCGAGACGGACCCGGTCATCGACGACGCTATCGCGGTAGGGGCGGGGGCGGTCTGGCTGCAGGTGGGCATCACGAACGACGAGGGGCTGGAGCGCGCGCGGCGATCGGGGCTGATCGCGACGCAGGACCGCTGCGCGATGGTGGTGCACAGGGACGAGATCGCGGCGGCGTAGCGGGGAGCGGCTAGGCCGGGAGGTCGCGCCAGGGGAGTTCGAACAGGCAGACCGGCTCTTCGAATCCGGGAAGCAGGGTTGGGCCGAAGGAGTTGAGCGGGAGTGGCGCGCCGGCGTTGGCATCGCGGGCGGCGTCGGTCAGGAGGATTTCGCCGCCATGAGCGTGGCTGCAGACGCGGGCCGCGAGATAGACCGCGACACCGAAGACGTCACCATCCGCTTCGAGGACATCGCCATAGTGGATGCCGCAGCGGACTTTGAGGGAACACCCGGTCGGGTTCAGTTCTTCGACGCCGCGCTGGGCTGCCACTGCGTGGGCGATGGCGCCCTGGACGGTGTCGAACTCGAGCAGGAAACCATCGCCAAGGCTGCGCACGAGACGGCCGCCAGTCATGGTCGGCGAGTGGCTGATGGTGGTCGAGAGGAACTTGAGGAGGCGGTACGCCTCGATATCGCCGAGCTGGCGGGTTATCCGGAGTGAGCCGGCGACATCGATGAGGAGAAGGGCACGCGGTGCGGTGGTAAGGCCATCGGTACCGGCTGAAAGGGCGGGACTGGTCAACGAACGATCTCCCGTGGTCCGACGATTCGGTGATCTGGCGGCCACGGGTACAAGACTACCGGCGGATGGGCGCTATCTCTGTGAGTACATTCACAGTGAGTGCCCCTAAGGGTTGGGAGGGCCGGGAAATTGGGGAGATCCCCTATCCGTGCTGGTGGAAGAGTTCGCGGTAGACGTATTCCCACGTGGGCTGGTCTGGCGCGGCGAGCAGGCCCCCATCGCGGTGGACGGGGCGGTAAGGGCTGCCATCGAGGCGGGCCGAGTAGCCGCCGGCCTCGGCGTGAAGCAGGACGCCGGCAGCGTGATCCCAGGGGAGGGTGCGCTGGTAGAGCGAAAAGTCGAGGGTGCCTCGGACGAGTTCGACGTAGTCCCCGGCGGCGTGGGATTGGCGGTGGCGGCGGAACCGGGGGCGCCGGGCGTTGAGCTGATCGCGGAGCGGCGCCGGGAAGAACTTCGTGGCCATGGCGCCGCGGAGCGCGGAGGTGGAGTCCGGGACCGGCACGGCCAGGCGTTCGCCGCTGAGCCATGCGCCGGCTCCGCGCTCGGCGGTGGCGGTGTGGCCGAGGCTGGGGTCGTGGATCCAGCCCATGAGCGTTTCTCCCCGTGAGACGAGCGCGACGATGACGCCAAAAGCCGGGCGGCCCGCGGCGAAGTTCGACGTCCCGTCAAGCGGGTCGATCACCCACACAGGATCATCCCCGGCGATCAGTTCGTGGACGGCGGGGTCGGCCGCTGCGGCTTCTTCGCCAATGACGACGGAGCCGGGCAGCAAGTCGCGGAGGGCGGAGGACAGGCGGCGTTCCATGGCCTCATCGGCGACGGTGACGAGGTCGCCGGGGGCGGATTTCTGGCGGATATCGGCGGCGGCGAGGTTGCGGAAACGGGGCATGATCTCGATGGCGGCAGCCTCGGCGATGAGCCGGGCGACGGTGGCGGCATCGAGGGAGGCGTGGGTCACGGGGAGTAGGGGACTCCCGACGTGGTGAGGAACTCGCCGAGTTCCTGTTCAGTGACGCGGCCGGTCTTCATCGCGCGGAGGACACCGTCCTTGTCGACGAAGAAGGTGCTGGGCATGCCGGCGACGCGGTAGTGGTCGGCGACGGAGCCGCTGGCATCGAGGACGGCCGGGTAGCCGGCCCCGAGCTCATCGAGGATGCCGACCGCCTTGTCCTGGGATTCGAGGAAGTTGACGCCGAGGAACACGACCTGGTCGCCGAGGGCCGCCTGCGCTTCGAGGAAGTCGGGGATTTCCGCCTTGCAGGGGCCGCACCAGCTTGCGTACCAGTTGATGACGACGGCCTGGCCGCGGAAGTCTTTGAGTTCGCGGACGACAGAGGTATCACGGGCGTCGACGAGGGCGAAGTTGGGGGCGGTCTGGCCGATGACGGGACGGTTGGGGTCGAGCGGGCCGGTATCGGGGTAGGGGTTGGGGACGCCGGACAGGCCGGGGATGGTGGCGGCTGCCTCGGGGCCGTTGCCGTCATCGCCGCCGGAGACGAAGAGGTAGACGCCAACGGCCAGGGCGGCAACCACCGCGAGGCCAAGGACCGCGTATCCAGCCGGGTTACGGCGAGCGGGGGACTGCGGAGGGGGGGCCGGACTTTCGGGAGTATCAGACATGTGCCTCGATCGTAGCAGCAAGCGACGTTCATTGGCCGTTAATGCGCGGGAGTAAGATGGGACGGCGATGACAGCGGCCCCCGCGGCGAGTCCCAAGGTGCTGATCGTTGAAGACGAAGAGCCGCTGCTGTTCACGCTGGCGCACAACCTGAAGCGCGAGGGATACGCGGTGGTCACGGCATCGCGTGGGGACGACGGGTTGAAGCTGGCGCGGGAGCAGAAGCCGGACCTGATCTTGCTGGACGTGATGCTCCCGGGGATCGACGGGATCCAGGTGTGCCGGATGCTGCGGCGGGATTCGGATGTGCCGATCATCATGCTGACCGCGCTCGGGGGAGAGGGCGACCGGGTGGCGGGGCTGGATACCGGGGCCGACGACTACATCCCGAAGCCGTTCGGGATGCGGGAGCTGATGGCCCGGGTGCGGGCGCTGCTGCGGCGATCGGGGGGGCGGGCACAGCCGGACGCCGGGACGCCGCCGCTCATCTCGGGAGACCTGCAGGTGGACCGCGAGCGCCACGAGGTGGTACGCAACGGCAGCGTGTTGCGCATGAAGCCGAAGGAGTTCGAACTCCTGTTATTCTTCCTGCAACATCCGGGACGGGTGTTCTCGCGGGAGCAGATCCTCGATGAGGTGTGGGGTTACGACTTCAGCGGCGGGCCTCGGACGGTCGACGTCCATGTCCGCTGGCTGCGCCAGAAGGTGGAGGACGACCCGGCAAGCCCGGCACGGCTCCGGACGATCCGTGGGAGCGGCTATCTGTTCGAAGGCTAACCGGTGAGACGCGACCTCGCGCTGCGCGGGGCATTCGTGGGCCTGGCCAGCGGCATCGCGGGGCTCGGGGTTGGGCTGTTGCTGCGCGAACCGGGCGCGCCCTGGGTGTACTGCAGCATCGCGGTCGCGGTGGCCTCGACGCTGGCGGGGTACCTGGCATTGCGACGGCCGGCGGCGGCGCTCCGGGCGGTGGTGGAGACGGCGGGGCGGATCGCTGATGGGGAGCTGGCCCAGCGGGTGCCGGACCAGCCGGGGCCCGCCGGAGAACTGACCAGCGCCTTCAACGCGATGGCGGGGCGCGTGGAGCAACTCTTCGACAGCGTGGCCGCGGAACAGGCGCGCCTGGAGGCGGTGTTCGATGCCTCGGCCGATGCGATGGTGGCGCTGAGTGGCGATACCCGGGTGAGGTTCCTGAACACGGCGGCGGTTGAGTTGTTCGGCGCCAGCATGGCAAGCGCCATGGGGCGGCCGCTGATCGAAACAGCGCGGGATTACGAACTCGACGCGCTGGTCCGGCGCGTGGCCGCCAATCCGGCGCAGGGAGAAACGGAAGTGGTGACGTTCGGTCCCGGCCGAACGCCGTTGCGGGCGGCAGCCTTGCCTATCCGGGAAGGCGGTGACTGGGCCGTGCTGTTGATGCTGACGGACCTGACGGATGTGCAGCGGGTAGACCAGGTGCGGCGGGACTTCGTGAGCAACGTCTCGCACGAGCTGCGGACGCCGCTCGCATCGATCCGGGCGCTGGTGGAGACCCTCGAGGAGGGTGTGGACGCGGGGGACGAACCGGAGTTCCTGGGGCGCATCCGGCAGCAGGTGGAACGCCTGACGACGCTGGTGAACGAACTGCTGGACCTTTCGCGGATCGAATCGGGCGCGATTGCGCTGCAGCCGGAGAAGGTGAAGCTGGACGAGCTGGTGGCGGAGGCGGCCTCGTTGTTGCGTGCGCGTGCGGAGCCGCTGGGGGTCACGATAGTCGATGACGGTTGCGAGCAGACGGTGGAGGCCGACCGCGCCCTGCTGTTGCGGGTGGTGAGCAACCTGCTCGACAACGCGATCAAGTTCAGCCCCGCCGGGGGCGCGGTCCGCGTCTCGGCGGTGGATGAGGGCCCCCTGGTGGCGCTTTCGGTGAAGGATGACGGTCCGGGGATCGACGAGCAGAACCTGGGGCGGGTCTTCGAGCGGTTCTACAAGGGGGATGCCTCGCGGGCGGAACCGGGCGTGGGGCTGGGGCTCGCCATCGTGAAGCACCTGGTGCGGGCCCACGGGGGTACGGCAACGGTAACGAGCCGGCCGGGGGCGGGGGCCACCTTTACCGTCCGTGTGCCGCGCCAGTTCGTGGGGAGACGGAGGGAACCGTGAAGTTTCCGGCGGGTGGCTTGCCCCGTGAAGGGCCGAATTGGCCCGGTACGGCCGGGGGCGCTCCCGGTAGCATCCATCAATGGACGTTACAACACGGAATGGTCTGATCGCCCGGTATCGCTCGGGGTACGACGAAGTGGTGGCGGCGCAGGCGGGGATCACGCCGGCGGAGCTCGACAGCGCGGATGCCGACGGCTGGACGGCGAGACAGGTGGTCCACCACCTGGCGGATAGCGAGTGGACCTCGGCCCTGAGGCTGCGGAAGCTGCTGGCCGAACCGGCGCCCGTCCTCTGGGCGTATCCGGAGGAGGTCTGGGCGAGGGCGCTGTTCTACGACCGGCGGCCGATCGAGCCATCGCTGGCGGCCTTGAAGGCGGCGCGGCAGACGACCCTCAGCATCCTCGAGCATCTGTCCGAGGGGGACTGGGCCCGGGAGGGGTGGCACACCGAGAGCGGGCGCTACACCGTTGAGCGGTGGCTGGAGGTCTATGCAGCGCACGCATACGAGCACGCGGCCCAGATCCGGGCGGTGCGCGGGAGGTAGGATCCGGGCCGCCTGCGGACTTGCCCTACCCCCTGCGCATGTGGAGGAGTTCGCGGACGGCGAGGTCCTTCACTTCGTAGACGTGGGTG
>JAHDWR010000143.1 GCA_023382755.1 Dehalococcoidia bacterium
CATCATCGTCGGCGACTCCCGCCAGATGCCCCCGACCAACTTCTTCAACAAGGAGATCGCCCCCCTCTCCGAAAACGGCCCCGAAGAGGAAGATGTCACCTTCGAGAGCATCCTCGACGAAGCCGCCCCCATCCTGCCCTCCACCATGCTCCGCGCCCACTACCGCTCCCGCGATGAGTCCCTCATCGCCTTCTCCAACGTCTTCTTCTACGACGGCCGCCTCATCGCCTTCCCCGATGCCTGGGGCGACCGCCCCGAGTCCGGCGTCCGCTTCGAACTTGTCGCCGATGCGGTCTACGGCCGCGGGGGCACCCGCGCCAACCCCGCCGAGGCCCTTCGCGCCATCGAGGTCCTCCGCGCCGAACTCCAGGCGTCGGACTTTCAGAAGCAGGTCGCCATCACCGCCATGTCCCTCGCCCAGCAACAGGAGATCATCCAGCAACTCGAACAGGCCGCTTCCATCGACCCGGCCATCCGCCGCTGGCTCGATTCCGGCGGCCTCGTCCGCAACCTCGAAACCGTCCAGGGCGACGAGTCCGACGTCATGATCCTCAGCGTCGGTTACGGCAAGGACGCCGACGGGCGGATGATCCTCAATTTCGGCCCGCTCGGCCAGGAAAAGGGCGAGCGCCGCCTAAACGTCGCCGTCACCCGCGCCAAATGGAAGACCGTCGTCGTCTCATCTATCCGCTCAACCGACATCGACCCCGCCCGCACCTCCTCCACCGGCACCCTCCGCCTCCGCGACTACCTCGACTACGCCGAACGCGGCCCCGCCGCCCTCCCCTCCACTGCCGTCACCGCAGCGGCCCAGCCCCGCCCCTTCGAACAGGTCGTCCGCGCAGCCCTTGAAGCCCAGGGCCTCCAGTGCGCCCCCCAGGTCGGCGTCGGGGGCTACCGCGTCGATATCGCCGTTCGTCACCCCCGGGACCCCGAGCGCTTCGTCCTCGCCGTCGAATGCGACGGCCCCACCTACTTCACCGCCCCCGCCTGCCGCGACCGTGACCTGGGCCACACGGGCGTCCTCAAGCGCATGGGCTGGCAGGTCCACCGGGTCCACGCCCCCGCCTGGTATCGCAACCCTGAAGCCGAGCTCCAGCGCATCCTCGAACGCTACCGCGCCGCCATCACCTGAAAGCCCCCGCGAGCGCCTACCCGCGCGCTCCCCACCGCCAGCCCACCACCCGCTCCGGCGTAATCACGATCAGCGGCAGTTTCTCGATGCGCATCTCCCGGTACTGTGGGTACCGGGCGCGCAGCGCTTCGAGCGCCGCCGGATGCTCCTCGCCCCGCTCCTGCACGGCCGCCCGCCCCTCGATCCGTACCCACGCGAGCCGCGTCCAGTCGTCCTCATAGCGGTCCACCAGCATCGTCACTCGCGGGTCCCGCGCAATGTCGCGCAGCCGCGCCAGCCGCCCGCCCCCTTTCGGCTTCTCGTCGACGGCAATGACCACCGAACCGCCCACCACCGCGTAGCACACCGGCACGAGCCGCGCCCGGCCATCCGCCGCGATCGTCCCCAGGCGTGCCACCCGGCACTCCGCCACTAGCTCCAACTGCCATCGTTCGAACACCACGCGAGCCTGCCCCACGCCGAGCTCCACCGCAACCCTCGCGTTTCGTCTATCCCGCCCGCCTTCGCTACAGTGATCCCATGACTCGTACCGTCCTCGCAGCCGACTTCGGCGGCACCCACCTCCGCGCCGCCATCGTCTCCGAGGAAGGCCACGTGCTCCTTCGAGACGAACACCCCACGCCCCTGGAGAGTACGCCCCAGGCCATCGTCGCCCGCGTCATCGATCTCCTCGCCGGCACCGTCGCCGCATCCGGCGCGAGCCCCACCGCTGCCTGCATCGCCACCGCCGGCCTCATCAACGCCGAAGAGGGCAAGGTCATCATCGCCCCCAACATCCCGGGCTTCCGCAACCTGGTCCTCACCACGCCGGTCGCTGAGCGACTCGGCATCCCCGCCTACATCGAGAACGACGCCAGCGCAGCCGCCCTCGGCGAGTTCCGCTTCGGCGCCGGGCGCGGCACCCGCCACCTCCTCCACGCCACCCTCGGCACCGGTATCGGCGGCGGCATCGTCATCGACCGTCGCCTCTACCGCGGCGCGAAGGGCCTCGCCGGCGAATTCGGCCACATCATCCTCGACCCCGCCGGGCCCCGCTGTAACTGCGGCTCGCGCGGCTGCCTCGAGGCCATGGTCAGCGGCGTCGCCTTCGCCGAGCGTGCCCGGCGCATCCTTTCCCAGGGCAAGTCCGCCATCCTCAAGGAACTCGCCGCCGGCGCGCCCCCCACCGCCGTCCACCTCGCTGCCGCCGCGGCCAGCGGCGATGCCGTCTGCGAAGCCGAGATCCGGCACGGCGGCCACCTCCTCGGCCTCGCCCTTGGCAGCCTGGTCAACGTCCTCAACCCCGACCTCGTCACCCTCAGCGGCGGCCTGCTCTCCATGGGCGACATGTTCCTCGGCCCTGCCCGCGAAGCCATGTACTCCCTCGCCTATGGCCCCGCCGCCGGCACCCTCATCCGCCTGAGCGAGCTCGGCGACGATGCCGGCCTCCTCGGCGCCGCCGCCGTAGCCTTCGAATACCTCGACACGTAGGCCACCACCCGGCAACGCCCACCGCATTTCTGATTCACGATTTGCGATTCCCGATTCCGCCCCCCGGCAAACCACCCTCCCCTCGCGTCTCGCATCTCGCATCGCGCATCGCGCAACTCGCCCCTCGCCACTTTTTGCACACCGTTTACACCAAATAGGGGATATCCCGGTCGTTTGAACACGGCTCGTTTCCTAGGGTCACTCTGGTGGCCCCCGGGAGGATGCTGTGTTGCGGAAACTCTCATGGGCGCTTGTGGCCTGCGTGGCCGTCGGCGCCATCTCGTGGACTGCGGACCGCCCTACCGCTGCCCACGCCCTGTCCAACTGTGCTGTCGACGACCTCACCGTCGACGACGAAGAGCAGGCCTTCCTTCGCCTGATCAACGACTATCGCGCCCGGAACAACGCCCCGGCGCTCGCCATCTCCCCCGCCCTCACCCGCGCGGCCACCTGGATGGCCTACGACCTCTCCACCCGCTCCGGCCTCGCCCACCGCGATTCGCTCGGCCGCACACCCTGGCAACGGATGCCCGACTGTGGCTATGCCATCCCCGGCGGCGAAAACCTGGCCGCCGGCACCAACCGCTCCGGCGCACAGTGGGCCCTCGACGCCTGGATCGCCTCTCCCTCCCACCGCGACGTCATGCTCACCAAAGACTTCGCGACAATCGGTATCGCCCGCGTCTATGTCGAAGGCTCCCGCTACGGGTGGTACTGGGTGACCGACTTCGGCTACCCCAGCGGCGATACCGCGCCCCCCACGCCAACCCCCATTCCGCCCACGCCGGCTCCCCCTCCACCGCCGCCACCACCGCCCGCGGCGGTTACCCGGGCGGCCGCTCCGCCTGCGGCTCCTCCCCCCGCGCAGGTTTCCACGGCCAGCCTGGCGGTCTCCTCGGGCTCCAACCTCATCACCTGGAACGGTGGCGCGGTCAGCCCCGCCGCGGCCTTCCGCTCCGTCGCGCACTGGGTTGCTGTCGTCTACGCCTACGATGAAACAACCGGCACCTGGCTCCGCTGGAGCCCGGCCCTGGACCCGAAGCTCCAGTCCCTGCCGGAACTCCGGCCAGGCCAGCGCTACTGGATCATCGCCACGCGCGGCCTTAGCGTCCCCCTCCCCTAGCGGCAGCAACACCGCCAGCGTCCCGCTGGCGGCCTACTTCCGCTTCTTTCCCCGGCGCGCCTGGGCCGATTCCTGCATCTTCTTCAGCCGCTTCTGGATCGCCTGGGGCTCCGTCGTGATCAACCCCCGGCCCGTCACCCGCATCCGCCGCCGTTTCGCGTCGAGTTTCTGCGCGCGCCGCTCCCACCGTTCCATCGCCTGCGCTCAGTCCGCCCGCGGCTGCGAGGGCTCGGCGTGGTGGTCCGAATGCAGCCCGCCGATGTGTTCTTCGAGGTGCGCCACCAGTTCGTGCAGCTCCTCCATCCGCCGGTCCAGGTCGTTCATCCGCTCCCACTCCGGGTCCGGCAACCGCTGGATCGCCCCGTTCGAATCGTCGTGGAACGCCACGATGTGCCCCGGCACGCCTACCACCGTCGCGTTTGCCGGCACGTTCGTCACCACCACGCTCCCCGCCCCGATGCGCGCGTTCTCCCCAACCTCGATCGCGCCGATCACCTTCGCCCCTGCCCCCACCACTACCCGGTCGCGCAGTGTCGGATGCCGCTTCACCCGCCGCGTGCTCGTCCCTCCCAGCGTCACGCCCTGGTAGAGCATCACGTCGTCGCCAATCTCCGTGGTCTCGCCGATGACCACCCCCATCCCGTGGTCGATGAAGAACCGCTTCCCGATCGTCGCCCCCGGGTGGATCTCGATCCCGGTCAGAAACCGCGCCACGTGCATGATCCCGCGCGGCAACAGCGGCACCCCCCGCCGATGCAATCCGTTCGCCAGCCGGTGCGCCAGCCGCGCGTGGAACCCGGGATAGAACAGCGCCACCTCGGCCGCGTTCCGCGCCGCCGGGTCACGCTCCATTGCCGCCTGGATGTCCGCCCGGATCTCCTGCAAAACTCCCATGCGATTCACCTTACGCGATGCTCCCCCACTCCACTAGCAACCCCGCCGGCGCCGCGGCCCCCGCTCGGGTACGATCGACGTGTGCCAACCACCCGGCCACGCCGACCATGACCCGTAGCGAGCGCCTCCTCTTCGTCGCCTCTCTCCCCGAACGGGCGATCCGGGCCATCTCCGCCGGGCTCTTCGGCACGGTCCATGAAACCGCCCACCTCCTCCTCCCCCGACTCGTCCGGCGCTCCCGCCTCTACGAAGTCACCGCGAAAAATCTCCTGCGCATCGCCATCGAGCTGGTCGGCGGCGTCGAGTCCGCACCCCCGGAAACGTCCGCCCAACCCACTGCCGGCCGCATCGCCATCAAGAAGGCCGCCGGCAACGCCGTCGAGTTCGGCTCCATCGCCGCCTTCGGGTTCTCGCCCCTCTGGCTGCTCGCGGCCGCCAGCGACATCCTCAACGGCTCGAAGACGTACCTCCGCGCGCTCGAAGAAGAGCTGGTCCGCGCCGGTGTCCTCGCCGAAGGCGCCCATTTCCGCTCCGTCGATGACCTCCTCGGCGCCCTCGAAGGCTCCACCGGCACCACCGCCAACCTCATCGACCTCCCCCCGCTCGAATTGCGCGAACTCCGCACCTCCCTCGCCGAACTCCGCGACGACGCTGCCAGCCTGCCCTCGCCGAAGGAGCTTACCCAGTTGTTCGACGGCCTCGTCAGGACCGCACGGATCGAAGGCCGCTCGCTCCTCCAGGTCTCCAGCGGCGTCGGGCTGGCCTTCCTTTCCTCGGCCCGGAACGTCACCCGCACCCACCTGGTGGCGCCCTACGGCGAGGACTGGCAGCCGCTCCGCAACGAAGGCTTCGGCGCCTACGCGGCCCGCATCGCCGGCCCCTACCGCGCCGCCATCAACGGCCACTTCGACGCCCACCGCGCCAGTTGGACCGAGCGCATCGCCCGCCGCCTGGGCCGCTGGCGCGCGCTGGCCCGCCGCGTTCGCGGCTAGTGCCCCTCCAACTCAGGTTGCGCGAAACGACGGAAACCCGGTCGTCGCGTTGCTCCCCTTCTCCCGCAGCGTCGGGAGAAGGGGTTGGGGGATGAGGGCGCCATGGCGCAATCGGCGATGCTCCCGCGAGTCAAGTTGGCGCCGTTAGCAAGAGGAGCCCGCCGCCCACTATGATGCCGCGCATCACCCCCGCGCCCCCGCGCCGGGCACCCTCTCGTGCCGGAGGGATTCTGACCGATGCCGCTGCCTGTCCCGCGAACCGCCACCGAAATCACGCCGGCGTGGCTGAACGAAGTGCTCCCGGATGAAGTCCGCGATGGGACGTCCATCGTCCACGCCGGGATCCAGGTCATCGGCGAGGGCGTTGGCTTCCTCGGCGAAGTTGCCCGCCTGAGCCTCACCTACGACCGCCCCACGGCGTGTGCCCCATCCAGCATCATCTCGAAGGTGCCCACCGCCAACGACGGCTTCCGCCACCTCGGCACTACCCTCGGCCTCTACCAGCGCGAAAACGCCTTCTTCACCTTCGCCGCCGCCGAAACGCCCATGCGCATCCCCCGCTGCTACTACCTCCACGGCGACCCCTCCACCGAGACGTTCGCGCTCCTCCTCGAAGACTTCGCCACCATGCGCCCCGGCAACCAGCTCGCCTCCTGTTCCATCGATGAAGCCCGCCTCGCCATGGAGGCAGCCGCCGGCCTCCACGCCCGCTGGTGGAACAGCCCCCGCCTCCAGGACTTCGCCCCCTGGCTGCCGGGCGCCGGCGATCCCTACTTCCTCTTCCTCGAAATGGCCTTCCGCCAGGCCATCCCCTCCTTCGATGCGATCTACGGCCACCTCATCGCTCCCGAAGTCCGCGAGCTCGTCGATACCTTCGCGGAGAACTACCAGCGCCTCGTCGCGGACCTCGCTACCGATGTCGTCACCATGGTCCATGGCGACTATCGGCTCGATAACATGCTCTTCGGCGAGCGCCCCGAAGACCCCCCGCTCGCCGTCATCGATTGGCAGCTACCCTTCCGCTCCATCCCCCAGTGGGACATCGCCTACTTCCTCGCCGGCAACTTCGACCCGGATGTCCGCCGCGCCCACCAGGTCGACCTCATCCGCGCCTACCACGAAGCGCTCTGCCGCAACGGCGTCACCGGCTACACCTTCGACGACGCCTGGCGAGACTACCGCAAGGCCGCCCTCGTGCTCATCGGCTACATGGTCACGGGCGCGGCTGATGTCGACCCCGAGACGCTCAACGACCGTGGCCGCGAGCTGATGGACCGCATGTTCAGCCGCTACGCCGAAGCCGTCCTCGACCTCGATTCCGCCGAGTTCATGCGGTAGCGGTCAGCGGTCGAGCTTCCGCGCGAACGCCAGCACATGCCCGTCGGGGTCCTGCGAATACGCGGCCTCGTCCCCCCAGTCCCGGGCCGCCAGCGGGCTCAGCTCCCGGGCTCCCGCCGCGAGTGCCCGTGCATGGCAGGCACCGGGGTCTGGCACGCGCAGATACACCTCCGCCCGCGGGATCCCTCGTCCCAACGCCGGGTCCTGGATAGCGTCGCCGAGCAGCTGCCGGATCCCGGCCTCCGGCATCAGTCCCAGCACGGCCCCCTGCTCGAGCTCGAACTCGGTCATGCCGGGGACATTGAGCGATGGCTCGCCCAGCACTCGCCGGTAGAACGCCGTTGCCGCCGCGTGGTCCCGCACGTACAGGATCAGGTTGACCGTGCTCTCGCCGCCGGCCGGCTGCCCCATGTTTGCGTTACGGCCGCCCGGCCCGGTTCAGGCTCTCCGCGGCCACCAGCTCGGGCTCGCGCAGCCGCGGCGCTTCCAGCCGGTCCATCTGCATCTGCACGTTCAGCGGGTACACCCCGGTGAAACACGCATTGCAGAGGTCCGCCGGCGCCTGGCCGGTCGAGACGTTCAGCCCGTCGAGGCTCAGGAACCCGAGCGAGTCCGCCCCGATGTGCGCCCGGATCTCCTCGATGCTCTGGTTCGCCGCAATGAGTTCCGCTTTCGTCGCCATGTCCACCCCGAGGAAGCACGGCGAGACGATCGGCGGCGTCGTGATGCGCATGTGCACCTCCGCCGCCCCGGCGTTCCGCACCAGGCTCACCACACGCGGGGTCGTCGTCCCCCGCACGATGCTGTCATCGACCAGCACCACCCGTTTGCCCCGAAGCACTTCCGAGAGCGCGTTGAACTTCAGGCTCACGCCTGCTTCGCGGATGCGCTGGTCCGGCTGGATGAACGTCCGGCCCACGTAGCGGTTCTTCACCAGCCCTTCGCGGTACGGGATCCCCGCCGCCCGTGCGTACCCGATCGCCGCCGGGATCGCCGAATCTGGCACCCCGACCACAATGTCGGCCTCCACGGGATGCTCCATCGCCAGTTGGGCGCCCATCGCCTCCCGCGCGAGGTAGACAAGTTGCCCGCCAAGACGGCTGTCGGGGCGGGCGAAGTAGGTGTATTCAAATGTGCAGATGGCCCGCTTCCGGGCCGGCGCCACCGGGAAGAAGCTCGTCATTCCCTGGGCGTCGACCATCACGACCTCGCCCGGCTGCACCTCGCGCTCCATGGGTACGCCCAGGTGTTCGAGCGCGCACGATTCCGAGGCCACCACCCAGCCGTTCTCCATCTTTCCGATGCACAGCGGCCGCACGCCCATCGGGTCCCGCATCGCGAACAGCCGGTCGCGCGTCATGATCACCACGCTGTAGGCGCCTTCGATGCGCCGCATCACGTAATGGAAGCGCTCTTCCCACGTGCCTGCCGGGGCGATCGAAAGGAGGTGCGCGATGACCTCGCTATCCGCGGTCGATTCGAACTGGATGCCCTGTGCCTCCAGGTCCTCCCGGAGGACTTCGACGTTCGTCAGGTTCCCGTTGTGCGCGAGCGCGATCGGCTCGCCGTTGTGCCGGTCGTTCACCACGATCGGCTGCGCGTTGCACGCCACCGACCCGCCCGCCGTGCTGTAACGCGTGTGCCCGATCGAAATGTGTCCGCGGAGATACGCGAGGTCTTCTTCGTCAAAGACCTGCGAGACCAGTCCCATCCCTGTCCGGAGGCTGAAGTCCGTCCCGTTGCTCGTCGCGATCCCGGCGCTTTCCTGGCCCCGGTGCTGGAGGGCATACAGCCCGTAGAACGTCAGCCTTGCGACGTCGTCCCCGGGGCTGTACACCCCAAAGACGCCACAGGCCTCGCGCGGGTTATCGCTGTCGGGGATCAAACCCTGGTCGCCCTCCTGCTGGGTGACGTTAACGGCACAACCAGTATATGTGCCCCATCATCCCCGCCGCAAAGCGACACAACATCTCGTTGTTCATTCAACACCCATCAACCGTCTCTCCGCCTCAGGGCTCGATCCTCGGGCGCCTCCGCGCCACAAGGAAAGACAGGGCGCCAGCCGTCCCTGCCAGCACTGCGCCGGCGAGGGAAACGGCTCCCCACGCCATGCCGTCGCTCCCGGGTGCAATCGGGCCATCACCGGTATTTGGCGGCCCCGGCGCAAATGGCTCGAGCAGCGCCGCGACCTCCTCCAGGGTAAGCGTGGTCTTCCCGGGGTCGATGATTACGTGATAACTGCCGGCAGCCTCATGCCACGCCGCGACGCGCAGGACCGGATCGTCGCGGAGAGCGATGCCCGGAGCAGGCAGGAAGTCGGCTGCAGTCGCGACGCTCGCGTCTCGAAGGAGGACCGGGTCCGGGTCGTTGTACATCCGCGACAGCTCAATCTGAACAGGAGGCCCCCCCTCGGGATCCGCCAGTGACTTGTAGAGGACGTAAACGAGCCCGCGAGAATCATCCCGTATCACGCCCTCGAAGCGCATTCCATCCGGGACCGTATGCAGACGATACAGGCGCTCGGGCGCGGTGCTCGTCACGGGCTGGAGGCACGTTGCCTGCGGACCCGGTGGTGGCTCCTGGA
>JAHDWR010000144.1:0-2189 GCA_023382755.1 Dehalococcoidia bacterium
GGGTACTACAGCATGATCCTCGGGCTTTTCCGCGACCTGGGCGTTGTGCCGCAGCAGCAGATGCAGCTCGATTCGATCGAGGCGACCAAGAAGATGGTGGAGGCAAACCTGGGGATCGCGCTCCTGCCGGAGGTCTCCGTCGAACGCGAGATCCGCCTGGGAACGCTCCACAAGGTGCACATCGAGTCGGCCGAACCGGTCGAGCGCGACATCGCCGTCATGTACCGGCGCAACAAACCGCAGTCTGGCCCGATGGCGGCGTTCCTCGACCTGCTTGGCGAAATCTATGGCATGAAGCTGCCGAGGTAACCCGGCCGGCGTGCTCATCGACCTCCACTGCCACACCCTGCCCCTGAGCACCTGCAGCGCCCTTGAAGCCGACCGGCTGGTTGCGCTCGCCCGTGAACGCGGGCTCGACGGCATCTGCCTGACGGAGCACGACCGCGCCCGGCCGGCGCCCGAACTCGAGGCCCTGCGCGAGCGGACTGGATTCCCAATCTTCTCCGGGGTCGAATTGACGACCGACCAGGGCCACATCCTGGCCTTCGGTCTCGACGACCCGCGGAGCTTCTCGGCCATCGCGCGGGAGGTCCACGAAGCGGCAAAGGCCTGCGGCGCGCTGCTGTTCCTCGCCCACCCGGCGCGCGACGGCCTGCTCAAGGTCACCCACGACACAGTGGAGTTCTTCATGTCGGTCGAGGCGGTCAATGGGTCGGATTCGCGGCTGCAGAACATGGCCGCGTCGGGCCTGGCGCACGGCTTCCGGCTACCGGGGATAGGCGGCTCGGACGCGCACACGGCGGCCGAGGTGGGGCGTGCAGCGACGCGCTTCCCCGCCCGCATCGAGACGCAGGCGGAGCTGCTGGAGGCCCTGCGCTCGGGAGCGTACGAGGCGGTCGCGCTGGAGCACTGACGAACCTGCGGCGGGTCCGGGCACTGGCGCTTTACAGCGCTGGTAACGTAATCGCGAATCGGATTCTCGGCCGGGAGGTTCGGATGCCGCAAAACCGACGCGCGTTTCTCAAGGGTGCTGGCCTTGCCACCGCTGTTGCCTCGACCGCCCCACTATCACTCTCCCTCCATGAGGGGCCAGGATTCGTGCCGTCCAGAGCGGCTGCAGCGCCGGGCGCGTTTGCCGCGGGGAAGTTCGCGCTGGAGCTTGGTGGGCAGACTGCCGGGCTCCTGCCCGCCGTACAGGGGGGCAACGTCGTCGCCGATGTCGTCGAGTTCACGCCCGGCAACAGCCTCGTGCCGCAGAAGACCCTTGGTGACCTCCATTACGAGGAGATCACCATGCTCGTGGGACTCGGCATGGATACCGCTTTCTGGGATTGGGTTGGCCACATGGTCGACCGGGACCCCATGCCCATGAACGGCGCCATCCTCTTCGCGGACATGGACTTCAACGTCATACGACGGATGGAGTTCAAGAAAGCGTGGCTGAGCGAGGTGAGCCTCCCGTCGCTGGACGCCGCGAGCAACGAGACCGGCCTGATGACAATCAAGCTCCGGCCGGAATCGACCGTACTCAAGCCTCCGGGCGGCAAGTTGCCGAACCTGGCGCTGGCGAAGCAAAAGAACTGGCTTGCGTCGAACTTCCGCCTCCAGGTTGGCGATCTGCCGTGCAGCCGAGTGACAAAGATCGAGGCGCTGAGCATCAAGCAACAGATTACGGAATATCGGGAGGGCGGCGATCCTGGCACGATTCACCTGCTCCCGGGCAAGCTCGAGTTCCCCAACCTCGTCGTGACGTTCTCCGCACTCGATCTCGGACTCTGGCAGGCGTTTTTCGATGACTTCGTCCTGGCTGGCAACAACGGCCAAGCTGCCGAACTCGGAGGGAAGCTCGACCTCATGGCGCCAGACTTGAAGACCGTTCTCGCCACGCTGGAGTTCTCCCACCTGGGGATCTTCCGTCTCGCGCCGGAAGAGATCGAACCGTCGAGTTCGAACATCCAGCACTTCCGTGCGGACCTGTACTGCGAAGGGAACCACCTGTTCGTCGGCGGACTGACCCGAGCCTGAGGTGCCCTTTGGACGTCCACCCGACTGGCCTACCCCTCGAACGCCGCTTCGATCCGCCGGAGTACCTGCTTCTCCTCGGGCGAGACCTGGCGGCCGACGCCGTAGGGCTCGCCGGCGGCGGCTTCGGCGACCGCGGCCGCTCGCATGCAGGTGGCCGCCTTGAG
>JAHDWR010000144.1:2289-9447 GCA_023382755.1 Dehalococcoidia bacterium
TCCTTCCGGGCGCGTTCGGTCTCGAGCTTTGCCCGCATCGCCGCGAGGAGCTCGGCGTTCTGCCGCTTGAAAAATTCCTCTTCAAGGGCTCGACCCCTCTCACCAAAGAGCTCGTCGGTCATCGTGCGGCCTCCCCGAAGAATTGAGCGACTCCATCGTCGTACTCTTGCGTCAGGGCCGGAACGACCGATTGGGGGCACAGGCACAGGCCGGGAGGCCGTGGTATCGCCGTCACTCCTCCCCGAACCATCGCCGCGCTTGCAGCTTTTCTGTGGCCTGGTGGATGTTGAGAAGGGCGACGAAGTGTTCGAGCGCGTGGGCGACACATTTTTCGGCGGCCCAGGCAAGGTCCACTTCGCCCGTGGGCCAAACGCCGGTGCGCTTCCACTGCTGGGGCGCCAGCGACTTGAAGAGCTCGACGGTCGCTTCGCGCTGGCGCATGAACTCGTCGGCCAGGTCCGCGAGATCGCCTTCAGCGCGATACACGCTCGCCATGTAACCCTCTTCGTCCCACGGTTCGAAGACGGGCCGGTCCTCGTCGATCATGCGGCGGACTCGCGGCTGAAAGACGCTGGTCTCGACCGCGATGAGGTGCGCGACGTGCTGGTGGGCCGACCACTCGCCGTCGACCTGTTCGTGCTGGCGGTGGGCGACGAGCGAAGCTGCCCAGTCGACGCCTTTCACACTGAGCTGAAGGCGGGCCATGAGGGTGGGGTCGGGGATGCGCTGTTCGGCCATCTGGTACACGCCCGGATTGGGGGATTCCCCGCCGCGAATCGGTCTGGCTGCCGATAGGCCGGGGTAAGCCAACGGTACTAGCCTAACCGGAGAATGGCCATCGATCCGACCGCTGCCGGGGCTCCCTCGGGCGCCCACGTTTCGTTGCATGAGGCCGGCCAGCTCGCCCGCAACCGGGGCCCGATCGGCGACCGGAACGCGAGCATGGCTGGCTTTCGCGTGCCTACGGCGGATGCGGGTCCGATCCGGACGGGAGCCCGGCACTCCGCGCAGACGGCCGCCTCCCGCACCGTGACGCGAGAGGCGACGCCCCACACGCCAATCCATTCGAACACGGATGCCGACCCCGACCAGTGGGACGCGATGCTCAACCGGCTGGGGCAGAAGTACAACGTCCCGCCGCTGTTTCTGAAGGCGGTCATGCTCATCGAAAGCGGCGGGCGGCCGGACGCGATCGGCGACAGCGGCCATTCCGTGGGGTTGTTCCAGCTGCATGACCAGGGGTACGGCCACGGCATGGGCGACTTGCGGTTCGACCCGGAGGCGAACGCCGACCGGGCCGCCAGGGGGCTCTCGGAGGCGTGGCACGCCGGCGAACGGGCCGGGTACGGGGGCGAATACGCGGTGCGGGCCGCGTACAACTACTCGTTCAACCCGGGCGGAGGGTTCGCCTACCAGGGCGATGCGCTGGTGCGCACGTATAACCAGTTGCTGGCGGAGCAAGGCCTTCCCGGGCTCGCGTAACCTTTACTCGCGCCCGCCGGTGGGGGTTGGGGCAGGGTGTTATGATCGTCCTTCGCGATCCCTTCGCCAGTGCGCGAAAGAACGATGGGAGGTGACCCCGACATGGTGACCGCCGGATACCTTGAGCGAAGTGTCTCCGTCGATGGGCTCAACTTGAGCTACCAGGAATGGGGCAGCCCTTCGGCACCGCCGATTGTGATGCTCCACGGGTTCGGCGTTTCGGGCCACATGTTCGACGAATTCGCCGAACGCACGCAGGACCGCTACCGGTTGCTCGCGCTCGACCAGCGTGGCCACGGCGACAGCGACTGGGCGGACGACGGCGATTATTCCCGCGATGCCTTCGTGGCCGACCTCGAGGGGTTCCGCAAAGCCCTCGGGCTCGACCGGTTTATCCTCATTGGGCACAGCATGGGCGGGCTCAACGCGGTCTCGTACACGAACGCACACCCGCAGCATGTCCGCGCCCTGGTGCTGGTGGATGTGGGCCCCGAGTCGGCAAGAGAAGGGGTCGACAACATCGTGCGGTTTACGCGCGGGCCCGACGAGCTGGAGTTCGAGGAATTCGTGGAGATGGCCCACCGCTTCAACCAGCGGCGCACCCTCGAAAACATTCGCGAACGCATGCGTCACCGCCTGAAGCCGACCGAGGGCGGGAAGTGGACCTGGAAGTTCGACAAGCGCTTCCGCCAGGCGGATAGCGGGTTGAAGATCGGCGGCTCGCTCAGCAACGACGAGTCGTGGCAGCTCTTTCGGAACATCAACGTCCCCACGCTGCTAGTGCGCGGAGGGGAAAGCGATGTGCTCACCCCGGAAGTCGCGGAGCGATGCGCGCAGGAGATCCGGCGGGCGCGGCTCGTTATCGTGCCCGGTGCGGGCCACAGTGTCCCCGGCGATAACCCGGACGCCTTCACGGAAGCGGTCCGGGAATTCCTGGCGGATGTCGAGACCGGCCAGTTCGAGCCCGTCCCGGACGGTCCGGCGCTCGAACAGCTGGTGGAAGAGCACTCCGCCGCGCGCCGGCGAGGCCCGAGCCTGACCACCCTGGTCATCGCGGGGGTCGGCGCGATGATGGTGCTGGCAGGCGCGGGTTACCTGGTGCAGCGCACGGCCAGCAAGCGCAAGCAGAAGCAGAACCTCCGGAGGCGCGTCCCGGCCGGGGCCGTCCACCTCCCATCGCTCCACGCGGTTGATGTCGAGCATGCGCGCGAACGGGCCGCGGAAGTGGTTGCGCGCCTGGGGACGGTCGGCGCCACGGGCACGCGCCGCGCCCGGAAGTCTCTGAACGAGGTCGACCTGGAGCGCGCGCGCCATGCGGCCCAGGAGGCTCTGGCCGTGCTTTCGGAGGGATCGCGCCATGCGCCGGAGGTCCTCCGCGAAGCGGCTCACCATGTCGATACGAAGGCTGTGAAGCAGCGTGGCACATCCGCGCTGGCGAGGGGGCGGCATGCGGGTGGTACCGCTATGCGGCTCGCCGGGCGCATGGCGCGCCGGAAGCCCCGCAGGCACCACAGGGTGATGCGTTGGCGGAACTGACGGTCAACGGGGCCACGCTCTCGTTCGACGATACGGGCACGGGAGGCCCGGCGTTCGTATTCGTCCACGGCTTCGCCTGCGATCGGCAGGCGTGGGCGCCACAGGTTGCCGATCTGGGCCGCGACCACCGCTGCATCAACGTCGACCTTCGCGGCCGGGGTACTTCGGCGGCGCTCCCGCCGTTCGACGTGGTGACGGCCGCGGATGACGTCGCGGCGCTCATTTCGGAACTTGGCCTCGGGCCTGCCGTGGTCGTCGGCCACAGCCTGGGTGGCGTGGTTGCGCTTGTCTTGAACGAACGCCACCCGGACCTGGTGCTGGGGACGGTCATAGGCGATTCGCCCGTCTCTCGGGCGATGGCCGAGACCCGCGGGCCAGGCCTTCCCGAGCGCATTCGCGAGGCCGGGACGATGGAGCCCGCCGCGCGGATGGTGGAGCGCTTCTGGGCCGAAGACACGCCGCCAGATGTCCGCGCGTATGGAGAGGTGCTGATGTCGTGCCCGCCCGACGTGGCCGCAGGCATGCTGGATGGCTTCCCCGAGGTGGCCGCGCGGTTTGGCGAACTCGTCCGGCTGGCCGACAGGAAGCCTTTCATGGCGATCTGGTCGGGTGCACCGCTGGGCGACCCGGCGTGGCTGCGCGACCAGACGATGTTCGTCCGCCAGGAGCCGGTCCCGGGCACGGGGCACTTCTTCCAGCTCGAACAGCCGGCCATCACCAATGCCCTGCTGCGGGCGTTCCTCGATGACGTTGCGAACGACCCCCGGGTTTCCCCGGACTGAACCGCGCGCCGATGGGCCGGAACGGCGATGAGCGGTAAGGTGGGTCGGATGGCCAAGTCTCGTCCCCGGCAAGCGCAACGATCCACTGTCGGCGGGCAAGAGAAGCGGGGCTCATGGCAGACCATCTTCACCGGCGCGATCCTGGCTGTTGCGGGGAGCTTCATCGTGCTCGTCATTGTCGCGGCCGACACCCTGGGGAGTTCTGGTGACGGCAATGGCGGAGCAGGGGTAACACCAACCGACACGCCGAGCGCCGACACGGCAACACCCGGGGCGTCCGAGACGAACTCTCCCGGCGCCGGCGACCCCACACGGACGCCGACCAACGAACCCGGGCCGGACGGCAGCATCGTCGTTGCCTGCAACGACATCCTGGCGCCGCTCGACAAGCAGCACCGCCTGCCCGCGGACTGCGCGCCGACCGACCTTGAGGCACTGCCCGGCGGGATTTCGGCGCAGGGCTCGCAGTTCCTGCGCGCCGAGGCCCTGGCGGCACTGAACGAGATGTTCGACGCGGCCCGCGCGGATGGATTCATCCTGCAGGTCAACAGCTCGTTCCGGAGCTACCAGACGCAGGCCGATACCTACAACTACTGGGTGCAAACCTACGGCAAGGAACAGGCCGACCGGACCAGCGCCCGCCCCGGCCACAGCGAGCACCAGCTCGGCACAACCGCCGATGTTGGCGCTCGGGGACAGTTCCTCGAAGACTTCATCGGCACGGCCGAAGCCGATTGGCTGGCGGAGAACTCGTGGAAGTACGGGTTCATCATCAGCTACCCCGAGGGCAAGGAAGACGTCACCGGTTACGCGTATGAACCGTGGCACGTCCGGTACGTCGGCAAGGATGTCGCCGCCGATGTCCATTCGAGCGGGCTGACGCTGAGGGAGTTCCTGCTGCGGTAACCCGCGGTTGCCGGGTGAGTCTCATGATGCAACACTCCGGGCGATGTCCTGAAACGGATCCTGGAGGAACGCATTGGTACCCGCATCGCCCACCGAGGAACTGCTGGTCGAGCACGCCGACCACATCCTGACGATCACCCTGAACCGGCCCGACCGCCTGAACGCAATCAGCGGGCCGATGCTGAACGCACTCTCATCGACGCTCCAGGCGGCCAACATCGACCGCGATGTCCGCGTGGTCATCCTCACGGGCGCCGGCCGCGGTTTCTGTAGCGGACTCGACCTGAAGGACCAGACGGCCGGGGGCGATGGGGCGATCCAGCCGGGGCGAGCAGGCTACCAGCTGTTCGACCTGCACAACTCGCCCCCGATTGTCATCAACCGGATGGACAAGCCGATCGTCTGCGCCCTTAACGGCGCCGCCGCGGGCTACGGCATGGACCTTGCCCTTGGGTGCGATATCCGCATCGCCAGCGAGAATGCGAAGCTCGGCGCCGTCTTCGCGAAGCGCGGGGTGCTGCCGGAAAGCGGCGGCTGCTGGTACCTGCCGCGGCTGCTGGGGTGGGCGAAGGCGGCAGAAGTGGCTTTCCTCGGTGACGTCCTCGATGCCAGCCGGTCGCTTGAACTCGGGCTCGTGAATAAGGTCGTCCCGCACGATGAGCTGATGACCGAAGCACAGAAGTGGGCCACCCAGATCGCCAACAACGCGCCCCTCAGCGTCCAATCCACCAAGCGCATGATGCGACTCGGGCAGGACGAAACGTTCGAGGCGGCAGTCGACCACATCTTCCTGCAGCTGCTGCCGCTCTTCCAGAGCGAGGACTTCAAGGAAGGGCTTTCGGCCTTCGCGGAGCGCCGCGAACCGCAGTTCAGGGGGCGGTAGGGGCCTCATCGGCCGGGCGCTCAGTGCCCAGCCGTTGGAGCAGCCGCTCCACGGACCGCTGTGACCGGAGCCGCAGGAAGCGTTTTCCCGCGGCTTTCGCCTCGTGCATCGCCTGCTCGAAGGTGGCCCGGTGTTTCCGGTGCTGGAACGCGTTGTAGGCGATGAGCGAGTCGTTCGGGCTCCAGAGCTTGAACTGGGCCCAGAACCGCTCCCGGTTGGTGCCCCAGAGCAGCTCCCTGCTTCGCCAGCGCCGCCATGACCGGGCGAGCACGCGCCGCGTGGTGATGTGAAGCGGGAAGTCGAGCCAGATGATGGTGTCGGCCCGCGGCCAGGTGACGCCCCGGGTGTGCCGCAGGTAGTTCCCGGCGCTCACCCAGGCGTCGCCCGCGTGCGATTCGATGAGCTTCTCCCGAAACTCATCGTCGGGGGGCGTGGTCCAGCCGGGCTTCCAGAAGAGCGCATCGAGTTCGACGAACGGGGCACCGGTGCGGCGGGCGATCTCCGCGGCGAGCGTGGTCTTCCCGGAGCAACTCGGCCCCAGCACGATGATCCTGCGCCCAAGGTCCGGCCCCTGCTGCTGCCCGGCCATCCGTCGCTATATCCGGTCCTTCAGGTTCTCCGGAAGTGTGTCCGGAATCTCGCTGACTGGCTTGGTCGCCAGTGAGATGGTGATGTCGAAGAGGTCGCCCCAGGCGGCTTCGTAGTAGTCGCCAGGCCCTTCGTCATCCGCCTCCCAAGCGAGGATGACCTGGGGCATGCCTTCGGGGGCGTTGACCCAGTACTCGCCGAGGACGGTCGCGTGGCCCGGGTGCTCGAACGTCTTGCGCCGTTCAAAAGCCGCGAGACCCTGGAGCACGTTCGTGCCGGGTTTGAAGTGGAAGTAGGCGACGTACAGCGACATGGCCGGGATTATACGGCCGCCGGCCGGGGCTGGAGGGGCGGCTTCTGCTAGACTAGCGCCGCGCCCGGGACCGTTGAACCCGGACGGCGCGGGAGTTGCCGATGTACCGACGAATCCTCGCTGGCGTTGTTGGCCAGGGAAAGACCAGGGACTTCCTGGCCGCCATGCGCGAAGCCAATGACTTCCAGCTGGGGCGGGGCATCCGCGCGCGGACCGCCATCTGGGGATCGATGACCGGACAGAACAACGGTGTCGTCATCGCCGCGGACTTCAACACACTCGACGACCTGGAGAAGTGGACCGACCTGGCGACCGAGGACTCGCGCTTCGCTGTTGTCCGCCGTGCCGTCCGCACGCACATGGTCTACGAGGACTCCAAGGTTTCCATCCACCGGCTCGCCTATCATTCGGAAGGGCTGATGACCTCCGAGGATGCGACGGCGCCGCGCAAGTACATGCGCGTCCTCACTGGCGAGGTCCAGCCGGGCCATCATCGTGAGTTCGTGCTTTCGGTCTCCCAGGCGCTCGACTACCAGAAGCAACGGGGCATCGACGCACACACGAGCGTCTGGTCGGCCATGACGGGGCACACGAGCGGCGTCTCGATCGTCGCGGAGTTCGACTCGCTGGCCGAGCTGGAGAAGTTCGACGAGATGGCGGTGACCGAT
>JAHDWR010000145.1 GCA_023382755.1 Dehalococcoidia bacterium
CCCGACGTTTACGTGCGGTTTTGTCCTCTCAAATTTCGCCTTCGCCATTGGTGGTTCCTTTCTCGGTGGAGCCGTGTAGGTGGTGGGTTAGACCGCTGCCTGCTTGGTGAGCGTGGCAGCGACGTTTTTGGGAACTTCTTCGTAGTGGTCGAACTCCATGCTGTAGCTCGCGCGGCCCTGGGTGAGGGAGCGGAGCTCGGTGGAGTAGCCGAACGTTTCGGCCAGCGGGACCATGGCGTGGACGATCTGGGTCTTGCCCATGGAATCGCTCCCCATGATCATCCCGCGGCGCGAGTTGATGTCGCCGACGACCGACCCGAAGTAGTCCTCCGGGCAACGGACTTCGACCTTCATGATTGGTTCGAGGATGACGATGCCCGCCCTGCGGGCGGCTTCCTTCACACCGATCGAACCGGCATTCTTGAACGCCATTTCTGACGAGTCCACAGGGTGGTACGAGCCATCGACGAGGCTCACTTTGACATCGAGCACGGGGTACCCGGCGAGGATGCCGCCCTGGAGCGCCTCTTTCGCGCCCTGGCCAACGGCCGGGATGTACTCCTTGGGCACGGAGCCGCCGACGATCTTGTTTTCGAACACGAAGCCCTGGCCGCGCTCCAGTGGCTCAACCTCGAGCTCAACAACGCCGTACTGGCCGCGGCCGCCGGACTGGCGGACGAAGCGGCCCTCGGCCTTCGCCGGCTTCGTGATCGCTTCGCGGTAGGACACCTGGGGGCGCCCCACGTTGGCTTCCACTTTGTGCTCCCGCTTCATGCGGTCGACGATGACTTCCAGGTGGAGTTCGCCCATCCCGGAGATGAGCGTCTGGCCGGCTTCCTCGTCGAAGGTCCAGTGGAAGGTCGGGTCCTCTTCGGACATCTTCGCGAGCGAGGTGGCGAGCTTGTCCTGGTCTTCCTTGCTCTTGGGTTCGAGCGCCACGCGGATGACGGGCTCGGGGAAGATGATGTTTTCGAGGATGATCGGGTGTTCCTGCGAGCAGAGCGTGTCGCCCGTGAATGTCTGCTTCAGGCCGACGGCGGCCGCGATGCCGCCCGCGCCCATCTCCTGGATCTCTTCGCGCTGGTTCGCGTGCATCAGGAGCAGGCGGCCGATGCGCTCACGCTCGTCCTTGGTGGAGTTGTAGAGCGATTCGCCGGCCTTGAGTACGCCGCTGTAAACGCGGATGTAGGCGAGCCGGCCAACATACGGGTCCGTGACGATCTTGAAGGCGATCGCGCTCAAGGGAGCCTCGTCGGCCGGGGGGCGTTCGACTTCGCCGCCGTGCTTGGGGTCGACACCCTTGACCGGTGGGACATCGGCCGGGCTGGGCAGGTAGTCGACCACGGCATCGAGCATCAGCTGGACGCCCTTGTTCTTCAGCGCGGAGCCGCAGAGGACCGGGTGGGCGAGGTTCGCCAGCGTGGCGCGGCGGATGGCCGTCTTCAGCTCGTGGGCGCCAATTTCGTGGCCCTCGAGGTAGCTGATGGCGATCTGGTCATCGACATTGCCGATCCCCTCGATGAGCTTTTCGCGCGCTTCGAGGGTCGCCTGGACCAAATGCTCGGGGATTTCCCGGCGTTCCGGCTTGTCGCCTTTTTCGCCGCCGAACCACCACCAGCACTGCTCGATGAGGTCGATGCAGCCATCGAACTCGGCTTCGGCGCCGACCGGGATCTGGAGCGGCACCGGGTTGGCGCCGAGGCGCTCCACCATCATGTCGACGGTGCGCCAGAAGTCCGCGCCGGTCCGGTCCATCTTGTTCACGAAGGCGATGCGGGGGACGCCGTAGCGGTCGGCCTGGCGCCAGACCGTTTCGGACTGCGGCTCAACGCCCGCGACGGCATCGAAGACGACGACGCCGCCATCGAGGACGCGGAGACTGCGTTCGACCTCGGCGGTGAAGTCGACGTGGCCGGGGGTATCGATGAGGTTGAAGTGGTGGTCGTTCCACTCGCAGGATGTCGCGGCGGAGGTGATGGTGATGCCGCGCTCGCGCTCCTGCTCCATCCAGTCCATGACGGCGGCACCCTCGTGGGTCTCGCCGATCTTGTAGGTCCTCCCGGTGTAAAACAGGACGCGTTCGGACACGGTGGTCTTGCCCGCGTCGATGTGGGCAATGATCCCGATGTTCCGGATGCGTTCGATTTCAGCAGTACGGGGCATGGATCTCCTGCAGCTTTCGCTTACCAGCGGTAATGGACGAAGGCGCGGTTCGCCTCGGCCATACGGTGCGTGTCGTCTTTGCGCTTGATGGCTGCGCCGGTGCCGTTGGCGGCATCGAGCAGCTCGCTGGCCAGCTTTTCACTCATCGAGCGGCCATTGCGGCTGCGGGCCGCGTTCAGCAACCAGCGCATGGAAAGCGCGAGGCGCCGGTCCGGGCGGATCTCCACCGGGACCTGGTAGGTGGCGCCGCCCACGCGCCGGGGCTTCACTTCGAGCACCGGCGTGGTCTGGCGGACGGCCTGCTGGAAGACATCCAGCGGGTCGCGCCCGGTCTGGTCCTGGATGCGGCTGAAAGCGCCATAGACAACGCGCTCGGCAGTGCTCTTCTTCCCACGGGTCATCACCTTATTGATGAGGACCTGGACGGTGGGGTTGCTGTAGCGCGCGTCGGGCGGCGTCGGGCGCCGTTCGGGTCGGTTGCGTCGGGCCATGGCTCAGGACTCCGGGTATCGAATGGTGTGGCCTATTTCTTGCGGCCAGCGGCCTGGGCATTCTTGCGAGTGCCGTACTTGCTGCGCCCCTGCTTCCGGTTGTTCACGCCGGTAGCGTCGAGGGCACCGCGGACGATGTGGTAGCGGACACCCGGAAGGTCCTTCACACGGCCGCCGCGGACGAGCACGACGGAGTGTTCCTGGAGGCTGTGGCCTTCGCCGGGGATATAGGCGGTGACTTCGATGCCGTTCACAAGGCGGACGCGGGCCACCTTGCGGAGGGCCGAGTTCGGCTTCTTCGGCGTCTGGGTGCGCACCTGCGTGCACACGCCGCGCTTCTGGGGGTTGCCCTTCGCGCTGGCCTTGCTCAGCCGGCCGGTGTGCGAGTTGAAGCTAAAGAGCAGGGCAGGAGCACCCGACTTCTTGTTCTTCGGAGAGCGTCCCTTGCGGACGAGCTGGTTGATGGTCGGCATTACTGCTTCCCCTGCTATTCAGCGGTTTCGTGCGCCACTCACAAGTGAGGGACGCGGGTGCCGGGCCAGTGGCCTTCGGATTCTGGGCACGAAAACAGGCCGAAAAGCCTGTTCGTGAACAGCGCCCCGAGCGTTCTTGGCTCTCTCGAGGCCGTCTTCAAGCACTCAGCTTCGCGACCTGGGCAAACTCACACAGTCCGCCAGTCAATACGCGCCGAACTAGAAGGGTAGCACAGCCCAAGGTGCTGTCAACTTCGCCGGGGCATGGGAAAACGCCGGTTATGACGCATTCCAGCTTCCCCGGATCCGCCTTGCTCCAAGGTATCGCACATCGGCCCTTCGTGCCGGTAGAGTGCCCCGCACGATGCGCGAACTTTCCGCCACCGAGGCCCGGCTCATCGCCCTCAGGGCCCAGGGTTTCGGCACCCCACGCCCGAGGCGGGCCACCCGCGACGACCTCCGAAGCGTTGCCGGCATCCTGCGACTCATCCAAATCGACTCGGTCAACGTCCTCGCCAGGGCCCACTACCTCCCTTTCTTTTCGCGGCTGGGGCCCTACCGGCAGTCCTGGCTCGACGAACTGGCCTACCGGGACCGGGCCCTGTTCGAGCAGTGGGGCCACGCAGCCTCGTTCATCCCCACCGAGCACTACCCGCTCTTCCGCCACCGCATGGAGGCCGGGAACCGCTGGTGGCGGGCGCTGGACCCGGAGCGCCGCGCCGCGTTCGAACGTGTGCTCGACGAGGTGCGGGAGCGGGGCCCATTGACCGTCTCCGACCTGCAGTCCGATGTCCGCGCAAAGGGCTGGTGGCAGTGGAGCGATGCCAAGATGGGCCTCGAGTGGAACTTCGCCCACGGCAGGCTGGCGGTCCGGGAGCGGCGAAATTTCGCGCGCGTGTACGACCTCCCCGAGCGTGTCTTCGAGGCGGAAGTGCTCGAACGGCCGGGACTCGCGGAGGTGGATGCCCACCGCGAGATGGTGCGCCTCGCGGCGGGGGCCATGGGCGTCGCCACGGCCGCCGACCTCGCCGACTACTACCGCATACCCGTCGCCGCGGCACGCCGCCACGCGCGCGAACTCGCGGATGCGGGCGGCCTGGAGCAGGTGCGAGTAGAGGGCTGGCCCGAGCCGGGGTTCCTTTTGCGCGGGGCCGCCGCCATCGGCGCCCCGGCCGCAGCGACGGCACTCCTGAGCCCGTTCGACCCGGTTGTCTGGAACCGCAAGCGGACCGAGCGGCTGTTCGGGTTCGCCTACCGTATCGAGATCTACACGCCAGCCGCCCGGCGGGTGCATGGCTACTACGTCCTCCCGTTCCTGTGCGAGGGCGAACTGGCGGGCCGGGTTGACCTGAAGGCCGACCGCAAGGCGCGGGCGCTCGTGGTACAGGGCGCATTCGCCGAGCCGGGGCGCAATGCGCGCAAAGTCGCGGCGGCACTCAGCCGGGAATTGAAGGTGATGGCGCGCTGGCTGGAACTCGAACAGGTGGTGGTGGTGCCCAACGGAGACGTGGCCGCACGCCTTCGGGGCGGCCCCGTATGACACTGCGGCAAGGGCCCCACACCGGAGTTCCCCAAACCGCTACTCAACCGTCCGCGGCCCTGCCCTGCGATGGGTGCCCGGCCCAACCGTTACTTGGTGTAGGCGGCCTCCTGACCAAAGGACGCCAGGCGACATTGTCCTCCCCGTCGCACGGGGGCGTCCGCGCAAGCGGCGCCCCCACCCCCAAACCCGAGCCCCGCGAGCGTGCGGACGACGAAAGTTCGGCCATCAGGTTCCCTGTTCTGGATCCCCTGTTACCATTACGAGCGGTGGTGGAGAATCTCCTGGGACAGGAGTGCGTGTGACGCAGGAAGAATTCTCGGCGGTATGCCCATATCTCGGGCTGGCGGACGACGCCGATTCGCACGCGACTTACGCCACTGAGGCACATCGCTGTTATCGGCTCGCCAACCCCACGCGCATCGCTGCGCCGCACCAGGAGAGCTATTGCCTGGGCGCCAACCACGTGACCTGTCCGGTCTACCTGGGCGAGGGCGTGCCCGGAGCTGAGCAACGCGCCCCGCGCTCCCAGGCCGCCATGCCTCCTCCCGAACCTCCGACCGTCCGCGGCCCCAAGCCCGGTGCACGCCAGCCCTTTGGCGGCGGGCGGGCACCCGCGGGCGCTGCGGCCGGGGGCGGGGCTCCACGCCCGCAGAGGCGCCAGCCCAACGCCGGGACGCTCGGTCCCCGGCCGCGCGCCGGCGGCGTCAGCATGCCGGTGGCCACCATCGGCCTGTTCGCGCTCGCGGTCGTCGTCATCGTGCTTGCCTTCGCCATCCAGCAGATGGTCGGCGACGGTGGTGGCGATAGCCAGGCTCCCGCGGACGCCGTCGCCACGCGCGACGCCCTGAACCGCACCCGCACGGCCCAGGCAGGCGGCGGAGATACGACTCCCACCACGCCCACGACTCCCACCACCCAGACTCCCGACACCCGGACGCCCGGGACGCCTGCGAACGGCACGCGGACCCCGGCCAGCGGGACGCCTTCGCCGGGGGCAACCAGCGGCTCGGGCACCACCTACACCGTGCAGGAGGGCGATAGCTGCTTCGCCATCGCCGAGGCCAACGACATCACCCTGCAAGAGCTGTTGGACGCGAACGACCTGACCGAGGACGACTGCACGCGCCTGAATGTCGGCGATGAGCTGACTATCCCGTAGCCAGGTCGAAGCCGGCGGTCCGGCCAGGCAGTCCAGCTTCCCGGTGGTGCTCTTCGACCCACTCGGTGCGCGCGCCCCAGTGGTCCGGGTGCGTCAGCCAGCCGTGCTCGCGCTCGTCCACCCACTTCCAGTCGGCCCAGCACAGCAGCGCCAGGTCCAGGTCGCGCCAGGCGAGGCGGCGGACCTCGCGCATCACCGGCGTCCGCCTGCGCTTGCGCTCTTCGAACTTGTCGGCGAGGAGGATGACCTTGGCGATCATCGGCATGTGGCGCCCCCCGATGGTGTGGTCGCGCACCGCGCTGAGCGCCTCGTCGTCGAGGACGCCGAACCGATCGCGGAGGACAGCGGCCGCGATCGGTCCGTGGAGCAGGACCGGCTCGGCGCGGTCGGCCTCGACGACGGGGAGTCCCGCTTCCATCGCGAGGCGCAGCTGCTCATCCGGCGGGAACGAGCGGAAGAGATCGTGGCCCCAGGTGGCGAGCTCGACGCGCGCGGGGTCCAGGTCCCAGCGGGCGGCAAGGTCCAGGGCCTCGACCAGCACCCGTTCGACGTGCCGGACGAGGCCCTCGGGGCGGGCTTCCAGCTCCGCGCGGACGGCCGCGATCTGGGCTGCGAGCTGTTGCATTAGCCTTCGGGGCCGAGCATGCGGCCGCCCAGCAGGTGGAGGTGGAGGTGGTGGACGGTCATGCCCGCCGCATCGCCGACGTTGAAGGCGAGCCGGTAGCCACTTTCCCAGACCCCCTCGAGGCGGGCCACATCCTTGGCGAGCAAGAACAGTCCGGCGAGCAGCTCGGCGTGGTTCCATTCGAACTCGCGGGCGTTATCGACGTGCACCTTCGGGATAACGAGGCAGTGGGTCGGCGCGCGGGGGTTGATATCGCGGATAGCGAACGCGTGCTCGTTCTGGGCGATCTTCTCGACGGGGATCTCGCCGCGGTTCATGCGGCAAAAGAGGCAGTCCTGCATCTGCATGGAAGGATTGTGGGCGGGCCGGGGGTGGATGTCGATGGGGCGCGGCCCGAACGGGAAGCCGGTGGCGGGGATGATGATGCCCGGCCCGGCTGCTAGCATCCTCCGCACGACAACGACAGGACTGAACAGATGACTTCGGCCGAGAACCCGACGATTACGGTGATGACCACTACGGGCGCGATCCGGGGAGAGACGCTGGCTGGCGATATCCACGCCTTCAAAGGCATTCCGTACGGAGCGCCCACGGGTGGACCGAACCGCTTCCTGCCACCACGGAAAGTCGAGCCGTGGAGCGGTGTCCGCGAGGCTCGGTCCTATGGGCCGATCGCGCCCCAGCTCGTGCGTAATGGTGCGGCGGCCGCCAACCCGGTCGACGATGCTCGGGGCGCCGAAGGTGAGGATTGCCTGGTGCTGAACGTGTTCACGCCGGGTGCCGGAGATGGGCAGAAGCGGCCGGTGATGTTCTGGTGCCACGGCGGGGGCTACATCACCGGTTCGGGAGGCGCGGCCTACGAAGGTACGAACCTTGCCCGGCGAGGCGATGTTGTCGTAGTGACGATCAACCATCGCCTGAATGGGCTCGGGTTCCTGCACCTGGAGGAGTTGGGTGGCGAGCGGTTCGCCGGGTCAGGCAACGCGGGGATGCTGGATATCGTGGCAGCGCTGGAGTGGGTGCGGGACAACATCGAGGCCTTCGGGGGCGATGCGGGCAACGTGACGGTGTTCGGGGAATCCGGCGGGGGACGCAAGACTGCGGTGCTCCTGAGGATGCCGGCGGCCCGGGGCCTCTTTCACCGGGCGATCATCCAGAGTGGCCCGGAACTCCGCGTGAACGAGCCAGCGTATGCGACAGAGCTGGCCCAGGCGGTGCTGAAGGAGCTGGGCGTAGCGGCGGGAAACCTGGAAGCAGTGCAGCAGCTGCCGCTCGAAGCGATCATGGCCGCCCAATCCGCGGCGATGGCGAAGATGCCCTCTTCGAACGCGCGCGGCGGTTTCCGGCCGGTTGTGGATGGCACGGTCATCCCGGCACACCCGTTCAGCCCGGAAGCGCCGGGAATCTCGGCGGATGTCCCCGTGATGGTGGGGTACAACCGTACCGAGGCGACGCTGTTCCTGGCCGGCGACAAGGGGGCGTTCGAGCTTGACGAGGCGGGCCTGGAAAAGCGGGCCGGGCGGCTCCTGGGCGAACAGGCGGGGAGCACGATCGCGGAGATGCGGCGCCTTTACCCGGACGCGACGCCATCGGACCTGTACATCGCGATCCACACCGGATTCCTGCGTTATCCGATCGATTCGATCCGGATCGCAGAACGGAAGTCGGCACTAGGAGGCGCGCCGGCCTACCACTATGTCTTCGAGTGGGAATCGCCCGCACGATGGGGGACACTGAAGACGCCGCACGCGCTGGAAATCCCGTTTGTGTTCGACAACGTTTCCCTGGGGATGTGGTCGTCGTTTACCCGGTCGACGCCGGAGGCGTTCGCGCTGGCGGCGAAGGTGAGCGCCACGTGGGCGGCGTTTGCGCGGACGGGGGACCCGAACTGCGGCGAGCTGCCCCACTGGGAGCCATACACGGCCTCGGAACGCAAGACGATGCTCATCCACAACGACAGCGCGCTGGTGACCGACCCGCGCCGGGAGGAACGGGAACTCTGGGGGCGGCTGTACCGGGGATAGGTCTGGGCCTTTCGCGCTGGACGCCCCTCCCCGCCTTTACGCGAACAGGACGTGCGTCCGCAGGAACGCCTCGACCGCCTTCAAGAAGGCGTCAATCGTCTCGCTCTTCCGCCAGCCGTGGCCTTCGCCTTCGTACACGTGGTATTCGTGGGGGACGCCGCGCGCCTTCAGCGATGCAACGATGCTGTCGCTCTGTTCGCGAGGCACCACCCTGTCAATCTCGCCCTGGAACACCGCGATGGGGTCCGTGATTTTCCCGGCGTGAAAGATGGGCGACCGTTCGCGGTAGACCGCCGCCGCTTCGGGCAGAGGCCCGAGCATCGAATCGAGGTAGCGCGCTTCGAACTTGTGGGTGTCGGCGGCGAGGGTGAACTGGTTGGCCACGCCGAACATGCAGATGGCCGCCTTGTAGAAGCCAGGAATCTCGACGAGCGACTGGAGCACGGTGAAGCCGCCGGCGCTGCCGCCCATGATGACGAGGCGCGAGGGGTCGGCGAGACCGCGCCGGGCGAGGTCCTCGGCCCCGAACTTCGCATCCTGGACGTCGTAGATGCCCCAGCTTTCGCGGAGCTTCAGCATGTACTCGCGGCCGTAGCCCGTGCTGCCGCGGTAGTTCGGCATCAGGACCGCATAGCCGCGGGTGGCGAAGAACTGCGCGTTTGGCGCCCATCCCGCGATGACCTGGCTGGTAGGGCCGCCATGGACGAGGACGATGAGCGGCGGTGCACCGGTGCCCTCGAACCGTTCACTCGCGGGGGGATAGTAGAGGCCGTGCGCCTGCTCGCCATCGAACGACGTCCAGGAGACCGGTTCAGGGGCGGAGAGGGCCTCCCGGGAGACGGCCTCAGCATCGCTCCGGCGGCGGACCGAGCCGCGCACCCCCGGCTCGGCGAGGTCGAAGACGACCACCCTGGGCGGTTGCTTCCCGCCC
>JAHDWR010000146.1 GCA_023382755.1 Dehalococcoidia bacterium
GCGGCGCAGCAGAACCAGGCCGACCCGAAGGTGCCGGGGCTGCTGACCGCCAGCGCCGATGTGGTGATCGCGAAGGGCGCGGCACTCCGGGCGCTGGCAGCGCCGGCGGGGGCGCCGCAAGCGCTCACCGGGAAGATTACGGAGGCGGTGGACGGCCTCACCAGCGGGGCGAACCTCCTGAAGGAAGCGATCGCGAAGTTGGACCCGGCCATCGGGCAGCAGTCGGCCGACGCGCTGGCCGCCGGCGAGGAAATCCTGGACGCCGTGCGCAAGGAACTCGAAGCCGGGGCGAAACCGTAGCGGCGGTTCCTTACCCTGACCGTGACCAAACCGGTCGCCTGACCGCTGGCGAGGAGGCCGCGTCCTGCCGATTCTCCGGATGTGCATGAACGAGCTGCCGGGCCGGCGATCGAACTCCGCGGAGCGGGACGGAATTTCGGAGAGCGGGTCGCGCTGCAGCCCCTGGACTTGAGGATTGAGCGGGGGGAAGTGTTCGGGCTGCTGGGACCGAACGGTTCGGGCAAGACGACGACGCTGCGGGTGCTGGCGACGCTGATCCGCCCGAGCCGGGGCACGGGTGCGGTGCTTTCGTGGGACGTGGTGGATGACGCGACACAGGTACGGCGGAGCATCGGCGTGATGCCGGAGAAGCCGAGCCTGTACGAGCGGCTGTCGATCGACGACAACCTTCGGTTCTGGGCGGAGGCGCACGAGCTGCCGGATGTGGAACGGGCGGTCGCGTCGGCGCTCGAATTCGTCGGGTTGGGGGACAGGCGCCGCGAGCGCGTGGGGCAGCTTTCGAAGGGGCTGAAGCAGCGCGTAGCGCTCGCGCGGGCGATCGTGCATCGGCCGCCGGTGCTGCTGCTGGACGAGCCATCGTCGGGGCTCGACCCCTCGGCGGCGGTGGCGATGGAGGGGATGATCCGCGACCTGGTGCGCGATGGCGCGACGGTGCTGATGAACACCCACCGGCTGGCCGAAGCGGAGCGGCTCTGCGACCGGGTGGCCATCCTGCGGGAAGGTGAACTGCTGGAACTTGGCACGCCGCGGCAGTTGCGGTCGCGGCTGCTGGGGAACGTTGTCGAAGTGGAGTTCAATGGAACCGTGGACCTGCCGGTCCGGCGGGCGGTGGAGTCGGTGGCGGGGGTGGGCGAGGTCCAGTGGGGACGGGGCGGAGTGAGCTGCCGGCTGGCGGACGCGGACCGGGACACGCCGGACCTGGTGGCGCGGCTGGTGCACGCGGGCGCGAAGGTAGTCTCGGTGAGGCAGGCGGGGGACCTTGAACGGGTGTACCTGGAGTTGATGGCGCGAAGCACCCGGCCAGGCCTGGAGGAAGCGGCATGAGTGTGATTACGGTGGCGCCGCCGGTGCGGGCGCTGATGCGCAAGGAGTGGCGGGAGTTCCGGCACCACCGGATGATCCTGACGACGGCGACGATCCTGCCGATCGCGTTCCTGGTGCTGCCGATCCTGAACCTGGTGTTCTTCGACATCGACCGCGCCCCGGGAGGGGTGAACCTGGCGGTGGGGCAGGCGATGTTCTGCTTCTTCCTGACGCCGGTGATCGTGCCGGCGACGATGGCGGCGTATGGGATCATCGGGGAGCGCGACCAGGGGACGCTGGAACCGCTGCTGACGCTGCCGATGAGCGACCGGCAGTTCCTGGTGGGCAAAGTGCTGGCGATCGTGGTCCCCACCATCGCGATGTCGCTCGGCATCTACATTGCGTACATGGGCGTGGTGGCGGCCGCGGTGCACGGCGAAGTGCGGGGGCCGGCGCTGGACTGGACCTGGGCATTGGGGATGGTGTTGCTGGCGCCGTTGCTGGCGTTGTTCTCGACGCTCATCGGGATGACGTTTTCGGCGCGGGCGAAGGACGTGCGAGTGGCGGAACACCTGAGCGGGCTGGTGTTGCTGCCGGGAATGCTGCCCGTCCTCCTGGTGGTGACGCGGACGATCCCGGCGACGGTGGTGACGTGGGTGGTGTTCGCGGCGGCGGTGGGATTGGTGGACCTGCTGTTGTGGCGGGCGGCGGTCCGGGGCTTCAACCGGGAACGGGTGATCTCGACGGCGTAACCAACTGGCGGGAAGGCCGGGGCGTGTGGTTCACTCGGGGATGGATGGCCCACGAGCGAGAGCGCAGATCCATCGGAACGGCCCGGGAGGGATTCGCGTACGGCTTGCGCGTCTCCGTGCCGCTGTGCGTGGCGGTCGGGGCGTTCGGGATCTCGTTCGGGGTGCTGGCGCGGTCGAATGGGTTCGGGCTGGTGGCGCCGATCGTGATGTCGCTGACGGCGTTCACGGGGGCGTCGCAGTTTGCGGTGGTGGCGATCCTGGGGGACGGTGGCGGGCTGGGGGCGGCAGTGACGGCGGCGGTCCTGCTGGCGGCGCGGTACGTACCGATCGGGCTCTCGGTGGCGCCCGTATTGCGGGGGCGCATGCTCTCGCGGTTCTTCCAGAGCCAGCTGATCATCGATGAGTCGTGGGCGGTGGCGAACCGGGGCGATGGGACATTCGACCGGGGCGCGCTGCTCGGGGCGGGGAGCGCCATCTACGTCTCGTGGGTCGCCGGGACGGCCCTGGGGGTGCTGGGCGGGGACGCGATGGGGGACCCGGAGGCGCTCGGGCTGGATGCGGCGTTCCCGGCGCTGTTCCTTGCCCTGCTGGCGCCCCAGATACGGGGCCGGGCAGCGGTGACCGCGGCCATCGGGGGCGCTGCAATCGCAGCGGTCCTGATCCCGGTAACGCGGCCCGGGATCCCCATCATCGCGGCCACGCTAGCGTGCCTCGCGGGGTGGAGGCGGCAGTGAGCGACACATGGCTGGCGGTCGTCATCGTTGGCGCGGCGGCGGCGGCGATGAAGGCCGCGGGGCCGGTGGCCCTCGGTGGGCGGGACCTGCCGGAGCGCGTGGGCCCGCTGGTGGCGGCGCTCGCCCCGGCTTTGCTGGCCGCCCTGGTGGTGACGAACACGTTCGGGGAGGGGCAGGCGCTGACGGTGGACGCGCGCGTGGCGGGCGTGGCGGCGGCAGCGGTGTGCATCGCGCTGCGCGCGCCGCTGCTGGCCGCCGTGGTGGCGGCAGCCGCGGTGACGGCGCTGGCGCGGTTGGCCGGGGCATGAGGCACGCCACGAGAGGCAGGTTGCCAATCCCTGTACAGGGCTATGGGCTACACTGGGAGTGTTATGGCCAAGCTTGGATTTATCAGCCGCATCCTCGGCGACTCGAACGAACGCGAGCTGAAGCGGCTCTCAACCATCGTTGACGAAGTCAACGAGTACTCAGAGGAATACGCGCAGCTTTCCGACGAGGAGCTGTTCGCGAAGAGTGCGGAGTTCAAGGCGCGGCTGGCGGACGGCGAGGACCTGGACGACATCCTGCCGGAGGCGTTCGCGGTGGCGCGCGAAACGGCCTTCCGGAAAGTGGGCGAGCGTCCCTACGACGTGCAGCTCATGGGCGGGATCGTGCTCCACGAGGGGAAGATCGCCGAGATGCGGACGGGTGAGGGCAAGACGCTCACCGCTGTTCCGCCGGTGTACCTGAACGCGCTGGCGGGCCGGGGTGTGCACGTCATCACGGTGAACGACTACCTGGCGCGGCGCGACGCCGTTTGGTACGGGCCGGTGTACCAGTCGCTGGGGATGAGCATCGGAATCATCCAGAACAACGGCGTTTCGTACATGTACGAGCCGGGATATGTACCGGGCGAGGAGGGTGGCACGGGCGGGCTCGAAGACCTGCGGCCGTGTTCGCGCCGGGACGTCTACCGGGCCGACATCACCTACGGGACGAACAACGAGTTTGGGTTCGACTACCTGCGCGACAACATGGTGCGGGAGTGGGAAGAGAAGGCGCAGCGGCCGTTGTACTTCGCGATCATCGACGAGGTGGACAACATCCTGATCGATGAGGCGCGGACGCCGCTCATCATCAGCGGCAACGCCGAAGAGGCGAGCGCCACCTATGTGAAGTTCGCGAAGGCGCTCAAAGGGCTCCGCGAGGACGCGGACTACCAGGTCGACCACAAGGCGAAGCACATCGCGCTCACAGAGGATGGGATCACGCGGGTGGAGCGGGCACTCGGCATCCCGAACCTGTTCGAAGGCGACCCGCGGTTGGCGCGGCACCTCGAGGCAGCGCTCGACGCCGAGTACCTGAAGCGCATCGACCGCGACTACGTGGTGAAAGACGGCGAGATCATCATCGTCGACGAGTTCACCGGGCGGCTGATGCCCGGGCGGCGCTGGAGCCACGGCATCCACCAGGCGGTGGAGGCGAAGGAAGGCCTGCAGGTCCAGCGCGAGTCGATCACGTACGCGACGATCACGTTCCAGAACCTGTTCCGCCTGTACGAGAAGCTCGCGGGCATGACCGGTACGGCCGAAACGGAGGCCGAGGAGTTCGCGAAGATCTACTCCCTCGACGTGGTCGTGATCCCGACGCACCGGCCGATGGTGCGGCAGGACCATTCGGACATCGTCTACATCAACGAGCGGGCGAAGTTCAACGCGGTGGTCAACGAGATCGAGGAGATGAACACGGCGGGGCGGCCGGTCCTGGTGGGCACGACCTCGATCGAGAAGTCGGAATATCTTTCGACGCTGCTGACGCGGAAGGGCATCGGGCACGAGGTGCTAAACGCGAAGCAGCACGAACGTGAAGCGTTGATCGTGAAGGACGCGGGACAGCGGGGCGCGGTGACGATCGCGACGAACATGGCCGGGCGCGGCACGGACATCAAGCTGGGGGCCGGGATTGCGGACCTGGGCGGCCTCCACGTGATCGGCACGGAGCGGCACGAATCGCGGCGCATCGACAACCAGCTGCGCGGGCGCGCGGGGCGGCAGGGCGACCCGGGTTCGAGCCGGTTCTTCGTCTCGTTCGGCGACGACATCATGAAGCGGTTCTCGCCGGACTGGGTGCCAGGGATGATGCAGAAGCTCGGGATGACCGAGGACATGCCGCTCGAATCGCGGATGGTGACGCGGGCCATCGAACAGGCGCAGACGAAGGTGGAGGGCCACAACTTCGACATCCGGAAGCGGCTCGTCGAGTTCGACGACGTCATCAACGAACACCGGAAGCAGATCTACGAGCAGCGGGACATGATCCTGAAAGGCGTCGACACGCGGGACAACGTGGTCGATGCGATGCTCCTGCCGGAAGTCGAGCGTGTGCTGCAGAACGCGAACACGAGCGATGTGATGTCGCTGGAGCTGGTGGAAGCCGAGCTGCGCGAGATCTTCCCGCCGGAAGACGTGCCCTCGATCGCTGAGATGCAGGAACTCGGCGACGAGTTGACCGACGAGATGCTCGACCGTGCGGAAGACCGGTACGAGCAGATCGAAGAGATGGTCGGCGCCGAGAACATGCGGAAGGTGGAGCACTGGCTGCTGCTGGAGTCGATCGACACGCACTGGCGGGAGCACCTGACGGCGATCGAGGAGTTGCGCCAGAGCATCGGGCTGCAGGCCTATGCGCAGGTGGACCCGCTGGTGGCGTTCAAGCGCGAAGGCCACGACATGTACCAGCAGCTGGTGGCGAACATCCGCAAGCAGGTCGCGCGGACGGTGTTCAAGGTGCGGATCGTGCCGCAGGAGGCCCAGGCGGCTGCGGCTGCGGCGGGAGCGGACGGGGACGGGAACGGCGCGGGCCCGAGGCCCTCGAAGCCGGCGGCCCCGGTTCTGGCGAAGCCGAGCGGGCCATCGGACGAGCAGATCCGGACGCTGGGGAGCGGCGGCAAGCGCGCGCCGACCGGGAAGGGCTCGAACTCGGCGAAACGGCGGAAGCTGATCCGGTAGCGGTGCGGGGCTGAGGACTTGGGACCACAGTACTTCCGGCCGGGCGATGTGGTGCTGTGGAAGGAGGTGCGAGATGGCTTCGTGCGCCATGCCGCGCCTATGCGCGTGGTGGTCGACACGGCCGAGTGACCGTCCTCTTCGTCGATGTGGGCACGCGCTACGTCACGATGATCGATCCCGCCGGTGATAGCCGTCGCGTCGACAGGCTGACGGCAAGGACGACGAAGACGTGGCATTCAACGCGCGCACTCCACATCGTTAGCCCGGGCGAGGCGCATGAGGTTACTGCTTTCTGGGACGCGGCCAGCGGCGACTTTCTCTGCTGGTACGTGGATCTCCAATCACCATTCGAACGCCGGTCGTACGGGTTCCATTCACGCGACCACATCCTCGATGTTGTTGTTACGCCAGACTGCGGCGACGCTCGTCTAAAGGACCTGCAGGAACTCGAACACGCGGCGGCGGTGGGGTGGTTCACGCGCGAGATGGCCGAAGAGATTCGGCGCGAAGGAGACCGGGTTTGCCAGAAGGCCCTACGCCGAATGCGACCGTTCTGTGACGGTTGGGAGAGGTGGAAGCCTCCGGCCGAATGGACTGTCCCAGACCTGCCGACTGACTGGCTCGGAGTTGGCGAGTGGTAGGTGTGCAGCTCTCACAAGTTTGTCCGGGCACGAGGCTGCGTTCTGGTAGACTGAAGCCATGCTGTTCCATGTGACGCTTGAAACAGACGAGGACGGCTGGGTCGTGGCGGAGTGCCCCGCGCTGCCGGGTTGCGCGACGCAGGGCAAGGACGAGCAGGAGGCACTCGCGAACATCCGCGAGGCGATCGTGGCGTGGTTGTGGGCGGAGGACCAGAAGGCAGTGGCTGCGCTCGAACCTGGTGATCGCGAGCCAATTGTCGTGGCTGTGTAGCCGATGGGGCGGCTCGGAAACATCTCCGGCGCTGAAGCGGTGCGAGCCTTTGAGAGGGCGGGGTGGCGGAAAGCAGGACAGGTGGGAAGTCACGTGGTCCTCGTCAGACACGGGAACCCGGCGAACCTTTCCATTCCGCAGCATCGGGAGTTGGGCACTGGGCTGTTGCTGAGACAGATTAAGCGCGCCGGGCTCACGGTAGATGAGTTTCTGGAGCTGCGGCGCAAGTGACTCTGGCTGGCGTGGTTCCCGGTACACTGGGCCCATGGGAGCGTTGACTGACCTGGGGCTAACGACGGACGAGGGGTCGATCATGGTGATCTCGGCGCCGGATTCGGTGCTGGCGGAGGCGGGGGCGATGAAGCCGCGGCCGTCGTTCGCGAGCACATTGCTGACCGCCGAGCCCGCCGCCCGGATCGTCTGGTGGCCGGAGAAGCGGCACATGGACGGCGGCACGCTGCAGCGGCTGGCCTGGATGGTGGAATCCGGCGGCGCGGTGGCGTGGCTGGTGATCGACCCCGCGGAGGAGGAGTCGCCGGGCAGGGATGAGCTGCGCAAGGCGCTGGCGGCGGCGGGGATGGCGGTGGAGGAGGAGCGGGCCATCGGGCGGGGCGAGCTGGCGCTCAGGATCAGTCCCGTGGGATAGCGGCGGATTCCCCGGTTTTTTCGGCTTTCGCGATTCTTCTGGATGTTAGCGGCAATGCGACGGCAATACGGGTAATCTTTGGCGCGGACGACGGGACAGCGCGCGCTGCCCGATAAACGGGAGTTCACGACCATGGCCCTCACACGCACGACCGAACCGATCACGGCGGACGATTCCGCCATCCGCACGGCGCTGCAGGATGCGTTCCTGCCGGCGCTGTTGCCCGCGCTGGCGCAGGCGACGGGCGACTTCACCATCCTGCGGGAGGAGCTGCGCCCGCCCGGCATGGCGCCGGGGGTGCCGCAAGGCGGCATGAGCCCGCAACAACAGGATGCCGCGCGGGAGATAGCGTTCGCGGCGTTGAAGCGCCTGCGGGACGAAGGCGAGACATCGGACCCGGCGCCGCTTGACCAGGCGATCAAGTTGATTACGGCGTGGATGACGGGTTCGGTGGCCTCGGACGACTACCTGCCGCTATTGCTGGAAGAGCTCGGCCCGGAAGACGAGGACCCGCGCGCGCCGCAGTGGCGGAAAGACCCCGCGGTGCCCTTCACCGTGGCGATCATCGGGGCGGGGATGTCGGGTATCCTGGCCGGGATCCGGCTGAAGCAGGCGGGCGTGCCGTTCGTGATCCTGGAAAAGAACCACGATGTGGGCGGCACGTGGCTGGAGAACACCTACCCGGGCGCGCGGGTCGACGTTTCGAACGCGTTCTACAGCTACTCGTTCGCACAGAAGACGGACTGGCCCAAGCACTATTCGACCCAGGACGTGTTGCTCGACTACTTCCGCGACGTGGCGGGGGAGTACGGGATCCGCGAGCACGTGCGGTTCAACACCGAGGTGCTGGAGGCCGCCTGGGATGAGGCAAACGGGAGTTGGCGGCTCTGCCTCCGCAATGCGGGCGGCGGCGAAGAGACGCTGGAGGCGCAGGCGGTCATCAGCGCCGTGGGCCAGTTGAACCGCCCGAAGATGCCGGAGATCAAGGGGATGGAGACCTTCCGTGGCCCGTCGTTCCACTCGGCCCGCTGGGATCACAGTGTGGACCTGAAGGGGAAGCGGGTGGTGGTGATCGGGACGGGGGCGAGCGCGGCCCAGTTCATCCCGGCGATAGCGCCGGAGGTGGCGGACCTGACGGTGTTCCAGCGGACGCCGCCATGGCTGGTGCCGGTGCCGCAGTACCACGACGAGGTGCCGAGGGGGCTGCAGTGGCTCTTCCGGCACGTGCCGCACTACGTGCACTGGTACCGGTTCTGGCTGTTCTGGAACACGACCGACGGGATGCTCGCCGCGGCGACCGTCGACGAGAGCTGGGAGCCGAAGGACCTGGCCGTGAGCGCGGCCAACGACCAGCTGCGGATGCTGCTCACGGGGTACCTGCACATGCAGTTCGGCGACCGGCCGGACCTGCTGGAGAAAGTTCTGCCGAAGTACCCGCCGGCGGCGAAGCGGCTTGTGCTCGACAACGGCATCTGGGCGGCCACGCTGAAGCGCGGCAACGTGCACCTGGTGACCGACGGCATCCGGGAAATCACGCCTACGGGGGTGGTGGCGGCCGATGGGACGGAGTACGCGGCCGACGCGATCATCTACGGCACGGGCTTCCAGGCTTCGAAGTTCCTGACGCCGATACGGGTGAAGGGCCGGGGTGGGGCCGACCTGCACGCACAGTGGAATGGCGACGCGCGCGCCTACATGGGCATCACGGTGCCGAACTTCCCGAACCTGTTCCTGCTCTATGGGCCGAACACGAACATCGTGGTGAACGGGAGCATCATCTACTTCTCGGAGTGCGAAGTCCGGTACGTGCTTGGCTGCATCAAGCTGCTGCTAGACCAGGGGAAGCGGGCGCTCGACTGCAGGCAAGAGGTGCACGACGCGTACAACGAGCGCATCGACCGGGCGAACCTGCTGCGGGTGTGGGGCGTGAGCGACGTGAACAGCTGGTACAAGAACGACAAAGGGCGGGTGGCGCAGAACTGGCCGTTCAACCTGATCGAGTACTGGAAGCAGACGAAGG
>JAHDWR010000147.1 GCA_023382755.1 Dehalococcoidia bacterium
GCGTTTCGCGTGGCGGTCACAACCTCGGGGTCGACGATCGCGTAGCCGAGGTCGGGGCTGTAGGCGATGCGCTTGAGGCGGGGGGGTGGGCCGAGGACGGCAGCTTCGAAGGCGTGGCCGGTGGAATCGAGCGCATCGAGGTCGTTCGGGTGGGGGCCAGCGGTCACATCCAGGTAGCGGGCGGAGTCGCGGACGGTGCGGGCCATGGGCCCGAGGGTGCTGAAGACGCCCCAGGTGGGCGCGTGCACCTGGGCGCGCGGGATCCGTCCGGCGGTCGGCTTGATGCCGTAGCAGCCGGTCATCGAGGCGGGGATGCGGATGGAGCCGCCGCCGTCGCTGGCCGAGCACAGCGGGACCATGCCGGCGGCGACGGCGGAGGAGCTGCCACCGCTGGAGCCGCCGGGCGTCTTCGTGGGGTCCCAGGGGTTTCGTGTGGGGCCCCAGAGCTGGTTCTCCGTGTATCCCTTGTAGCCGAACTCCGGTGTGTTGGTCTTGCCGAGGATGACGGCGCCGGCGGCCTTCAGGCGCGAGACGGAGACGCCGTCGTGGCCAGCGATGCGGCCTTCGTAGGCGCGAGAGCCCTCGGTGAAGAGCATGCCCTTCACGGGTTCGAGGTCCTTGACGCCCATGGGGACGCCGGCCAGGGGGCCGGGGTCTTCGCCGCGGGCGATGGCGGCGTCGACGGCGGCGGCCTGTTCGCGGGCTGCATCCGGGTAGACGGCGATAAAGGCGTTGAGGGCCGGGTTCTTCTGCTCGATACGGGCGAGGGCGGCATCGAGCACTTCGCGCGCGGAAAAGCGCTTCGCGCGGACACCGTCCGCAATGTGCCAGGCGGCGAGGAGTTCGGACATTGGGGGGACCTCGGGGGAGTGGATGCGGGGCGGAGTATAGAGCAGCGGGGCGGGCGGGCGCTGGTGACGGGGCACAGCGGGAAGCGTGTAGGATGGAGTGGCGCGACCCGGGGGAGGGACGCACCGGAAACGACGCCAGCCAGGTTGCCGGCGCCCAGCGGAGATGCCGCGATGCAGGGATCGAGCGATACCCGCAGTGACGAACTCATCGACGAAACGGTCGAAGAGTCTTTCCCGGCGAGCGATGCCCCTTCGTGGACCTTAGTGGGCATCGGCAGTGTGCACGCGGCACCGGAGGACGCGGGCGGTGCACCACCTGATACCGGAGGAAGCGACATGCAACCGAAAGCCGAGAACGCACCGGGCTACAACGCCCTCACGCTGGCGAATGAGGCGCTTGGCGATCTCCTTTCCCGGGAGGTTGCGGACGGGGCTGCCTGGGTTCGCGACGTACGCGGCGCCGCGGGCAAGGTCTTCGAGGCGCTGAACCAGCACCAGGCGCACGCTGAAGGGGAGGAGGGGATCCTCCACGATGCGACGGAACGCCGGCCGGCCCTGGTACCGCTGAGCGAACACATGACCCGCGAACACGAGCAGATGCTGCATCACGCGAGAGAGATCCAGCGCGAAGCGGAGTTCCAACTCGCCAGCGAGGACTTCGACCTCGAACTGATCCGGCTGAAGGCGGCGGTGCTCCGCAGCCTCGTGCAGCTGCACCTGCGCGAGGCCGGGAGCCTGACGTATGAAGCGTACTACCGGGTCGAGGGTGGCGAGGGCGGGTAGTCCCTCAGGAAGCGCGGGGAAGGGCCCGCTTCATCGCGTAGAGGGCGGTGTCGGCCTGGTTGAGCAGATGATCGGGGTTGGCCGAGGGCCCCATGGTGGCAAGCCCGACAGCGGCCCGGACCCGGCCAGGTACGGCAGTCACCCCGTTGACGACGAAGCTCGCGGCCGCAAGCGCCGCGCGCATGCGTGCGGCGACAGGCTCGGCCTGGGCGATGGAGAACTGGGGGAGGATGACGGCGAACTCGTCGCCGCCGGTCCGCGCCACGGTGGCCCGCGGCGGGGCGGCGGCCAGGAGCGCCTCGGCGGCCACGCGGAGGGCCATGTCGCCGGCGGCGTGCCCGAACGTGTCGTTGATGCTCTTGAAGTCGTCGAGGTCGACCAGGGCGATAGAGAGCGGCTCGCCCGCGCCCCGGCAGGCCGCGATCTGGGACTGGAGTTCGGCGTTGAAGTAGCGGCGGTTGTAGAGGCCGGTAAGCTCGTCGCGGATGGCGAGTTCGTGGAAGCGGCGGGCCCACTCCTGGTCCAGGACGGCCTGGCGGCGGCGGGGGACGGCAGCCACGACGACGGCGACGCCGGCAATGACAACGTACCACCCGGCGAACACTACGAAGAGCCACGTTTCGCGCGTCACGCTCGCGGCCGCGAAGATGCACAAGCCGATGAACCACGCGCTGAGGCCGGCGATGCGCGCCAGCAGGGTGGCACGCTGCACTTCAGGGTGCCGCGCGATGGGATCATTGATATCCAAGACGGCCGATTCCCCTTCATTTCGAATATCGACGCGACAGGACCGGCGGTGCAGGTGCACCGGGTAAAGGAACACCCGGGGCTCCGTCAGCGTCTTGTACGATGGCGATGTTCGCCTGGCGGGGGGTGATTGGATGATGCAGCGATTCGCGGGGTGGTGGCTGGCTCTTGCGCTGGTGGCGGCGCTCCTTGGCGCCACCGCGGGGACCGTGAGCGCGGCGGCGACACGCACCTGGACCGGGGCGGGAGCCACCGCGAACTGGTCCGACGCGGGGAACTGGGATAGCGGCGTCCCCGTGGGGGGCGACACGGTGGTGTTCCCGGCCGGCGCGGCCCGGATGACCAACACGAACGACCTGGCTGCGGGCACGGCTTTCGATACCGTGCGCTTCACCGGCGGCGGCTACCGGCTCCAGGGCAACGCCTTCGATGTCACGGGCCAGCTGCGCAACGAGAGCCTCTCGGGCGACACGAACGTTGTAGAGCCGGCCGTTGGCGGCGCGGGAGGTGTCGCGCAGGTCTCGGGCCGGATGGCGCTAACGGGGGCGAACACCTTCACCGGGGCGACTGTGGTGAGCGGCGGGACGCTCCTGGTAACGCACGACAGTGGGTTGGGCGCCGACACGGCGGGCACCACGGTCTCGGCGGGCGCGACGCTCCAGATCTCGGGGTTCACGGACATCGGCGACGAGCCCGTGCTGCTGGCCGGGGCGGGCGTTGGCGGCTGGGGGGCGCTGCAGTCGCTTTCGGGCACGAACTCCGCCGCGGGCGTCACGCTCAGCGGGGCGGTGGTGATCGGCGTGGGCCAATCGACGCTGGTGCTGGACGGGCTCGAACAGGCGGCGCCGGGCGCGAGCCTCACGCTCGTGGGCGGCGGCAAGCTCCAGGTCGACGGGATAGGCACCTTCGCCGGGCCGGTGACCGCCGAGCACGGCAACCTCACCTGGAACAGCGCGACTCCGGGCATGGCGACCGTGTTGCGCGACGGATGGCTGCGCGGCACGGGCTCGGTGGGGAGCCTCGATGTCACCGCCGGGCTGGTGTGGCCGGGCTCGGGTCCGGCACCGGGGATCCTGGAGACGACCGGAAACGCGATCTTTGGCGGCGGGCGCTTCAAGGTGGACCTGGACGGCACCGTGGCGGGCAGCGGCTATGGGCAGCTCGCGGTCGCCGGCCTGGTGAGCCTGACCAGCAACGCAACCCTGCTGGAGATCGACCTTGGTTTCGTCCCGAGCGTGGGCAACACCTTCACCATCATCAAGACCTTTGGCAGCGGGGCCGTGCAGGGGACGTTCTACGGCCTGCCCGAGGGGAGCACCTTCGTGGCCGGCGGGTACACCTTCGGTATTTCGTACACGGGGCCGGGCGGCAGCGGCAACGATGTGGTACTGACGGTGCTCCGCCAGGTGAATGCGGACCTGGCGGCGGGGCTTTCGGTGCAACCGGCGACCGCCTCGCCGGGTGGCCTGCTGACCTACACCGCGACCGTGACCAACGCCGGGCCGGATGCCGCGGCCTCGCCCCGGATCTCGATGGGCGTGCCGGGCGGGACGACGTTCGTCTCGGTGACGGCGCCCGCGGGGTGGACGTGCGTCAAGCCGTCGTCCTCTGGCTCCTCGAGCGTGAGCTGCACGGGCCCGAACCTCGCGGCGGGGGCCTCGGCGAGCATCACGATCGTGGTGCGCGTGGACGCTGGCCGGACCCAGCCGATCTCGGCCACCGCGAGCACGTTCGCACAGACGACCGACCAGAGCAGCGTCGACAACAGCGCGACCGTGGTGACGCCCGTGGGCACGCCGGACCCGAGGCCGTACAAGGCGTATGTGCCCGGGATTGCCCGGGACTGAGCCCGCGGCGCTACCAGGAGCCGTCGCCGGCGAGTCCGGGGAGCGCCCGGCGGAACGGCTGTTGCCCGGCGGACGAGACTCCCACGGAGACATCGACGGCGTTGTCCGCCGGGTCCTCCTCGGCCGAAACGTGGGTGAGTTCGCCGGTGAAGGCGACGGTTGCCCCGGCGGCGGCGGTCACCGAGAACACAACCTGGAAGTCGTCGGCCTCACCGGGCGCCAGCGCGTTGCGTGTGCAGACGATGTCGCCCGGCGCCCCGACGACCGGCGTCTGGCAGCCCCAGCCCGCGGGGGCCTTGAGCGAGACGAACGCGAGGCCGGCGCCGGCCGTGATCGTGACCTCCGGGCTGGTGGCCGTATCCGGGCCAGCGTTGGTGGCGCGGAAGACGAGCGGCACCTGCCCGCCCGAGGGCGCGCCCTGGGGTGTGTTGAGCAGGTGAAGCGCGGCATCGGCCGTGTCGGGCGCGAGGGCCGTGAACACCAGGTCGTTCGCGGGGGCGGGCCCGCCCATGTAGGTGATGATGAAGAAGACGGAGCCGCCGACGAGCAGGTCGGACCCCTCCTCGCGGAAGGCAAATTCGCCATCGATGGGCGCGGCGCCGGTGTTTTCGATGAGGGTGACCTTGGCGCCGGGCGCGGCATCTCCGTCACCGTCCACCCAGAGGTCCGCGGCATCGAGCGACACAGTGCCGGTGACACGCAGGGCGGTGTACGCGTCCGGGGCATCGATGGTGAAGTGGACGCGGCCGGCCGGCCCGGCTTCGAAGTCGCCTTCGACCGTGAGCGCGCCGTCGCCGGCGATGCCGGGCGTGACCCACCCGCTCAGGAGGCGCACCGGGCCCACGCTGCCGTCGCCCTCGAGTTCGCCGCCGTCCACCTCGACCGAGGCGAGGAGGTGGCCGCGGGCCGAGAGCCATCCTTCGAGGACGGAGATGGTGCCGTCGAAATCGCCCTCGCCCTCTATCTCCAGGGTACCGCCCCCGGACATGGTGAGCGTGAGGTGCTCGCCCGCCTGGTCGATGCCGTTCGGGAGGCGGAGGATGCCCTCGACGACGGTGACGGTGGCGTCGCTATCGATGAGGACATTGCCCAGGTGGTTGATGCCGGACAGGCTGCGCAACGCCCCGCCGCCGTCGTGGCCTCCGCCGTTGATGGTGATGGGCTCGGCCATGAGGGCCGTATCGAATTCGAGTGTGCCGCCATCGATCACCGTACCGCCGATGGGGCTGCCGAGGGCCTCGGAGCGGGTGACCCTGAGGACGCCTTCGGAGACGGTGAACGCGCCGGAGAACGTGTTCTCTCCAGAGACGACGACGGTGCCGGGCCCCGTCTTGAAGATGGCCGACGGGCCGGAGATGGTGCCTGGCAGCAGGAGCTTCGCTCCGGGGGCGGCATCGAACGTCGACGGGCCGGCCACCGAGATCGGCGCATCCCATTCGGCCTCGCCAAGGGCGTGGAGGGCCGGCGCCGCCGGGCCGCCGATAATCAGCGGGTTGTAGATGGTCACACCATCGGCCAACGATACGTTGCCGGAAAAAACGTCGACGGTAGCGCTGAACTGACCGAAGGCGTTGTTGTGCCCTGCGTGCACGGTGCCGCCGGAAACGGAGGTCGTGCCATCGTGGAGGTTGTGCGCCATGAGGTTGAGGGTGCCGCTGTGGCTGGTGATGCCTCCGGGGCCATCGAGCACCAGGTTGATGGTGTTGGTACCCACGAGCGGGTCGTTCGAAAGGCCGTCATCGAGGGCGACGCGGTTGCCGCCCAGGATATACCCGGAGCCCTGCAGCCGGACCTCGGCGAAGGTGGTGCCGTCCGGGTAGTCGTTGGTGTTGGACTTGCGCGCCGCCACGGCCGGGAAGACGAGGATGTCGCCCGCGTTGGGGGCGGCGGGGTTCCAGTTCGCGTGGTTGGTCCAGTTCGCGTTGGCGCCGGTGCCTGTCCAGGTGCGGGTGACCGGCCCGGCAGCCCCGGCGCCGCGCCCCGTGGCGGCGAGCACAACGACCAGGAAGAGGGCAAGGGCGAACGGGCGGGCGGACACGCTCCCGCCGGGTGAAGGGTGCAACTGCATGGGACGCCTCCACCCTCGTTGGTCGGCGGGCCGGAGTGGTTTCTGAAGCGGGGAGCTACTGGTGGCGCGTGGAAATGCCGCCATCGACCGGGATGACGGTCCCGGTGATGTAGGCGCTCGCCTTCGAGGACAGGAAGATGGCTGTGCCGGCCATGTCGTCGGGTTCGCCGATGCGGCCGAGGGGGTTGCTCGCGCGGATGCCTTCGCCGAAGCGCTGGAGCGTCTCGGCCATCATCTTGCTTTCGAAAGGGCCAGGGGCGATGGCGTTCACGATGATCTTGCGGGGCGCCAGATTGTGGGCGAGGTGGCGGGTGAGCTGGTGGACGGCGGCCTTGCTGGATGAGTAGGCGTAGGTTTCCATGGCGGGCGCCTGGAGGCCGTCGATCGAGCCGATGTTGATGACGCGAGCCGGGTCGGCGGCGCTGGCGGCGGCTTCGAGTTGGGGCAGGAGGAAGCGGGTGAGGTGGAAGATGCCCTTCACGTTGAGGTTCATCACCTTGTCGAAGGCGTCGTCGGGGTAGTCAGTGATCGGAGCGCCCCAGGTGGCGCCCGCGTTGTTGACGAGGATGTGGAGCTTGGGCTCGCGCTTCGCGATTTCGTCTGCGAGGAAGCGGCAGCCGGCCTCGGTGCCGAGGTCGGCCGGGATGGAGATGCACTCGCCGGTCTTCGAGAGCTCGGCGGCGACGGCGTTGCAGACGTCCGCCTTGCGGGAGGAGATGTAGGTCTTCGCGCCGGCCTCGACGAAGCCGCGGGCGATCATGAGACCGATGCCGCGGGAGCCGCCGGTGACGAGCGCGACCTTGCCGGAGATGTCGAAGAGGTTGGACATGGTGGGGCCTCCCGGGCGAGCGATGTAGTGGGGAGGATAGAGGGAGGAGAGGGGAAGTGCGAAGGACGAGGTGCGAAGATCGCGGGGCCAGCCACTCGCCAGTGTCGCCAGACTTCGCCGGCTATGGGCTCGGCGGATGGGCCGCCTTCAGCGCCGGCGGGCGCGCGGGATCGCTGCAGGGCGGGGCCTCGGGGATGGGGATGGTGGATCCAACGTGGTTCGTGGGCGGTCCGCCCGGGCGGAAGGCCGGGACCATGAACTGGACCGCAAGCGGCTCCAGCGGTCCGCACCAGTTCTCAAGTTCCACCGATGCCAGGTGGACCAGCGAGCCCGTTTCGAGGACAGCTTCGAGACTGGCGACCACGGGGTTGCCGTCGACGGGAAGGGGGAGCTCGGCGGGAATGCTCACCACGGCACCGCTCGGAGAAAGTTCCGGACTTTCGATGAGCCGCACCAATTCGTACGAGGCATCGCTTGAGAGTTGGCAAGGAGAAGCGACGTGACGGTCGCTCAGGCCGACGGCGCGAAGGAATCCCTCGTACCAGTCGGGCTCCCGAAGGGTGGCCGAGAGGTCGAGGCGCGCGACGGGGCCCGTGGTCTCCACCATCGAGTCCCAGCGGATACTTGCGACCGCACAGGCGGGGTAGCGATCGTTCGCCGCGAGCTCGCCGCCGGGCCGGAGGGCCACGATTGCTACAGCCACGGCCACGGCCGCGGTGGCCGCTCCGCCGGCGCCCGCCGCGAGCTTCCACGCGGCGGGGGCGGAGAGGAAGGCGAGTCTCCGCGACAGCCGCGCTGGCCACGCCTGGTATTGCCGCCACCAGGCGATGGCCTCCTCCCGGGATGCAACGTGTAGCCGGGAGAGGATCTCGCTCACGTGCCATTTCGCGCCGTCGAGCGTGAGGCCGAGGCACTCGGCTATCTCGGCATTCGTGCGGCCTTCAGCTATGAGTTCGAGCACGGCCTGCTGCCGCGGCGTGAGGCCGTGCTTGTGCCGCGTCTCATAGTGGGGCGGGCGGTTGGCCATGGCCAACAATGTGCCCGAACCAGGCGCCGAAAAACCTACCCGATGACTGAAATGCCGACTTGTCGTGCCCTGTGCGGGCGAAGTTTACACGGCGGTGACGATCGTCCCGCGGCCGTGCCCTAACCTGCGCCCGTGACCGGGGGGCTCTGGAAGCCGGGTGACGCGGTGGTCATGCGGCACTACCGCGATGCCTACCGCTGGGCCGCGCCCATGCGGGTGGTGGAGGACCGGGGCGATTTCGTGGCCCTGTACTTGCAGCCGGGCAGTGCCATCGTGCGCATGGGAGACGCCGATGGCCGTTCGACGCGCGAGTTCGCGAAGGCGACCCACCTGGTCGAGGCGACCTGGGGGCTGAACCACGCGTTGCACCTCATCCGCGAGGGCGACCGCCACGCCACGATGCTCCTCTGGGACGAGCACTCCTGGGAGTTGCGCTGCTGGTACATCAACTACCAGGACCCGCTTCGCCGGTTCAGCCTCGGCTTCGAGACGATGGACCTGACCCTGGACACGCTGATCTCGCCCGGGCGCACCGTGTGGCGCTGGAAAGACGAGGACGAGTTCGAGGACGGCATCCGTTTCGGGTGGTACACGCGGGAACAGCTGGCCGAACTCAAGGCCTACGGCGAAGGGGTCATCGCCGACGCGCTAGCGGGCGCTCCCCCATTTGGCGACGGGTGGGAACACTGGCGGCCCGAGCCTTCGTGGGCGCCCCTTACCCTTCCTGAAGGCTGGGACCGGGGTATTGGCTGACGCCGCTTGCACCCGTAGTGCATGATAGAAGGCGAGGGCTCTCCCGGGCGTGTCCGCTCCACACCGGGAAGCCCTCTTTCTTTTTTGTCCCGGCCCGCACCGCATCGGCGCCCGCGGATGCAAGAAGCCCGCCGGTGGCCAGACCAGCGGGCTTTGCGTACTCCAACCAGGGGAGCGGTGGAGGAGACTCGGATCAGGCGACCGCCGAGGCCGCCGGGGGCCGCGTCGCAGCGGATGGCCGGATGATGCGCGGGCCGTTCGAGCGGGCACTCACCAGGTCGCGCTGGGCGCGCCGCAGGAAGTCGCGGACCTCGAGTTCGCCTTCGTAACCGCTCAAGGAAACGACCGGGAACATCTGGTTGGCGCTTTCCAGGGGAATGCACGAACCGAGCGCCGGGAGCAGGC
>JAHDWR010000148.1 GCA_023382755.1 Dehalococcoidia bacterium
CGAGAGGACCGGGGTGAACGGACCGCTGGTGTGCGGGTTGTTCCGCCAGGAGCATCGCCCGGTAGCCACGTCCGGATCGGATAAGCGCTGAAAGCATCTAAGTGCGAAGCCGACCTCAAGATGAGGGCTCCCACCGAGTTAATCGGGTAAGACCACAGGAAGACTACCTGTTTGATAGGCGCCAAGTGTAATCACAGTAATGTGTTCAGCTGAGGCGTACTAATGGTCGAGGGCTTGACCTACATTGAAGACTTGTTTTCTATGATGCGCCCTGCAGTACTTCGCTCTTCAGAACTTAAGGTGCTCCAATTTCGCCCGTCGCAGGTCGCGGGGTGGAGCAGTGGTAGCTCGTCGGGCTCATAACCCGAAGGCCGGGGGTTCGAATCCCTCCCCCGCTACCAATCCCCTGTACGCGCACGCTCTCAACGAGCCCTCCTCACCAGGGGGCTCGTTTGCTTTGTCCCCTCCCGTTCGCACCGGCGAGGAGGACGGGCCGCCCCGCCCTGGCCATCACCCGGTTTCCGCCGCCACTTCCCCAGGTGCACTCGCGCGTCCCCCGGCGATGCCCCGCAACGGCGAGGGCGCGTAAGCTCAACGCAAAGGGATACATCGCTTGGCTGATTTGCTCGCTCCGGGGCTGTGGTGGCTGCATGGCACCCGCGGCTCCAACGTCTACCTGGTCGAGTCCGATGATGGCCAGCTCGCGCTGGTCGATACCGGTTTTGCGTCGAGCGCCGCAGGCATTCTCGATGAAGTCGCCGCCCACGGCGGACGCCTGTCCGCCATCCTGCTCACTCACATGCACCGGGACCACTCCGGCGCCGCCGCCGAGGTGCGCGATGCGACCGGGGCCCGGGTCTTCATCGGGCGCGGCGATTGTCTCGATCGCGGTGGGCAGCTAGTCGTTCACTCGACGGTCGGCCGGACGCACGTGGCACGGTTTCTCGCCGGGCGCTTCCAGCGGTCCCATGCCGCCGACGTGCCGGTGGATGTGTGCATCGAAGGCGAGACGGAGGTGCTGCCCGGGATCCGGGCGGTGCCCGTACCCGGCCACACGCCCGGATCGTGCTGCTTTGTCGCCGACCGGCTGGGCGCGGCGTTCGTTGGCGACCTGGTGATCAGCCACGGCGGAGAACTGACGCGGTCGATGCGCCTCGCGAACCACGACGACGACCAGTACCTCGAGTCCATCCGGCAGTTCGCCGCCGCCGCGCCGGAGGCTGGCCTGCCCGGCCACGGAGTACCGGTGATGACCGGCTTCGGCGGGGCGCTGCGGGAGCTCGCCGCGCTGCCGCGCCGCCGGACCGGGCTCCGGACGACCGCGGAACGGGCCGTGCGCATGTCGCGGTTCGGGCGGCAGCTATCCCGGAAGCGCACGCGCCAGGAACCGTAGGCGCAGGCGCTTCGCCCACGCGTCAGCCCCCATGGTGGCGCGTCTCGATGCGGACGAAGCCGGCGTCACCGTCCACCGTGACCGTGTCGCCCGTTTGGATCCGGACGGTTGCTTCCGTGGCGCCGACGACAGCGGGGATGCCGAACTCGCGGGCGGCGATAGCCGGGTGAGAGAACGCGGCGCCGGAGTCGGTCACGATTGCTGACGCGACGGCGAAGAGCGGAGTCCACGGCGGGGACGTCATGACGCAGACGAGCACTTCCCCGGGCTCGAGTTCATCGCAGTCCGCGAAGTCGAGGAGCACGCGCGCCTTCGCCGTCACCCTGCCACGCGAACCGGGCAGGCCCTGGACCACCGCCTCGTTGGGCGGCGCGACCGGGCCCGGCATAAGGCCCGGGTCGGCGGAGATGATGGCGGGAGGTTTGTCGCCGAGCCAGCTCGTCCACGCCGACCGCCGTTCAGCCACCAGGGAACGGAGGTCAGTCCGCTCGGCGCCGGCGAAGAAAGGATCGATTTCGGCGGGGAGCAGGAAGAAGATGTCATCGGCGGCGTCGATCGTGCCGGCCGAGCGCAGTGCATCGCCCTTGTTCAGGAGCGCGATCCGCAGGCTGCCGGTAGCGAGGAGCTGCCACAGCGCGCGCCCCTCGCGCACGGCGACGTAGTTTTCGAGCTCGCCAGCGAGTGCCCGGAAGGCGGCCACCCTGGCCGGGTCCCCGGCGAGCCGGGCTTCGACGCGCTGCAACGCGGCCGTTCGGCGCCGCACCACCTCGGTGCGCGAGGCGGAGTCCCCGTCGCGCGCAACCATCGCCTGGCGAACCAGGTTCAGCGCATCGGCCGGACTCTCCCGAAGTGTGGGATTGGTGATGTCCCAGCCGCCGGCGCGCCAGCCATATTCGGCGATGAACGCGTCAAAGGCCGCCATGAACGCGGTTGCCGCCGCCTCGCGACGCAACGACTGCAGCGCCTGGCTGCCTCCCGCGGTGACGATGCGGCGAACGGCCGGCGCCGCTCGGGCCATGTCCGCCAGGCGGGCGATCGCGCGGTTACTCTCCATCGTGGCGCTGTCGGAGCCCTGGCCGATTTCTTGAACGAGGAGCCCGGCCTCATTCGACTCGAAGAGTGTCTCGAGCATCCCCTGGAGCGGGCCGACGACAGGCCCGAGGGCGACCATGCCCCCGATGTGCGTGTTGTGGAAGGCCTCGTGGTAGAGGCGGGACAGCTCGGCCACCGGTGTTCCCGGGCTGGCCGCCTGCAGCGCCCGGACGGCGGCTTCGGCGCGTGGTTGGGCGAAGGTGTCCCACACCCTGCCCGCGCCGCCGCATCTCGCGCCCAACTCGCGGGCCCTTGCGATGAACGACGGCGACTCTTCGGCGTCGAGCGGCGTCAGTCGCACGTACTGGAAGCCCGCCGGAACCTGCCGCCCTCGAAACGGCGCTGGCGGCTCCACGCCCGCGTCCGCGTAGGGCGCATCCTGGGACCGGACGTCTCCGTGAACCCAGGCAAAGAGCGGTGTCAGCGGGTCCGGGTAATGATCCTGGTTCCAGCGCCAGGCCTTCTGGCTGTGCGCCGGGGTGTCCCATTCCACCACGAGTTCCCGTCCTCTTGCCGTCCTGAAGTGCGAAACGAGCGCCGTTTTCATGCTCACCTCCCCGGTAAGGGCCGCAGTCCCTGCCGGATGGCCGCAGTTTAGAGTGTTAACGCCCGATCAATATGAACTACGTCTCAGTGTCTGGCTCGTTTCACGATGCGCGGGCAGCCGCTACAGTTCGACCATGAAGCCCTATGTGCTGGTGATTGGTCATGCCGCGGCGGCGGGTGAGGCGCCTGCGAACACCCTGGCCGGAGTCCGCTCCTGCCTCGATGCTTCCGCCGAGGCGATGGAGATCGACGTCCAACTCTGTGCCGACGGCGTGCCCGTGCTCATGCACGACGATACGGTGGACCGGACGACGAACTTGAGCGGCCCCGTGAAGGAGAAGACCCTGGCCGAGCTGCAGGCCGCGGACGCCGGAAACGGCGAGCCCGTGCCGACGCTCGACCAGGTGCTCGAGCTCGCAGGCGGGCGCCTGACCGTGATGTGCGAACTCAAGGCCACGCCCGGCGACCCCGAGCAAGACCAGCGCTGTGTCGACGCCGTCGTCGAGGTGATTAGACGGCACGGCGCCGAGCCATGGACCGCCGTCCACTCGTTCAACCCGGAGATGGTGGAGCGTGCCCGGAACACGGAGCCGCGCGTTTCGGCCGCCATCATCTCTCCCCCCGTTTCGGGCGAAGGCGTCGACCGGCTCCTGGGCGCGTTGTTGAAGCGCAACGGCCAGGCGATTTCGGTCCATCACGCCGCGGTCGACCGGGCACTCGTGGAAAAGGCGAAGCGCCGCCAGGTGAGCGTCTGGTGCTGGACGGCCGACTCGGCTGCCGATTGGGCCCGTGTCGTAGAGGCCGGCGTGGACGGGATCATCACGAACGTCCCGCACCGTCTCCGTGACTGGCTCAAGTCATAGGCGAGGGTCAGGCCTGTTTCGGGCCGGTGTACACCACTTCGAAAAGCACATGGTCGGGCGACTTGAACATGACCTGGTAGTACGTCTGGTCCGGCCCCTGGGAAAACTCTGGGCGATGGCGCGGGGTCTCGAACAGCGCGGGGATGCCCCGCCCCCTCAGGTAAGCCGTGGTCGCGTCCACGTCCGCCTGCGATCCGGCGCCGATGGCGATGTGGTTTACGCCCGGCCCGTCGTAGTCGTTCGGGGTGTCTTTCACTTCGCCGATGAACCAGAGGCTTGCGCCGTTCGAGGCGCCGGTCCCAAAGAACTGGTCCTGGTCCATCAACGTTGTCCAGCCCAGGAACGACATCACGTCGCGGTAGAACTGGAGGTTTTCGGGCCGGACATTGACCTGGAGGTGGTAGAGGGTCGTTTCCATGAGGGCTCCTTGAGGTAGAGCGGTTGAGAGTAGAACAAGTGTTCTTGCTCTGCAAGTCGTCAGGTGTGACAACGCACAGGAGCGGGCCGGGTAACGGCTACCAGCTCCCGCCGCCTCCACCGCCGCCGCCGCCACCACTCGACCCACCCGAGAACCCCGACCCGCCGGAACTCGACCGGGTGCTCGCAAGGGTGCTCGAAACAGAGCTGGAGAAACCCTGGAGCCCGCTCGAGAACGCCGCGACCCGGAACGCGCCCGTGCCCGAGTACCAGGATGAGGTGGACTGGGAGACCTGGTCGTCGAGGCCCTCGAACGCCTTCGCCCACTTCGAAACGCAGCCGAAAACGATGGCGAACGGCAGGTAGCGGGCGAAGATGTTCTCCTGCTCGTTGAATTCCTGGCGGTGCTTCTCGGCGGTGGCGATGTACAGGCGGAAGCCGAGGACGCGACGGAACATCTCGCTGCCGGCCGCCGTGCGGCGCGCCATGGAGCGCGAGAGCGCGAGCATGGCCAGCCCGGCGGGCAGCAGCCCCAATGGCAGCAGCGCCCGGTGGAACGCCAGCCCCGCGAAAACGGCGAGACCGGCGCCGAAGAAGAGCAGGCTCATCGCGACGATGACCCACATGCCCCGGGCCGATTCGGGCTTCATGCTGAACCATTTGCGCTGCATCGCGTCGTCGTAAATCAGGTCCTTCGCCTTCGCCAGGTCCGCGGCGAACTTGTAGCGCAAGTCCGAAAGCTCGACCTCGTCTCCGGTCTCGAAGAGCGACTTGAAAACCTTCGCCTCGAAGGCGTTCAGGCCGTTCGCTTCCTGTTTCCTGGTCAGCTTCCAGTCATTGCTGCCGAACCACCCCTTTTTGGGGAGTTCGGTGATGTGCAGGTAGCCCCGGACTGCCAGGTCGACGATGGTCGCGGTCACGTCGAGCGTGTCGGCGCGCTCATCCAGGAGGACACCCATCTGGGCGGGCCGCAGGTCCTCGGGGGGCAGGTACTCGACCACCACGTCCTGGCGGGCGAACAACGGGCGCGTGTGCTCTTCGGGATTGTTCGTGAGGTAGTAGATGGAGGTGTAGGAACGGTCCCGGCCGTGCGTCCACCAGGCGGACCCGACCAGCGCCACTCCGGCGATCAGGCTGAGGATCAGGCCGCCCCACTCCAGGACGTCGAGGGTGAACAGGTCGCCAATGGTCAGGCGGTCTTCGAGCATGGGAGCGGGGATCTCGACCACGCCCGGCTGCCAGCCCACGGCGATGGTGACCTGTTCGAACGGCGAAAGCTCCCGGTTGCTTGCGAACGTGGCCATGCTGGCGGAGGTGGAAGCCGCGCACTGCTCGTTCGAGTCCGCGTACCCCTGGTAGCAGATGGCGTAGGCCTCGGCGCCCGCCGGCAGTTCGACCGAGATGGCGAAGGCCTCGATGGGGACCGGCCATTCGCCGCTCGCGTCCCAGTAGAGTTCGCCATGGTCGTCATAGGCATCGAGGGCGCCGCGCACCGTGTAGCTGATGACGTAGTCCTGGGGGCCGGAGATGAAGATGTCGGCATCGCCGATCTTCACGGTGACCTTGCCGGCTCCGCGCGAGACCTCGTACTTCCACTTGCTGCCGTCGAGCCGGGTCACGCTCTTGATGTCGTAGCTGTATTCGCGGTTGTAGCCGGAGGGACAGTTGTAGATGGGCTGCTGAGCTTCCGCGATCGGGTCGCCGCAGGGCACCCGTTCGTAGAAGTAGCGGAAGATCCCGTGTTTCTGGAGCGAGCCGAAGTCAGCCCTGATGGTCTCGGTGGCAGTGATTGTCCCGTCCTTCGCGACGGTGTACTCGATGGCGAGCAGCGTGATCGTCCAGCCTTCGTCCGCGTGTGCGGCCTGGCGCGGCGAGATGCCGATGGCGAAAGCGGCCGCGAGGAGAACGAGAAGGAACGTGCGCTTCATGCGGACGCATTCTAGCGGCTGCGTTCCAATGAGCCGTTCAAGACAGGGCGTGGCGCGCGCCTTATGATCCTTTGTACTGTCAGAACGTTCGCAACCCCCCGGGGAACTCCTGCGGACACATCCCTGACCCAAGGATGGTGCATGGAAGCGTTCGATTACGTTGCGCCGCGCTCGCTCTCGGAGGCCTTCGCGGCCCTGGGGAACGGGAAGCGGTCGCTGATGCTGGCCGGCGGCACCGATGTCATCGTCCAGCTGCGGGAGGGCCGCAAGCATTGCGACCAGCTCATCGACCTGAAGCACATACCGGAAATGATGGCCATGGCCTTCCAGCCGGATGGATCGCTCAACATCGGCGCGGCCGTCCCGCTCGCCCAGGTTTACGAAGACCCGCAGGTGCGTGCGAAGCTCCCCGCACTGGTCGACGCGGCCTCCATCATCGGGGGTACGGCAATCCAGTCGCGGGCGAGCCTCGGCGGCAACCTGTGCAATGCCAGCCCCGCGGCCGATTCATCGCCCGCGCTGATCGTGCTGGGCGCCCGGCTGACCATCGCATCGACAGCCGGCACGCGCGAGATCCCGGTCGAGGAGTTCTTCGCCGGCCCGGGGCGCAATTCGCTCCAGGCGGGCGAACTGCTCGTGAGCATCCGCATCCCCGCTCAGCCCGAGAGGTCCGCCGCCTACTACCACCGCTTCATCCCGCGGAACGAGATGGACATTGCCGTAGCCAGCTCCGGCGTACGCATCGAGCTGGCCGCCGACGGTTCGACCATCGAGGGTGCGCGTGTCGCCCTCGGTGCGGTAGCGGCCACACCGATCATGGTCCCGGGCGCGGTCGCGGCGCTCGTGGGCAAGCCGGCGGGTGCCGAGGCTTTCGCGGCGGCCGGCGCCGCCGCCTCGGATGCTGCCACGCCCATCGACGACATGCGTGGCGGCATCGCGCAGCGCAAACACCTCGCGAAGATTCTCACCATCCGCGCGCTCGAAGGGGCGCTCCAGCGTTACCGGGAGGCCCGCTAGCCCATGGCAAAGATGCACATCCAGACGCGCCTGAACGGCGAGGACATCGAATTCCTGGCCGAGCCGCGCCAGAGCCTCCTCGAAGTCCTGCGCGACGACATCGGACTCACCGGCACCAAGGAAGGCTGCAACAACGGCAACTGCGGCGCCTGCAGCGTGATGCTGAACGGCCGCGTGGTGAACTCGTGCTGCGTCCTCGCTGTGGAGACGCAGGGCGCGGAGGTCACCACCATCGAGGGGCTGGCACATGGGGACCAGCTCCATCCGCTCCAGCAGGCCTTCCTCGAAGAGGCGGCGCTCCAGTGCGGCATCTGCACACCGGGGTTCATCATGTCCGCCAAGGCGCTGCTCGACCGCGAACCGGACCCGGACGAGCAGCGCGTGCGGTTCTGGCTCGCCGGTAACCTCTGCCGCTGCACCGGCTACGACAAGATCGTGAAGGCCGTCATGAAGGCCTCCAACGACATGCAGGAGGCGAAGTAGCATGACCACAGTCGACCGCCCCGCCTATTCCGTCATCGGCACCAGGCCAATCCGCCCGGACGGCGTCGAAAAAGTGACCGGCAAGGCCCAGTACGGCGCGGACATCCACCTGCCCGGCCTCGTCCACGCGAAGGTGCTGCGCAGCCCGCATGCCCACGCCCGCATCCTCTCGATCGACACCACCGGCGCCGAGAACTACCCGGGCGTGCTGGCGGTCCTCACTCACAAGGACTTGCCCACCGCCGCGGACAAGATGGAAGAGCTCGGCGAGAGCGCCGTGAACCTTCTCGAAGTGAGCGAGAACATCCTCGCTTCGCGGAAGGTGCTCTACCGCGGCCACGCGGTGGCCGCGGTGGCCGCCGCCAGTCCGCACGTCGCCGAACTCGCCCTCGCGCAGATCAGGGTCGAGTACGAAGTGCTCCCGCCCGTCCTCGATGTGCGGGACGCCATGCGCGACGATGCGCCAATCCTGAACGAAGCCCGCCGGACAAAGACCCTGATGACCCGCGAAGTCGGCGATAAGCCCTCGAACATCGCGAGCTACAACAAGTTCGAAGGCGGCGACATCGAAGCCGCCTTCGCCGATGCCGACGTGGTCGTGGAGCGCGAGTTCACGACGAAGATGGTCCACCAGGGGTACATCGAACCGCACAGCTCTACCGGGAACTGGAACTCGGACGGCACGCTGACCATCTGGACGAGCACCCAGGGCGCATTCGCCGTGCGCGGGCTCGTGGCAGAGGTGCTGAAGCTCCCCGTTTCGCACGTGAAGGTCGTGCCCATGGAGATTGGAGGTGGGTTCGGCGGCAAGACACCCATCTACCTCGACCCTATCGTCGCCCTGCTTTCGAAGAAGACGAGCCGCCCGGTGAAGGCGAGCATGAACCGCGCCGAGGTTTTCGAGGCGACGGGCCCCACGAGCGGCACGTACATGAAGCTGAAGGCAGCCGCCAAAGGCGACAGGCTGACCGCCGTCCAGGCCACCCTCTGTTACGAAGCGGGCGCGTTCCCGGGGTCCTCGGTTGGCGCAGGCTCGATGACCATGCTCTCGCCCTACAACATCGACAACTTCCAGATCAACGCCTACGACGTGGTGGTGAACAAGCCGAAGACGGCCGCCTACCGTGCTCCGGGCGCTCCCGCCGCCGCTTTCGCCATCGAGAGCGTGGTGGACGAGTTGGCCAAGCGCCAGAAGATCGACCCCCTGGAGTTCCGCAGGGTTAACGCTTCGCGCCAGGGCACGCGGATGGTCAACGGTATCGCGTTCCCCCGCATCGGCAACGAGGAGGTCGTCGAGGCGGCCATCAACTCGCCGCACTACCGCTCGCCGATCGAAGGCCCGAACCGTGGCCGCGGCGTCGCCTCGGGCTACTGGTTCAACGGCGGCATGCAGTCGAGCGTCGTCGTCGCGGTCAACTCGGACGGCACGATCAACCTCATTGAGGGCTCGACGGACATCGGCGGGACGCGCGCCTCGCTCGCCATGCAGCTCGCCG
>JAHDWR010000149.1:0-6323 GCA_023382755.1 Dehalococcoidia bacterium
ATGACGAGACGGGCGCCGTTGCGCAGCGCCATCTCGGGCAGCAGCGCCACCGGGTAGACCGTCAGCGACGTCCCCACCGCGAGGAAGACCTCGCACCGCGCCGCCGCCCGCTCCGCGCGTTCCATGTCTTCGCGGACAAGGTTCTGCCCGAAGGAGATGGTGGCGGACTTGAGGATGCCGCCACAGGTCCGGCACGGTGGGTCTTCCTCGCCCGCGCGCACCCGATCGAGGACGCGCTCGATGGGCCCGCGTTCGCCGCAGCCCATGCACACGAAATCGCGCACCGTGCCGTGGATCTCGATAACCCGTTCCCGCGAACTGCCGGCCTTCAGGTGGAGGCTGTCGATGTTCTGCGTAACCAGCGTGTCGAGCTTGCCTCTGCGTTCGAGCCCGGCGAGGGCGATGTGTCCCGCGTTGGGCTGCGCGTCCGCCCACGTGTTGTTCGAGATGCGGTTCTGCCACGATCGGACGCGCGCATCGCGGTTCGCCAGGTAGTGCTGGATGGTCGCCATCCGCTCCGCCCCCGGGTTTTTCGTCCACACCCCCTGGGGCCCGCGGAAGTCGGGTATGCCGGATTCTGTGCTGATGCCGGCACCGGTGAGGACGACCGTGCTGGACGATTCGCGCAGCCAGTTCGCGATACGCTCGATGGTTTCCTGTTCGGTCACGGAAAGAAGGCTACCCGCACGGTCGCGAAATGCAAAGATTTTGTCGTTATCGATTGACGACCGCCCTCCGGTTTCGGTACTTTCCGCATCGGCGCGGGACGCCATTCCGCTCGTGGCTCCCGCCGACTGACTAGCCGGATGACCCAGTCTCCGGCCGCGAAGGCCCGGTGTCCGCTCCACCGGGCCTTCCCTATTTCCCGCCACGCCCTGAGTCCGGACAACCGGCCCGCCACGGTGGGCCCGGTGCACCTTCCGGCGGGCTCCGCCTGGCGAGACAATCCGGCCTGCGCCCTCCGGCGCCGGGGGATCTCCCAGTGTCGTACAGCATCGAAATCGAACAGCAACCCCGCCAACCCTACGTGGCGGTCCGCACCACTGTCCCCATGGCCGAGATCGGCCAGCACATGGGGCAGGTCTTCGGCCAGCTCTTCGGCTGGCTCGGGATGCACCAGGTCACGCCCATTGGGCCGCCCTGGGCGCGCTACCTGGCGGTAGGGCCCGACGAAGTGGAGTTCGAAGTAGGCGTGCCCGTCGCCGCGCCCGTCGAGGCGAGCGGCCCGGTCATCGCCGGGGTGCGCCCGGCCACGACGGTCGCGAAGACCCTCCACGTAGGCCCCTACGAAACGTTGGAGGGCGCCTACACGGCGGTAATGGAGTGGCTCGGCGCGAACGGCAAGCTCGTCACCGGCGCCATGTGGGAGGTCTACGAGAGCGACCCCGACCAGGAGCCCGACCCGGCGAAGTGGCGGACCTGGGTGTACTTCCCGATCTGACCGGGCTGCCTACGTCCCCGCCGGGCCCACGAACGTGATCTCCCGCCCCAGGGCGGAAAGCCCGAGCGAGTGCAGCAGTTCGTCGGTCTTCCAGGCCATCACGTTGCCGCCGACCATGTCGCGGTAGATGCGTTCAAGCGGGCGGTTGCGCACGTAGGCGTGGGCCCCGCACACGCGCATCGATCCCGCCGAAACCTCCTCGCTCATGCGCCGGAGGTGGTAGACGGTGCGCACCAGGTGGCGCGTGAACGCCTGCGAGCTTTCGAACGGCGTCTCCAGCCGGCGGATGGTGTCGTAGAGCACGATCCGCCCGGTTTCGAGCCAGTGTTCCATGTTGCCGATGCCGAACTGCGCCCATGGCTGGTCGGCGCGGTAGCCCACCGATCCTCCCAACGATGACATGGGACCCGCGAGGTAGCCATGGCGCTCTTTCACATAGTCGACCGTGAAGTCGAAAGCCGCCTGCCCCAACCCCAGCCAGATGGCGAGGATGCCAAGCGCGCCCCGCGCCCGCATCTGCGTCTGCACGTTCACGACATTCGCCTGCGCCTGCAGCACCATCCGCAGCATCGCGGCCGGGATGATGAGCACCTCGGACTTCGGCAGGCGCATGTTCTCGACCACGATGTCGTGGCTCGATGTTGCCCGCAGGCCCATGGAGTCCCAGTTCATCAGGTTGGTAACGCCGGGCGTGCCGAGCTCCGGGATGCTCAGGACCACGTCGGGCTCGTTCCCTTCGCCGCGGTCGATCTGGCCGCCCATGAGGGCGTACTTCGCCCCCTCGCTCATGCTCGCGAACCCGGCCTTGCCGTTGCCGACCACGAAGTCGCCGTCTTCGGTGAAACGGAAGCCCGCCTTGCGGTTGTCCACCTCCCCGGTCGGCACCGAACCGGGCCCGCAGATGAGCGCGCCGTCCTGGCCCATGTCCTTCAACACCGCGTCCCGCCGGGAAAACGGCGGCATCGATTCGAGGAAGCTCGCGACGAGGACGTGCATGTTGAGCGCGACCGCGGTCGAGCCGTCGCCATAGGCGACCTCCTCCATCACGCGCATCTGGCCTTCCGCGCTGATGCCCAGCCCGCCGATCGCCGGCGCGAGCGCCATCTGGGGGATCTTCAGGGCCTGCAGTTCGTCCAGGTTCTCGCGCGGGAACGAGCCCTCGCGGTCGTGGCGGGCGGCGCGTTCCGTCCAGGGCCCGCGGGCGAGGTCACGCACCCTGGCGATGAGGTCGACTTCCCACTGTTCCATTCCGTCCAGTCGCTCCGTGTTCCTTAGCGTGGAGCGAAAGGGTATCGGATTTCGGGCCGCGACGTATGTCGGGCCGCTACAACCGTGGTAGCGGGATCCCCAGCGCCTCTTCCAGCTCGTCGATGGCGCTCGTCGTGTGGTCGACCTTGATGGTGCGCATCCCGAGCGCCCTCGCGCCCTTCAGGTTCGCCCCCATGTCGTCCAGGAAGACAGCCTGGTGCGGTTCGATACCCAGGTGTTCGCACGCGATCTGGTAGATACGCGGCTCGGGCTTCCGCACCCCGACAATCGCCGACTCGACCACGATGTCGAACAGGCTCTGCACGTCGATTCCCGAGGTGCGTCGCTGGGCCGGCTCGTCGCGCGCCACGTTGTTCGTGATGCTCCCGAGCTTCACCCGCCCCCGCAGGTGCTTCACCACCGCCACCATCTCCGGGCGTTCGCCGAAGCCCTGGAAGAACCAATCGAGGAAGTAGCGCCCGCTCGTGGCGGTCCCCGCTGGCTCGATGTGGCGGTCGAATTCCCCGGCGAAGCCCTCGGGCGTCAGCTCGCTCCGTTCGAAACGCGACCACGGCCCGTCCTCCGGCCCGAAGATCGCGACGCGGACTTCGTCGGGGATGCCGTGTTCGCGGCAGAAATCCTTGATCCGGGTAACGGGCGAGTGCGTCAGCACCCCGCCGATGTCGAAGATGGCGGCCTGCAACTGGGTCATGGCCAGAGTGTACCCGGGGGCTGCGTTCCGCTCAGGCCCCGGCCGCGAACGAGACGGACACCTTGCCCAGCCCGAACCCGTACTCCGCCGTCACCGCGTCTCCCGGCACAACCGGGAACGGGGCGATGTAGCTGCCGCAAATGACCCGGTCCCCGGCGATGAGCCGCTCGCCGTGGGCCTCCAGCGCCGCTGCCACCAGGCCGACGATCTCCGCCAGGTCCGCCGGTACCCGACCCGCGATAGGCCCTGCTGCGTGTGCGCCGTTCTTCAGCACTCGCGAGAGTGCCGCGCTCGCGTCAGCCGGGATGCCCCGGCGGCGCTCTCCCACGACCGTGCCCGCGTGGAACATCGAGTGTTCGACGATCTGCGCGAGCCCGTCGCCGGGGATGGCATAGTCGACCAGTTCGATGGCCGGCGAGACCCCGGCGATCGCGCCCCGGAGCACGTCCAGGGGCGCATCAGCAGCCACATCGGCCCCGATGTGGAGCATCACTTCGGCCTCGATGTGGACGCGCTGGCCCTGCCTGAGCGGGACAGCGGCGCCCGAGTCCACCGCCAGGCGCCCGTCGATCCAGCCGATCGGCGGCGCCTCCAGCCCGAAGCGCTGCTGGACGGCCGGGTCGTTGAAGGCGACCTTCCACCCGTAGCGTTTTCCGCCCGCCGCCAGCGCCGCCCGGAAGCGCTCCAGCTGGGCCGCCATTCCCGGGACCGGGTTGGTCACGCGTTGACTCCCAGCTCGTTCCGGATGAGCTCGCACACCTCGAACGTCGGCCCTTCGGCCTGGAGGGTCGACTGCATCTTGTTGATCGTGACCGCGATCGAGAGCCCGACCTCCGGGTCGGCGAACGCGATCGAGCCGCCCGCGCCGGGGTGGCCGAAGGCCGTCCGCCGCGGACCGGTCGCGCCGTGCATCCCCATCGTCTTGCCGCCGTTGAAGAAGCCGATGCTCTTTGCGATCGGCATCATGATCACGCGGTCCGGCGTATCCACCTGCACCGTCGTCATCAGCGGGATCCGTTCCGCGGACATCAGCCGCACACCATCCACCTGGCCGCCGTTGGCGAGCGCGCCATACATCCGGGCGAGCGCGCGGGCGCTGAAGTGGCCGTTCGCCGAGGGGATGCAGGCCTTGCGCACCTCCATGTCGTTGAAGTTCCAGCCCAGGTTGGGGCGCATGGCCTTGAAGAAGTCGTGGTCCGGCGGGATCTGCATCTGCGGCCGCCGGGCGCCGCCTTCGGTGGTCTGCTCCTCCGCGGTCTGGAGCGTCGTCAGGCGTTCCTCGACGCCGTCCGGGATGCCGATGAACATCTCCTCCCCGCAGCCGAGCGGCCCGGCGATCTCCTCGGCCAGGACTTCCTTGATGTGGCGCCCGCTCGCGTGCTGGATGATGCCGCCCACCACCCATGCGAACGTCACCGCGTGGTAGCCGGTCGCCGTGCCGGGCTCCCAGGCGGGCGTGCCGTTCTCGATGTACGCCAGGCCGTTCTCCCAGTTCAAGAGTGTCCGGGCGACAGCCGGGTCCTCCGGCATCGCGTGGAGGCCGGCCTGGTGGCTCATCGCCTGCGCGACCGTGACCTTCTCCTTGCCGTTCTTCGCGAAGCCCGGCCAGTATTTCGCTACCGGCTGCTCATACCCGATGATGCCCCGGTCGGCGAGGATGTGGAGCGCCGTCGCCGCCACCCCTTTCGTGGTCGAAAAACTGCTGAACAGCGTGCCGGCCCCGACCGGCCGGGCGTCCTGGGGCCCCATCTGTCCGGCCCAGGTATCGACGATCTTCTCGCCGTAGCGGTAGGCGCACACCTGCGAGCCCAGCTGCGTCCCGCGGGCGATCTGGTCGAGGAGGAGGTCGTGGACCCTGGTGTTCAGGGCGGTCTCTGTCGTGGTCAACGGTTGGGGCACTCCCGGTCGGTATTTCGCTGGACGCAAACTATACCGAATGCGAACGCTGTTCGGGATGGGACCTCCCGTACGCCGGATGCCAGGTGAAGATGCCTTGCCCTTCTGTGAGCTACTAGGCTATCCCGCAGCCCATCCACACACACAATGGAGTGCACCCCGGACGACAGGGGATGGGAGGAAGCGTGAAGATCCGATTCTTGATGGTCGCGGCCCTCGCGGCGATGCTCACCGCCGCCGCATGCGGCGGCGACGATGATACGGGCGACGACACCGACAACACCGGCGGCGGCGACGCCACCCAGACGACAACCGGCCAGACGCCTTCGGGCGGAAGTGGCAGCAGTGATACCGCGACCCCGGGCGGCAACAGCGGCGACGACGACTTCTCCGACCTGCTCGCCGATGCCTCGGACAAGACCTATGCCGTGAGTTACGAAATCGAGATCACCGGTGACGACGGCAAGGTCCAGGAAGGCACCGTCATCTTCGCCCAGGAGCCCCCGAAGTCCCGCATGGAGATCTCCCTTGGCGACAACGCCGAGTTCGAAGAACTCATCCTCATCGAGGACGGGACCAGCTCGTTCACCTGCTTCAAGTCGGGCGATTCGGGCCAGTGCCTGAAGTCCGGCGCCACGGGCGGCCTCGGCGAAAACTTCACCCTGTTCGACGTCAAGCGCGTGGTTGCGCGGGTGAAAGAAGACAAGGACATCAAGGAGGTCTCCGGGCAGCAGATCGCCGGCCGCGACTCGCGCTGTTTCGAAGGCAAGTTCCCCGACACCGAAGAAGAGGGCCTGTTCTGCATCGATAAGGGCGACGGCATCCTCACCCTCGTCGACAGTGCCTCGACGAAATTCAAGGCCACGGAGATCTCGACGAAGGTCGACGACAAGCTCTTCGAACCGCCCTACCCGCTCATCGGCTAACCCCGGCCCTGGCAGCGACCAAGCCAGAACACCGAGGCGCCGAGGCACGGAGATTTCCGAGCGGCCCCTCCGCGCCTCCGCGCCTCTTTGTTCTTCCTGT
>JAHDWR010000149.1:6423-9230 GCA_023382755.1 Dehalococcoidia bacterium
CACGGAGATTTCCGAGCGGCCCCTCCGCGCCTCCGCGCCTCTTTGTTCTTCCTGTTTGCCTGGCGCGCCCTTGGCGTCCTGGCGGTTAGCCGAGCACCTCGAAGAGCTTGTGGCTCTTCATCGCCGGGTTGTCCTTGTAGCTCTCGTAGCTTTCGCCGCGGTGGCCCTTCGTGAAGTTGTCGGAAGTGATCCACGCTTCGAACGACTTCTCGTCCTCGAAGCGGGTGAGCACCACGTACTCGCCCCGGTCGGGCAGGGCCAGCAGCTCGGTGCTGATAAAGCCCGGGAACGTATCAACCGCGCCGACGCGCGACTTCCAGGTCTGTTCGAACCCGGCGCGCGCCTCGGGCGGGAGGGAGATGGGGAAGTAGGAGATAACGGGCATGGGGCACTCGATTCCTGTGGTTGAGGGTGAGCTTCCAGCGTACCGCACGGTGCGGCTAGGCGAAGTGCGCGGTCAGTCTGCCCAGCTCACGTAGCTTGCGTCGACCCAGCCCGCGCTGCCACCGGCGATGCGGACATGCAGCCAGACGCTGGACTCGCCGAGCTGCCGCTGGCCGATGAACTCGGAGGGCGGTTCCTTCGGGTTCATCGTCAGGAGGACGGGTTCGAAAGTCAGCCGCGTGCCGGGGGCCATGCAGGTGATGACTGGAGCACCGAGGTCTGGACCTTCCCGAAGGTTCAGGCACTCGTCGGCCGTGACCTTCAGTGCGAGGTCAGCCGGGAACGGGGCCGTCTCGAACTTCAGCGGTAGAAGTTGCGCCGCTACGCCGCCATCTTTGCCCGGCGTCGGGAAAATCCAGAACGCCACCTCCGTGCCATCCGCGTTCCATCTGCCGGAGGTCGAGATGCCATCGCCGACCACGAGCTCCAGCTTCTGGCCGGTGCGGAAGTCGACGATGGCCCGGTTGGTGATGGCGATCGATGCGTCCACCGGGGAAAACTGCGTGCCGCCCTGCACCAGGCCCGGGAAGGGGACCCGGGCAATCTCGCGGCCGTCGATGTCGATGATCCGGTGCCCGCCGACCTCATCGCCGACCATCAGCGTCCGGCTATCGGCTGCCCAGCCATGGAACGAGGCGCCCAGGAACCGCACTCGCGGCGCGCCGGTCGCTGCACCGACGATGGTGACCGTGTCCACCACCGGGAACGCCCCCATGCCCAGGCTGAGAATTGACCCCGGCGACCCGGGAATCGCCCGGAGCGACCCATCAGGCGACAGCCCGAAGGCGTTGCCGGGTGGGAGTGGGTTGCCGTCCCAGTCGAAGTTCGACGATTCGCCGGGGCCCTCCGGGCCCAGTGCGAACCCCCTGCCGTGCGGCAATGGCGAAACCCGGTAGTTGTAGAGTCCGTCCTTCACGAGCTTCGCTGCGCCGGTTTTCGCGCTTACCAGGACAAACTCGGACCCGTTCCCAACGACGAAAACCGTGCCATCAGGGCTCGAGGCCCGACTTGAGTTGGAAAGCGCATCCCGCGAGATTCCCGTCCGGGTCATGGTGCCGCTGGCGACATCGAGCAGCCCCAGGGTGGCAAAGTCGGTGCCCTTCCATACGCCAATCACGTGGCCGAAACCGATCGAGGTGTCCGGAACCCAGCCGCCCTTCAATTCGTACGCGGCCCCCGTGTCCCTCCGGACGACATAGTGGCGGACCGGCGCGTTCCCGCGGTTCAGGACGAGCAAGGCGCCATCATCGCTGGGAGAGAGCTGCGGCCACTCCTGTGGCCCGGCGGGGTCCACCAGCGACCAGAACTCGATGGCGCCACTGGCGGTGTCCATGAACGCTATCCCGGTGTCCTCGCGGAGCAATTCCCCTGCCTGGTGAGTCGACTTCGTGAGGGGCGATGGCACCGCTTCGAGGACTGTCGCATCGGGTGTGCTTTCCGATGTACTCGCCGGAGATGCCGTGGCTGTGCTGGTGCTCGAAGGCGTTGCTGCGGGCTCGTTTTCCCCGCCCGAGCACCCGGCAAACACAAACGTCAGTACGGCAACGAGAATCGCAGTCTTCATACTCAGTACAACGCACACCGCCCCCGCCCGGTTCCCCCGCAAACAGAAAGAAGGCCGGGCGATGCGCACCCGGCCTTCGCACTTCGTTCCCGCGCGGGTCCTACCCCACCTCCACCACCTCGCCCTCGACTACGTCCCCATCCGCGGGAGGCGCGGCCGGCGAATCAGTCGCCGTGAACTGGTAGACGCCGTCGCGGAAGTCCACCGTCACCTTCTGGCCGTCGTGGAACTCGCCGGCCAGCACGCGCCGCGCCAGCTCGTTCTCGATCCGCCGCTGGATGGTGCGCCGCAGGGGCCGCGCGCCGTAGGTCGGGTCGAAGCCTTCGCGCACCAGCTCGGCGATGGCCGCCGGGGTGAGCTCGAAGTCGAGCTTGCGGTCGCTCAATCGCTCGCGCACCTCAGCCGCCAGGATGTCGACGATCCGGGTCAGCTCGGCGTGGGTGAGCGGTTCGAAGATGACGATCTCGTCGATCCGGTTCAGGAACTCGGGCCGGAAGAACTCGCGCAGGGCCTTCTCGATCGAGCCCTGGAGCAGCTCATGGTCGGTCATGTCTTCGCTGCGGCGGGTGAAGCCGAAGGTGGCCTTCTCCTGCGCCCCCGTGCCCAGGTTGCTCGTCATGATGATGACCGTGTTGCGGAAGTCGACCGTCCGTCCGTGGCCGTCCGTCAGGCGGCCGTCGTCGAGCACCTGGAGGAGCGTGTTGAACACGTCCGGGTGCGCCTTTTCGATCTCGTCGAAGAGGATGACCCGGTACGGCCGCCGGCGGACCGCCTCGGTCAGGCTCCCGCCCTCGTCGTA
>JAHDWR010000150.1 GCA_023382755.1 Dehalococcoidia bacterium
TGGTCATCGGCAGCGGGCCGATCCGCATCGGCCAGGGGATCGAGTTCGACTACGCGAGCGTGCACGCAGCCTGGGCGCTCCAGAGGGCGGGCCTCCGTTCGATCATGGTGAACTCCAACCCGGAGACGGTCTCCACCGACTTCGACACCTCGGACCGGCTGTATTTCGAGCCGCTGGACGAGGAGTCGGTCCGCGACATCATCGAGAACGAGGGCGGAGATGGAGACGAACTGCCCGCGAGCATCGTGCAGTTCGGCGGACAGACGGCCATCAACCTTGCGGACCCCCTGCGAAGGGCCGGGCTGCCGATCATCGGTTCGAGCGCGGAGTCGATCGACACGGCGGAGGACCGGCGGCTTTTCGAACGCTTTCTCCAGGACCTGGGCATTCCGCAGCCGCCGGGGGCGGCGATCACGGACATCGAAGAGGCCATGAAGACCGCGCAGGCGATCGGGTACCCGGTACTCGTGCGGCCTTCCTACGTGCTCGGCGGCCGGGCGATGGAGATCGTCCAGAACGCGACCGAGCTGGTGACCTTCGTGAGCGCCGCCGCCGAGGTCGCGCAGGGCAAGCCGATCCTGATCGACAAGTTCCTCGAGGGGAGCGAAGTCGAGGTTGACGCGATCTGCGACGGGGAAACGGTGCTGATCCCGGGGATCATGGAGCACATCGAGCGCGCCGGCGTGCATAGCGGCGACTCGATGGCGGTCTACCCGCCGGTGCACCTGGACGCGGAAGAGCGCGCGACGATCGTGGACTACACGCAGCGGATCGTGCTTGGGCTGGGCGCCATCGGGCTGACGAACATCCAATACGTGGTGCTGCCGCGGCGTGAGGGGGAGGCCCCCCGCGTGTTCGTCCTCGAAGTGAACCCCCGCGCCAGCCGGACGGTCCCGTTCCTGTCGAAGGTCACGGGTGTGCCGATGGTGCAGCTTGCGGTGAGCGCTATGCTCGGGCGGAAGCTGAAGGACCAGGGCTACCCGCACGGTGCGTGGCCCGAGCGGAACCTGGTCGCGATCAAGGCGCCGGTGTTTTCCATGTCGAAGCTCACGGGGGTGGACACCTATCTGGGGCCGGAGATGAAGAGCACGGGCGAGGTGATGGGCATCGACCGGACGTTCGAAGCGGCCGTGGCGAAGGCGCTGATCGCCTCGGACATGGCGCTCAAGCCCAACGCGGCGATCCTCCTGAGCGTCAGCGACCGGACGAAGGCGGACGCTTTGCCGCTGATCCGCCTCCTGAGCGAGGCGGGCTACCGGCTGTACGCGACCGAAGGTACGAGCAGGATGATCGAGGCCCTCGGGCTCGACGTCACCAGCGTGACCAAGGTGTTGAGCGGGAGCCACCCGAACGTGGTGGATGTCATCATGGATGGGAGTGTGCAGGGGGTGATCAACACCTCGGAGAACCGGTATACGGGTTCGCTGCGCGACGGGTTCCACATCCGGCGGGCCGCGGCGGAGAAACGGATACCGTGCTTCACGTCGATAGACACAGCGCGGGCCGCAATCCAGGCGTTGGCCAACCCGTCGGAGTACGAAGTGGCAACGCTGCGGGAGTACGTCGAATGAACATCGAAGACGCGCTGATCCTCTCGACCGAGCGCGCGTGGGACGGCGCGTACGTCACCTGGTTCCACGCCCCGGGGCTGACCCAGGGCGTCGAGCCCGGACAGTTCGTGATGGTGCACTGCAGCACGGAACGCACGGACCCGATGTTCGCCCGCGCGTTCAGCTACTACCGGCTGGACGGCGACCGGTTCGCCGTCTGTTACGCGGTTGTGGGGCGCGGCACCCGGTGGTTGAGCGAGCAACCGCGGGGGAAGGCCGTGCGCACGTATGGGCCACTGGGGAACGGGTTCCGGCTGCCTGACGCCCCTTCGAACCTGCTCCTCATCGGGGGAGGCGTGGGCGTTGCGCCGCTGGTCGATACGGCCGAGCGAGCGGTGCGCGCCGGGCACCAGGTGGTGGCCATGATGGGCGCCCGGACGGACCAGCATCTCCTCGCGGCGAGCGAGTGGCCGCGGGAAGTGGAGTATGTGGTGGTCACCGAGGACGGCTCGGCGGGACCGAAAGGGTTCGTGACGCAGCACCTGGGCAAGTACCAGGAGTGGGCGAACCGGATCTACGCGTGCGGGCCGAACCCGATGTTCCAATCGCTGGCGGATGTGCTGCGGAACAACGGCCGGCGCCAATCGCCGGAGATCCTGATGGAAGAGAACATGCCGTGCGGGTGGGGCATGTGCTACGGGTGCGCAGTGTTCACGAAGCACCACGGCGTGAAGCTGTGCTGCAAGGACGGGCCGCGGTTCAGCCTCTTCGAGGTGTTCTGAGGGCGTATACTGATCCACATGGTCTCCATCGCGGACACCTCCAGAATTGCTTCCGAGGGCGGCGTGGGCAGCGTATTTGCGGACATCGTGGTCTCGAACAACGAAGACGAGATCCTCGCGCGAAACGGACACCTCGCGCTTGCCCAAGTCAGGCGGGCGGAGTTGAAAGGTGTGCTGGTGGACACGGGTGCGCTGACGCTCTGTCTTCCGGAGAGCGTCGTCGCGCAGCTTGGCTTGCCGCTGAAACGGCGAGTCACGGCCGCGACAGCCGGGGGGATGATCGAGACCGCAGTGCACGACCACGCGACCATCGCAGTGAAGGGGCGCGAGGGCGTGTTCGAGTGCCTGGCCGTGCCGGATGGCGCGCGGCCACTTCTCGGTGTCGTACCGCTGGAGATGCTCGGACTTGAACCGGACCTCGTGAAACAACAGCTCCGCCTGCTTCCGGACGACACGCTGGATACATACATCCTGGCCTGACGCGGCCGTGAGCACCGGGGCGGGCTACGCGGCCGTGTTTCGAATGCGCTCCCGCAGCAGCTCGAGCGCCCGTTGCGCAATCCGCACCATCACTTCGGCCCGGCTACCCGGGAAGACGTGCTCCTCGGTCACCGTGCCGTTGGGCCCGGTGACGGCGATGACGACCGAGCCGACCGGTTTGGGCGAGCGGCGGCTGCCCTGGGGCCCGGCGATGCCGCTTTCGGCGACCGCCCACGCCGGTCCGAGCGCTCGCTGCAGTCCCTCCGCCGTGGCTGAGACCCACTGCGGGCTGACGGCGCCGTGCTCGCGCGCGATCTCGCGGTCCAGGTTGAGTTGCTCCCAGCGGTGGGCGCCGGCGTAGGGCACGATACCGCCGTCGTACCAGCGCGACGCACCGGGAACGCTGAGCATGCGGGCGCTGATAAGCCCACCGGCGGTCGTCTCGGAGACGGCGACCTTTTCTCCGCGCGCCACCAGCAGTTCGCCGATTTCAGCGCAGAGCGTGTCGTCTTCAAGCGGAAATCCTTCCATCGCTACCCCTCCTGTGGCGCAGGCCACTGACAGCAGAGCCACGGCTGCTATCGTGGGCGCATGCCCGAATACCAGGTCAAGATTGTCGACGCCTTTACGACCCGGCGCTACGCCGGGAACTCGTGCGGGGTGGTAACGCGAGCCGAAGGGCTCACCGATACCGAGATGCAGGCTATCGCGCGCGAACTGAACGCGAGTGAGACGGCCTTCGTGTTCCCATCGGCGGTTGCCGACTTCCGGGTGCGGTTCTTCACGCCGCTGAAGCCGATCCCGCTCGCCGGCCACCCCACGATCGCCACGATGTACACCCTTGCGGACGAAGGCCGGATCGACCTCTCGCGGGGTGTGGCGCGGGTGACGCAGGAACTCACCATCGGGACCCTGCCGGTGGAAGTGAGCCGCGATGGGGGCGGGAACATCCGGGTGGTGATGACGCAGGCGAAGCCGGAGTTCCTGCGCGTGATCGATCGTGGGGCCGTCGCGCTGGCCCTGGGGATAGCGGAGGCGGACCTGATCGAGGACGTGCCGGTGCAGGTGGTCTCGACCGGGACGGCGCAGGCGATGGTGCCGGTGCGTTCGATCGAGGTGCTGAAGAAGCTGAGGCCCGACCTGCGGCGGCTGGGAGAACTCGAGGCATCCGGGGAATTTTTCGGCGCGCACATTTTCGCCCCGGAGGCGTTCGACGCGGGCAACCGCACGCACGCGCGCCACTTCGCCGCCAGTGCGGGGATCCCGGAGGACCCGGTCACGGGAAGCGCCAGCGGCGGGATGGCGGCTTACCTCTGGAAGTACGGCCTGGTGCGCGATCCGAAGTACACGGCCGAACAGGGGCACATCATGGGGCGCCCGGGACACGTGGACATCGAAGTCGATGCGGATGGGGACGAGCCGACGGAGGTGCGGATCGCGGGGACGGCGGTGACCGTGTTGACGGGCACGATCACGGTCTGAAACGAGCCTTTCCGCCGGCGGTCACGGGCTCTGGTAAGCTCGATTCGTGACCGAGGGCACTGACTTCGCCGGGGCCGAAGGACTGCTGCGGGAAGCCGAGTTCCTCGACTGCCGGCCCATCTGGTACTCATCGAACTACGTGTACCTGGCGCAGTTGTGCGTTGGGGACCGCCAGTTCGCGGCCGTGTACAAGCCGAAGAAGGGCGAGTCGCCACTCTGGGATTTCCCCGATGGGTCGCTCTACCGCCACGAGGCGGCAGCCTATGAGCTGGCGAAGCTGCTGGGCTGGCCGTTCGTCCCCCCGACGATTGTCCGGGAGGGGCCTCAGGGGGTCGGGTCGGTCCAGCTGTTCATCCCGCACGACCCCGAGCAGCACTTCTTCCAGCAACGCGAGCATGCCGAGTTGATCCCGCAGCTCCAGCGGATCTGCGTGTTCGACGCGATCGCGAATAACGCGGACCGGAAGGGTGGTCACTGCTTGCTCGATGGCTCGAACCACATCTGGGGGATCGACCACGGGTTGTGCTTCCACCCGCAGAGCAAGCTGCGGTCGGTGATCTGGGACTGGGCGGGGGAGGCGATCGGTGAAGACCTCCTCGACGACGTTGAGGAGGCGGGGCTGGCGCTGGCTACCGGGGCAGAAGAAGCCAGGGGTCTATTGGAGCTGCTGCACGAAGACGAAGCGGCGCCGCTGCTGCACCGAATCGAACGGCTGTTGAAGGCTCGCACGTTCCCGGTACCGGGGCAGAGCCGGCACTACCCCTGGCCGATGGTGTAGACGAAGCGAGGCGCGCGGCTAGCTGGCGTCAGCCGGAGACGCCACGGTGGAGCGCACACGTTCGGCGCGAACCTGGCGGGCGTCGAGCTTTTCGCCACAGTGCGAACAGACGAGGGTGGCGTGCGGGTCGTGGCCGCATTCGTGGGTCAGTTTGAGTGGCGGGCCGGCTTCGCCCGCAGTCCATTTATCGCCCCAGGTGAGCATGGCGATGAGGACGGGGTAGAGGTCGCGGCCTTTTTCGGTGAGGCGGTACTCGCAGCGCGGCGGCCGGTCCTGGTACTGGCGGCGTTCGAGGACGCCGTGGTCGACGAGGCTCTGGAGCCGTGCGGCGAGGACGTTGCGGGCAATACCGAGGCGGCTCTGGAAGTCATCGAATCGCCGGACGCCGCTGAATGCCTCGCGGATGACCAGCATGGTCCACCACTCGCCGACGACCTCGAGGGTGCGGGCTACGGAACATTCCATCTCGGCAAAACTGGTGCGGCGCATGGCGATACGTTAACACAAATCGGCACTGGGTTGCTCGCAGCAACGAACGCCCGCCGGCGCTCAAGTCGAACGTGGGGCGGCGCGAGGCTAAGCTTCTTGCACCACCCACTGGAGTCCGCGAGATGAACACTGACCCACGTGCCCATAGCCGAATCATGGTCGACGGGCCGGGCCGCGCGCCCGCGCGTTCGTATTTCAAGTCGGTCGGTTTCACATCCGAGGACCTGAAGAAGCCGCTGGTGATGGTGGCGCATTCGTGGATCGGGACGATGCCATGCAACTTCAACCAGCGCGAGCTGGCACAGGAAGTGATGGCCGGGATCCGCGCTGCCGGCGGGACGCCGATGGAGGTCAACACGGTGTCGATCTCCGATGGCATTTCGATGGGGACGGAGGGAATGAAGGCCTCTCTCATCTCGCGGGAGGTCATCGCGGACTCGATCGAGCTTACCGCGGTGGGCTATTCGTTCGACGCGGTGGTCGTCATCGTGGGTTGCGACAAGACCATCCCGGCGGCGGCGATGGCGCTGGCGCGGCTGAACTTGCCGGGGGTGATCCTCTACGGAGGGTCGATTGCACCGGGGCGATACCGGGACCACGACGTGACCATCCAGGATGTGTTCGAAGGGGTCGGGCAGCAGGCTGCCGGCACGATCAGTGAGTCGGAGCTGGAAGAGATCGTGGATGCCGCGTGCCCCGGGGCCGGGGCGTGCGGCGCGCAATACACCGCCAACACGATGGCGACCGTGATGGAATTCATCGGCCTCTCGCCGATGGGCAGCGCGACCGTGGGAGCGACCGACCCGCGCAAGGAGAGCGTGGCCTTCGGGGCCGGTGAGTTGGCAATGGACGTGCTGAAGCGGGGGGTGCTGCCGCGAGACATCCTCACGCGGAAGGCGTTCGAGAACGGCATCATCTGCGCGGCTTCGACCGGTGGTTCGACCAACGTGGTCCTGCACCTGCTGGCCATCGCGAGGGAAGCCGGGGTGGACCTCGATATCGACGACTTCGACGAAGTCTCGGAGCGAACGCCGCTCATCGGCGACCTGCGCCCGGGCGGGCGCTACGTCGCGCTCGACATGGACCGTGCTGGCGGCACGAAGCTGCTGGCGAAACGGCTGCTGGACGCGGGCAAACTCCATGGCGACGTGATGACGGTGACCGGCAAGACGGTTGCCGAGGAAGCGGCCGATGCCCGGGAAGAGCCCGGCCAGGACGTCATTTTGCCGATCGACAAGGCGCTCAAGCCGACGGGCGGGCTGGTGATCTTGAAAGGGAACCTCGCGCCTGACGGTTGCGTGATCAAGGTGGCGGGCCACGAACGGCTGTTCCACCAGGGGCCGGCGCGCGTCTTCGAGTGCGAAGAGGATGCGTTCAAGGCCGTTTCCGAACGGCGCATCCACGCTGGCGATGTCGTCGTCATCCGGAACGAGGGACCGAAGGGCGGGCCGGGCATGCGCGAGATGCTGGGCGTGACCGCGGCGCTCGTGGGTGAGGGCCTGGGCGAGTCAGTGGCGCTGCTCACGGACGGCCGCTTCAGTGGCGCGACACGCGGCCTGATGGCGGGCCACGTCGCCCCCGAGGCCGCGATGGGCGGCCCGATCGGGCTGGTGCACGAAGGTGACACCATCACGTTCGATATCAAGGCGCGGAAACTGACAGTTGAGGTGGACGATGCCGAGCTCGGGCGCCGCCGGACTGAGTGGCGGCCGCTCCCGGCGAAGTACACTCGGGGTGTGTTCGCCAAGTACGCGGCGAGCGTCTCAAGCGCGGCCGAGGGCGCCGTCACCGGCTAGCAGCACTCCGCGGAGGACCCATCGTGACCGATCCGCAGAACCCGTCACCTGTCCAGGCAGGCCGCGAACAGAAGTTGCCGTTCGCGCTCCAGAAGGACGAGGCAGTGCTGGTGGTGTGCCGTCGGCACTGGCTCTACTTCACGCTGCGGATGGTTGGGGTTGGGGCGGCTGGTGTGCTCGGCGCAGCGCTTGCGATTTTCCTGGTGGCGAGGACGTTCGGGTTCGACGGCATGGCGGGACGAATTACCATGGCTGTCATTGCGGTGTGGGCGCTGTACTGGCTGGTGCGCGGGTATTTCACCTGGTACCGGTATCAAAACGACCTGTGGGTGGTGACCAACCAGCGGATCTTCGATTCGCTGCGGCGGCACTGGTTCCACCACAAGATGTCTTCGGCGGACCTTGTGGATGTTGAAGACATCAACGTGGTGCGGCACGGCATCCTGCACACGATCTTCAACTTTGGGGATGTGCGCTGCCAGACGGCAGGGGAGGTGCCGAACTTCATCCTCTCCGGGATCCCGAACCCGGCCGACGTGCTGGCGACCATCGATGCGGCGCGCGACGCGGCGCGCAGGTCGCTGCGAGGGGCGTTCTGACCGGGAATTTACGTGGCGCGGGTGACGCGCGCGGGCGGGGCGGGGTAACGTGTCAGCCATGTTGAGCCGGCGGCGATTCCTCGCGGGGGCGTCCGGGGGCCTGGTGGTCGTTGCCTTTTCACGGACCTGGAGAGCCTCGGCGCCGGGGCCGGCGCCGGCTTTGGGGGCCGAACTCCGCCAGCGGCAGTCTGGCCTCCCGTATCAGCTCGTTGCGCCGGCCATCGGCACGGATGGGTTTCACCCGGACATCCAGCTTTCCCAGACCGCGCCCTACCAGGGCGGCGCCATCCTGGTGACCGTGAGCCACGCGCTGACGGGCAGTGCGACCGTGTTCGGGCGGGAGTATCTGCTGGCGCCGGGGCCAGAGGGCCTCGCGGGGTTCGTGGGTTTCGGCACGATCGACCCACCGGGACCGGCGACGCTGATGGCGAGCGTGACCGACCAGCTGGGGCAACCGATGACGGCCGCCTTCGGGATCACCGTGCAGGAGACCCAGTGGACCTACGACGACATCTACATCCCGCCACCACCCCCGCCCGACCCGAACGCCACGCCCTCAACGAAGCCTCCGCTCGAAAACGAGCAGCCGAGGCTGGATGCGCTGTACGCGACAGTCACGCCCCGGGCGTGGTCGGGGCCGTGGATCATCCCCATCGACCTGGGCGGGGAGGTGTGGATCAGCGGGTATTTTGGCGAACAGCGGTCGTTCAACGGCGGGCCGAGGGGTGGCCACCATGGGGGGACGGACATTGCCGCCCCGGCGGGGGCACCTGTACGGGCGACGAACCACGGCACGGTGGTACTGGCGGAAGAGACCCTCATCAGGGGGTTCCTGGTGGTGGTCGACCACGGGGCAGGGGTGCTTTCGAGCTACGGGCACATGCAAGAGCTGCGCGTGGCCGTGGGCGATACGGTCTCGCGCGGCGACACGGTGGGGCTGGTGGGCACGACGGGCCTCTCCACCGGTCCGCACCTGCACTGGGAGCTGGCGGTTGCGGGCATCCTGGTCGACGGATTGCGTTGGCTGGACGGGACGCAGGGTTTTTAGCGTTTCGGTGCTGGTTAAGGCCGAAAGGTCAAGTGGTAGCGGAAGGTGCCGCGCCTTGCACCTTCTCGGCAGTGGATGGCACGCTGTTGGCGGACGGTGGAAGGGTTGGGACAGGCCCCTCCAAAGCAGAGCAAGCGTTCGGCGCACGGCGCCGGAAAGGCACCGCGTTCCCGGC
>JAHDWR010000151.1 GCA_023382755.1 Dehalococcoidia bacterium
CGAAGTCGAAGCCAGGGGCGACCGCATGCTCCAGCGCCAGGATGACATGATCGCCGAGTTCGCCGCCCGCCCGCCCGCGGGCAAGAAGCGCCAGCTCTTCCTTCGTTTCTTCGTTTCGCCCGTTGAACTGACCGGCGACGCCTCCGGCGCGGTACACGCGCTCAAGCTCGTCCGCACCCGTCTGGTGGCGTCCGAATCCGGCACGCTCTCCGCCGAACCCACTGGCGAGTTCGAGTCCATCGACACGGGACTCGTCTTTCGCTCGGTCGGTTACCGCGGCGTCCCGTTGCCCGGCGTGCCCTTCCACGAACGCTGGGGTGTCATCCTCAACGAGGGCGGCCGGGTGCTCGATGAGACGAGCAACGAGCCCCTGACCGGCATGTACGCCTCCGGCTGGATCAAGCGCGGCCCCTCCGGCGTGATCGGTACCAACAAGCCCGACTCGGTCGAGACAGTCGCTGCCATGCTCCAGGATGCCGCCGCGGGCCGGACGTTCGTTCCCGCCGCTTCGCCGCATAACGCGTACCCGGCTGCGCTCGAGAGCCGCGGCTGCCGCTGCGTCACTTTCGACGATTGGTGCCGCATCGACGCAGTCGAACAGGCCCTCGGCGCTCGCGAGGGTCGCCCTCGCGCCAAGCTCACCTCGGTTGCGGAGATGCTCGCCTGCCTGGATGTTCCGCCGGCGGCGGCTTCCCGCGCGGCCAGCGCCGCGGGGTAGCACGCATCTCGTGTGGCCGTGTCCCGGGTGCATGGTAGGATCGGCACGTGCCGCAGGAGCCGGGTTGACCGTCTTCGCCGCCAGCACCCCAGACCCGACACAGGACCTGTTCCCATGAAGCTCGCGAAGCGCGTCGAGGCGTTGCCTCCGTACTTGTTCGCCGAAATCTCCAAGAAGATCGCCGCCAAGCGCGCCGAAGGCATCGACATTGTCACCTTTGGCATCGGCGACCCCGATCTGCCCACGCCCCGCAACATTCTCGATGCGCTCCACCAGGCCGCTGAAGAGCCTGTCAACCACCGCTACCCCGAGTCCGAAGGTCTGCCCGAACTCCGCCAGTCGATCGCTGACTGGTACGAGCGCCGCTTCGAAGTGAAGTTCGACCCCCTGAAGGAGACCTTGTCCCTCATCGGTTCGAAAGAAGGCATCGGCCACATCGCCCTCTGCTTCATCGACCCGGGCGATATCGCACTCGTCCCCGACCCCGGCTACCCCGTGTACGAAATCGGCACGATGTTCGCCGGTGGCACGAGCTACAAGCTCGACTGCACCCGCGAGAGTGGCTGGAAGCCCGACCTTGACGCCATCCCGGCCGGCGTCGCCGAGAAGGCGAAGGTCCTCTGGTTGAACTACCCGAACAACCCAACGGGCGCTGTCGCCGACTTCGACTTCTTCGAGAAGGCCGTTGCCTGGGCCAGGAAGTACGACGTCGCCATCCTTCACGACAACCCTTACTGCGACGTCGCCTACGACGGCTACAAGCCGATCAGCATCTTCCAGGTGCCCGGCGCCCGCGATGTCGCCGTTGAGTTCAACTCGTGGTCCAAGATCTACAACATGACCGGCTGGCGGATCGGCATGATCGTGGGCAACGCCCAGATGGTCGATGCCCTCATGCGGGTGAAGTCGAACATCGACAGCGGCATCCCCCAGGCCATCCAGAAGATGGCCATCGAGGCCGTCTACGGCCCTCAGGATTGCATCGATGAGCACAACGCCATCTACCAGCGCCGCCGCGACCGCATCGTCGAGGTGCTGCGCAAGTGCGGCCTCGAAGTCGATACTCCGAAAGCCTCGCTCTACGTCTGGGCGAAGCTCCCGGGCGGCGTCACGAGCGCTGATTACGCCGCCCGCCTCATCGATGAGACCGGCGTCGTGGTCACCCCGGGCCGCGGCTACGGCCTGAACGGCGAGGGCTACATCCGCCTCAGCGTCACCACCCCGGACGACCGCCTGGAAGAAGGCATGCGCCGCCTGGAGGCCTGGTCCGCGAAGTAACCGGCGCGTGAAGCCACCGGGGCCTGGGTGCCTACAATGTGGGTACATGAAGACCAAACTCGTCAAGATCGGCAATTCCCAGGGAGTCCGCATCCCCAAGTCGCTCATCGAGGCGGCCGGATTGGAGTCCGAGATCGACATGGAACTCGAATCGAACGCCATCGTGCTCCGGCGTCCCAAAAGAGCACGAACTGGATGGGATGACGCCTTCCGGCAACTCGGTCCGGACGACGCTCCGGTCGACGATGGTCCCAGGTCCGCGTGGGACGACGCCGAGTGGGAATGGGAGTAACACGCTTCGAGGTCTGGCTCGTCAATCTCGACCCGACGGTGGGCAGCGGGATTCGGAAGGCGCGTCCCTGCGTCGTCGTATCGCCGGATGAAGTGAACCGACACCTCCGAACCGCAATCGTGGCACCCCTGACAACGGCCGGAAAGCCCTATCCCTCGCGCGTGGCATCCGGGTTCCAGGGCCGCGACGGCATGGTCGTACTCGACCAGTTGAGGACCGTCGACCAGGCTCGCCTGGTCCGCCTGATGGGAACGCTCGACCGCGAGACGGCGGATGCCGTCCTCGGCACGTTGCAGGAACTGTTCGCCTTCTGAGTCCCTAGGCAGGCCGCTTCAGAGGCTCAACCTCCCGATCCAACCGATCCCCGAGCCTGTCGCGCGCCATGTCCAGGTCATACCGGGACTGGAGATTGATCCAGAATCCGTCCGAAAGTCCAAACAGGCGCGAGAGACGGAGGGCGGTGTCCGGAGAGACCGCGCGTTTCCCGTGAACGATCTCGTTGATGCGGCGTGGCGGGACCCCGATGGCCTGCGCCAGGCGGTACTGGCTCATGGCAAGCGGCTTGAGGAAGTCCTCCAGCAGGATCTCGCCCGGGTGAACCGGGGCGAGACGCTCATCCGTGGTAATCGCAGAGTTCGACATCGTGCGCGTCTCCTTCCGACCACCTGAAGCAGATCCTCCACTGGTCGTTGACTCTGATGCTGAATTGTCCGGCTCGGTTCCCGTGCAATCGCTCCAGTCGGTTTCCCGGTGGGTTCCGCAGGTCGTCGAGCCGCTCAGCAACCTCCAGCTGGCGTAACTTCCGCAGCGCAGCTCGCTGGATTTCGGGCGGCCACACTCGGGATTGGCGGCGATCCGCCAACGCCTCCGTCTCACGGTCTGCGAACGAGCGGATCATGTGATAAGCCCGATAATAACGTCTCGCGTTATTCCCTGGCAAAGTCAACGTTCACCCCGGCCCCACAACCAGCTACGCTTGATCCAGCATATGCCCAGAACCCTCCAATCCACCGCCCGTGTCGCTGACCGCGCCTACCTGGTGGCCGCCGATACCCCCGGTGCCCTCCTCCCTGCCGAAGAGTCACTGCAGGAACTCGCCGAACTGGCGAAGACTGCCGGTGCCGATGTCGTCGGCTCCGCCACCCAGAAGCTCGAACACCCCCACCCCGCCACCTACATCGGCAAGGGCAAGGTCGATGAGGTCACCGAGGCCCGCAAACAGCTCGGTGCCAACGTCATCATCTTCGACGACGAACTCTCGCCCTCCCAGCAGCGCAACCTCGAGCGCACTCTGGGCGTGAAGGTCATCGACCGCACCGCGCTCATCCTCGACATCTTCGCGACACGCGCCCAGACGCGCGAAGGCCGCGCCCAGGTGGAACTCGCCCAGATGCAGTACCTCCTGCCACGCCTCGCCGGCCAGTGGTCCCACCTCGAACGCATGGAAGGGGCAATCGGTACCCGCGGCCCCGGTGAAACCCAGATCGAGACCGACCGCCGCCTCATCCGCAACCGCATCTCGAAGATCCGGCGCGACCTCGAAGAAGTCCGCACCCAGCGCGAGCTCTACCGCCGCCGCCGCGCCCGCAACAACATGCCGGTCATCGCGCTCGTCGGCTATACGAACGCCGGCAAGTCCACCCTCCTGCGCGCCCTCAGCGGCGCCGACGTGCTCGCCGAGGACAAGCTCTTTGCCACGCTCGATCCCGTCACCCGCCGCATCAACCTCCCTTCCGGCGAGGTTGTGCTCCTGACCGACACCGTGGGTTTCATCCAGAAGCTCCCAACCGGGCTCGTCGCCGCCTTCCGCGCCACGCTCGAAGAACTTGAGGAAGCCGACCTCCTCCTCCACGTCATCGACATCTCCCACGCCAACGCCTACGAGCACACCCAGACCGTCGACGCCACCCTGAAGGACCTCGGTGTCGAATCGAAGCCCCGGCTGCTCGCGCTCAACAAGGTCGACCTCCTGTTGAACGAGGACGGGACCCGGGTCGCCGACTTCGATGAAGCGCGGGCTGCCCTTCAGGGCGCCGGCGCTCCGCCCCGTAACGTCGTCGCCATATCGGCCGAACGCCGCTGGGGTCTGGATCTCCTCCGGCAGCGCATCCAGGACGCGCTCGATGGCGACCTGGACGGCGAGAGCGAGCCGCTTTCCGCCCTCGTCCGCCCCGCCGTTTGAACCCCGCAGGGCGAACCGGTAGAACAGCCGTATATGAACCCTGAGAGCCCCCCCATCCCGCTCGAACACCCCGCGGGCCCACTCGCCGGCTACCGCGTGCTCGATTTCGCCGACGAGAAGGGCCAACTCTGTGCCCGCATCCTCGGTGAGCTTGGCGCCGACGTGATCAAGGTCGAACCCCCGCGCGACGGCGACCCGACTCGCCAGAATGGCCCGTTCTTCAAGGGCGAATCCGGGCCCGATACCAGTCTCTTCTGGTGGACCATGAACGCCGGCAAGCGTTCCGTCACCCTGCAGCTCAAACTCGAGGCGGGCCGCGAAATCCTCCGCCGCCTCGTCGCCCTCTCCGATATCGTCATCGAGACGAACACGCCCGGCGACGCGGCGCCTCTCGGGCTCGACTACCCGTCCGTCAGCGCCGCGAATCCCGGCGCCATCCTCGTGAGTATCACGAACTTCGGCCAGACCGGGCCGTACGCGAAGTGGCAGGCCACCGACATCGTCGGACAGGCCTTGGGCGGCCTGATGCACCTCAACGGCGACGACGAGCACGGTCCCGTTCGCGTCACCGCCCCCCAGGCCTATGCCCAGGTCAACTTCCAGGCGGCGGTCGGAGCCATGGTTGCGCTCTATGCACGCGGCGTGAACGACGGCATCGGGCAGCATGTCGATGTCTCCATGCAGGAGGCCGTCGCGAACGCCATGGACAACACCCAGCAGATCTGGGATATCCGCCACGTCAATGCGTTCGGGCCCGGCGTGTACCGGAATGCCAATGGCGTGAAGGGCAACCGCTACCTCTTTGAGACCGCCGATGGATGGCTCGTCTGCCTCCAGGTGGGCGGGCTCATCGGCGCCGGCGCCAATGCCATCATCGATTGGCTGGCCGAGTCCGGCGAAGCGCGGGGCCTCGACTCGCCTGAGTGGCGGGCCCGCCTCTCTTCGCTCCAGCCACTTCCTCCCGACGACATCCGTCACGTCGAGGAGACCCTTGCAGCCTTCCTCCGCACCCGCAAGAAGGAGCCCCTGGTCGAAGAGGCGCAGCGTCGGGGAGCGGGGTGGGCGCCGGTCTTCAGCCCCCGTGAAATTGTCGACAGCAAGCACCTCGCGGCCCGCGACTACTGGATCCGTGTGGCCCACGAGGACCTCGGCGAGTCGTTCATCTACCCCGGCGCGCCGTTCAAGCTGGGCGAGACGCCATGGAAGCAGCGCGGCCGGGCGCCCCACGTGGGCGAACATAACATCCAGGTGTACGGCGGCCTCCTCGGTATCGACGAAGCCGAGCTGCGACGCCTCAAGCTGAAGATGGTGGTGTAACCCAATGTCCGATCCGCTGAAGAAACCGTTTGCCGGCCTCCGTGTGGCCGACTTCGCCTGGGTCGGCGTTGGGCCCATTGTCTCCAAGTACCTCGCCGACCACGGCGCCGAAGTCGTCCGCATCGAATCCAGCACCTACCCCGAGGCGCTGCGCCGCGTAGGTCCCTTCGTCGACGACCAGCCGGGCATCGATCGCTCCGGGTACTACGCGAACTTCAACAGCTCCAAGCTCGGCGCGACCGTGAACCTGAAGCACCCTCGCGGTCCCGAACTCATCAAGCGCTTTATCGCCACCTGCGACGTCGTAACCGAGTCGTTCACGCCGGGGACGATGGCGAAGTTCGGACTGGACTATGCGTCGCTCCGCCAGCTCCGGCCCGACCTCCTCATGATCTCCATGCCGCTCTATGGCCAGACCGGCCCGTGGGCGAGCTACATGGGCTACGGCCACGTCCTCCAGGCTGCGGCCGGCTACAACCACATGACGGGCTGGCCAGATCAGCCCCCCATCGGCACAGGCGTCGCCTACACCGACTTCCTGGTCCCGCACCTGGCGGCCACCGCACTCATTGCCGCCCTCGATTACCGCCGCCGCACCGGCAAGGGCCAGTACATCGACTTCGGCCAGATGGAGGCCGCCGTCCACGGCCTTGGCACAGCCATCCTCGATTGGACTGCCAACGGCCACGAACAGGTCCGCCTGGGCAACCACGACATGGAGGCGGCGCCACACAACGCGTACCGGTGCCGCGATGGCCGGTGGATCGCCATCGCCTGCACAACCGAGAAGCACTGGGAAGGCCTGAAAGCAGCCCTCGGGCGCCCCGAGTGGTGCGACATGGACCGCATGCGACGCCGCTGGCAGCGCATCAACGAGCTCAAGGAGATCGACCGCCACCTCGGGTTCTGGTTCGAGGACTTCACCCGTCTCGAACGCGAGCCGGCCCTCCAGACCGAAGAGGGCGTCGAAGGCCCCCCGGTCCGTAAGTTCACCACCGAGGAGGTGGTCGAACTCATGCAGTCGTTTGGCGTGCCCTGCGGCATCGTGCAGTCACCCGAAGCCATGCACGCTGACCCCCAGCTGGCCCACCGCGGCCACTACTGGAAGCTCCAGCACCCCGTCATGGGGCTCCGCGCCTACGACGGCCCGGCGTTCCGGCTCTCGAAGACGCCAACGGAACTCCGCAAAGCCGCCCCCTGCCTCGGCGAGGACAACGAATACGTCTTCAAGGACATCGCCGGGCTGAGCGAAGACGAGTTCATCGAGCTCCTCGCTGACGGCGCCTTCGAATAGGGCGGGCACCGGACACACGAAGAAAGCCCCGGCCTGTGCCGGGGCTCTCTGCCGTCGGTCGCTCGCAGCGGTCGCTACTGGACGATGAAGTCGCCGAACATCTCCGTCGGGTGCAGGTCGCAGAGGAAGTAGTACGTGCCCGGGTTCGCCACCGTGAAGCTGATCGAATCCGTCTGGCCACCGTCGATGATATTGCCCTGGGCACCGTCGGCCAGCGTCTCGCCCCCCTTCTTGTCGAGGAAGTGGATGTTGTGTTTCGCCTTCCCGTTGTTCGTCAGGGTGACGGAAAATTCCTCGCCGGCTTTCCCGTTCAGCGTCTTCTTGTCGAACTTGTTGTCCGTGGCCACCACCTGTTCGCCGCCAGCCGGCACATCCCCGCCGCCGCCGCCGGCCGTCTCGCCGATGCCCGTCGGCCCGCCTTCAACCACCTTGAACGTGCCGTTCATCTGGTCGGGGTGCAGGTCACAGAGGAAGTAGTAGTCGCCCACGCCCGGCGTTGTAAAGGTCAGTGTCGTCTCCGTGCCGCCGCCGTCAATGATGGTCCCCTCGGCGCCTTCAGCCAGCGTCGTCCCGCCCGCCTTGTCCAGGAAGTGGATGTTGTGCTTGGCCGCGCCGTTGTTCACGAGTGTGACCGTGATCTCGGCGTTCGGCCCGGCAACGATCTCTGCCTTGTCGAACTTGTTATCGGTCGCGACCACCCGGAACGGGTTGGCCGGTATCGGCGTGGCCCCGCCATTGCCCCCCTCGCCCCCCGTGCCGTCGCTCTGGAACAGGCTCAGGCCCGCACCCACCATGAAGCCGCCAACCATCAGCGCCGCGATGGTGGTGAATGCCGCGCCCGCCCCGAAGCGGAACGACACGTCCTTCGTGTCGCGCACCACCTCCATGTCGAACACCTGGACCGAGCCGGGGACAACTTCCTCGGGGTGGGTCGCCAGGATGTCCAGCATCGTGCGGCGAGTCTGTTCGTACGTCGCCAGACCTTCGCGGTCCGCCCAGGTCGTTTCCACCAGCACCTGCGACGGTCCGGCCTCGGCGGGCGACAGGATGATCCGCAGGTCCTGGAACCCGTCCAGGTCTCGCAACGCGCTGTCGGAGGACTCCAGCCGGCTGAGTACGCCGCTTGTGCGCGCGGTCTCGACCTGTCCCTCGGCAATGCCGAAGGTCACCACCTGCGTGTAGCGCGCCTCGCGCGGGCCCCGGATGTGGCTCTGCTCGGCCTTCCGCTTCATCCGGCCGTCTTCGTACGCCCAACCGAACGCCGCGAGCAGCGTCGAAACGATGGCCGCCCCAAGCAGCGGACCGGCGAAGTCGTTACCTGTATCGCGCGACCAGAAGATCAGCGCGGCACCGAGAAAAAGCGCTGCGACACCAACTACGAGCGGCCAGATGCTCGGGTCGGGGAGATGCACATCCCCGTGCGAGCCGTGTTCGTTGGGCTGGTGATCCATACAGTGCTTCTCCCCGTGGGCAGCTCAGGCTGCGTTCTACTTAACGATATACAGGACGGTGAACAGGGCAATCCAGACGACGTCGACGAAGTGCCAGTAGAACGAGCAGGCTTCGACGGCCTCGTGGCGCGCTGCGGAGAACTGCCCCGCCATGGAGCGGGCCAGCACCACCCCCATGAAAACGACCCCCCCGGCGACATGTGCGCCGTGGAAGCCCGTCAGAGTGTAGAACGTTGTCCCGTACACGGTATCGCCCGCCCGGAAGTGCAGCTGGCTGTAGTCGAACATCTGGGCCGTCAGGAACACCAGGCCCAGCACAATCGACACCATGAGCCACCGGATCAGCGCCGTCCGGTCGCCCCGCTGGATCGCCCATACGCCCAGCTGGATCGTGACCGAACTGAGCACCAGCAGGATCGTCGCGATGAACGGCAACGCGAACTCGACCTCGAGCTTGACTCCTCGCGCGATCTGTTCCGCCGTCAGCATGTTCTCTGGCGGCCACTCGGTCGCGTCGGCCCGGGCGATGAAGTAGGCCGCGAACAGCCCCCCGAAGAACATCACCTCCGAAGAGAGGAAGAGGATGAAGCCGAGCATTCCGTTGCTCAGGCCCTGCTTGTGCTGTGTGGCT
>JAHDWR010000152.1 GCA_023382755.1 Dehalococcoidia bacterium
ACGGGCCCTACGCGGACTACCTCTCGAACAACCTCATCGCCTTCGCGATGGGCGGCCAGATGTTCATTACCGGCACGCAGGAGGGCGGCCCGCTGAAGAACGGCGGCTACCAGGCCGACTACCAGGGAGGCCTGAACGCGTTCTCCGCCGGGATGCTGGCCGTGCTCGCCGCCGAATGCGACGGACTCGGCCAGCACGTCGATGTCAGCATCCAGCAGTGCATGGCGCCGCTCCTCGAGGCGACCATCCCCTATTACACCTACCTGGGCCGCTGGGCAGGCCTCCGCCGGGGCAACCACATGGCCAGCTTCATCGGCATCTACCCCTGCGCCGACGGCCACCTGGGGATCCACATCATGCCGCGTAACTGGAAGCCCTTCACCGACGTGATGGGCCGCCCCGACCTATTCGATGACCCGCGCTTCGTCACGCAGGCCGACCGGGCCCAGCACAACGACGAGCTGATGGCCGAGTTCTACGCATGGGCCGCGGGCGAGACCAAGCACGACATCTACCAGCGCGCAGGCGCCGGCCGCGCCCCAATCGCGTTCGTGCATACCATGGAGGACTTGCTCACGAGCGCCCAGCTCAACTCCCGCGGCTTCCTCCAACAGGTCGAACACCCGGTCGCCGGGCGCGCTACCTACCCGGGCCCGCCCTGGTGGATCGGCCCCGATGCCTGGCGGCACGGAAGAGCCCCATTGCTGGGCGAGCACACCGAAGCCACCCTGCGCGACATCGCGGGCCTGAGCGCCGCCGAAGTGGCGCGCCTGGGCTCGGGGGTGCCGGCATGACCAGCCGCGAACAGGTCGCCCGCGCAATCGCGTTCTTCGAAGGTTGCGACGATGTCGCGCTGCTCCACCAGCTCATCGAAGAGATCGCGCCGCGCGCGAAGAAGATGGTCGGGACACTCCTCGCCCGGGGCAGCGAAGAAGCCATCCCGCCCCCGGCCGAACTCCGCGCCGCACGCGAGGCTGCACCCCTCGACGAAGCCCTTAAGACCTTGCGCGCCACCAACGACTTCGCCCTGTTCCAGGTGCTTGCACGCAGCATCGGCCAGCGCATCGAGACGGTGGAGATCGCGGCATCCGCCGAGTTCCCAGCCGGAGCGCGAGTCGTGGTGCCCGCCAAACCCGCCTACCCACGGTCCGGCGCCGACGTCCCGGGGAGTGTCGAGGACACCGGGACACAGCTCCGCGTGCTGCTGGACAACGGAGAAACGTGGGAAGGCCCACCGAGCCTGGCGAGACTGGAGCGCCCCGCATGACCATGCCACTCGACGGAATCCGCGTTGTCGACCTGACCATGGTGTGGGCCGGGCCCTTCGGCGCCCGCATGCTCGGCGACTACGGCGCCGAGGTCATCAAGGTTGAATCGCCCCGCCAGTGGGATCTGCTCCGCTCCCTGGGCCTCATCCCGCGGACCGAAGCGCACTGGTACAACAAGTCCGCCTACTTCAACCACAACAACCGCGACAAGTACGCCCTCGCGCTCGACCTCAACGACCCCCGGGGGAAGGATGTCCTCCTGCAGCTCTGCGCCGTCAGCGACATCATCGTCGAGAATTTCCGCACGGACGTGATGGACAACCTCGGCCTGACGTACGAAGCGATCCGCGCGGTAAACCCGCGCATCATCTACGTCTCCATGCCGGGCCACGGCAAGACCGGCCCTGAGAAAGATTATGTCGCGTATGGTTCGAACGTCGAGCAACTTGCCGGCCTGGTCTCGCTCTCCGGGTACGAGGGCGACGAACCCATGAAGACCGGCTTCAGCTACGGCGACCCCATGGCCGGGACGGCCCTCGTCGGGGCCGTCGCCACGGCCCTTCGGCAACGCTCCCTCACCGGCGAAGGGATGTACCTCGAACTCGCCCAGCGGGAGAACCTGACCATGTTCGTGGGCGAATACCTGGTGGACTACAGCATGAACCGCCAGGCGCGCCCGCCCATCGGGAACCGCCATCCCATCTTCGCCCCCCACAACCGCTACCAGTGCGCCGGAGAAGACCGCTGGGTAACGATCGCCTGCGAAACCGTCGCCCAGTTCGAAGCGCTCTGCGCGGTCATCGGGCGGCCCGACCTGGTAGCGGACCCGCGGTTCGCGACGAACGACGCCCGCAAGGCCAACGAGGCTGTGCTCGACGCCGCCATCGAAGCCTGGACCGCCGCACGCGGTCACTACGAGGTGATGCACCTGCTCCAGCGCGCGGGAGTACCTGCGGGCGCTGTGCTGACAACTCCCGAACTGCTCGCGGATCCGCACCTCCGCTCGCGCGGCGCCTGGGTGGAACACACGCACCCGGACGCCGGCACGTGGGAGATGGAAGCTCCACCGTGGAAGCTTTCGCGCACGCCGGGGCACATCCGGATGCCGGCGCCCGGTTTCGGCGAGCACAACAGCTACGTCCTTCGCGACCTCCTCCGCCTGCCGGAGGAGCGGATCGCCGAGCTGTACGCCGCCGGCATTACCGCCGACGACCCCGATGAGTCGCTCCACCGGTAGCTGCCGCCGGGAAACGATCCGGCTCGAACGAGAGCACGCACGCGGTTATCGTCGTCTCCCCGTGCAGCCCGGTGAATTCAAGATGGATGACGAAGACGACCTCTGGAGCGGGCTCGACGAAGGGGACGCTCCGCCGCCGGCGCCGGAGCCCCGGAACGGGAGTTCCCGCCGGCCAGGCGTACAGCCCTAGACCAGCAGCATGACCACCGGCACCGCCACGATCGCTCCAAGGAACACGCCCAGGTTGCGCGGCCCGCGCGTGGCCGCGTGCGCGGTCCCCAGGATGAGCCGGCTGTACGGGCCGTACGCCACCGTGAGCAGCACCGAGGACACCGCTGCCACGGCCACCATCTCCGTCAGGACGACCGTGAACGCGGTGTCGCCGCCAAGGATCAACGCACCGGCCAGGGTATCGATGAAGGTCGTGATGTTCGCTCCCATTACGTACGGGATGATGTGTTCGCGCTTCAGGTAGCCCTTCAACGAGAGTGGGACCAGCAATGTCAGCGAAATGGATACGCTCAACGTCATCGCCGTGACCGCACACCCGATTGCGAACATCATCGGGCGCGAGTTCAGCCGGTGGAGTGTCCCTTCGATGGAGCTTGAACCGGCGTCGAGCCGGGGCAACGCGCGGTCGAACACGGTGAAGCTGGCGAGCAGGACTGCCACCCCGGCGGCGAACAACAGTCCGCCGGGCAGACGCTGGTCGAGGAACGCCACCGGCTCGCCGTAGGCGGCGTCCACCCAGTCCAGCATCGCGGGCGGCGGCGAGAACTGGATCGGGTCGAGCCAGCCGTAGTGCAGCGATACCAGCCCCAGCAGAATGGCCGGCCCCTGCGTCGTAAAGGTGGTCACCAGCGCAATGACGCCAATCGACAGACCGTCGGCATTGCGGCGGCGCGCCAGGTACAGCACGAACCCCACGGCCAGGACGATGAACGATGCCCCGAGCCGGGACCCCCCGACGACCGCGAACGCCTCGGACTCGGTGAGCACGCCGCTGGAGAGCAGCGTCACGCCAATCGCCGCGACCGGCGACCCGCTCATTGCCACATACGCCAGCAGCCAGCCGAAGCCGGCCGCATTCGCCGGCCCGCTCACGTCCAGGCCGTCGAGTAGCGGCACGAGCGCGCCCGACCCAGCCTTGATGATCTGCAGGGCGAAGACGAACAGGAAGACGCCGCACAGCGCCGCGAGCGGCCGCACGAACGTCGCCGCCTTCAGGCGCTTCGGCCGGGGCACCGCTGGGTTCCCCGACTCCAGCGGAACCTCACTGGGGAGCGAGCCGGCGCCGGTCTCAGTCACCCGCGCTGGCGGCTGGTTCGGTGACTGCCGCCTCCCGCACGATCCCGGCGGCGACCGTCAGTCGCGTCGCCGGGTCGATCAGGATGAAGCTCCCGGTGTCGCGGCTGGTTGCATAGGAGTCCGCGAAAATCGGCTCAAGGGTGCGCAGCGTGACCTGTCCGATGTCGTTCAGGCCGAGCGACTCCGGGCGGTCCCGGCGGTCGAAGCTCGCCACATCCATGCGGTCGTCGAGCGATTCGACCAGGCACTTCACGCGCCGCGTGGTGTGCTTGATCCAGAATTGCTGGCGCGGCCGCAGGGCTGCCGTGTCGCTCATCCAGCACACATCAGCGGTGAACCGGCGCGTGACCGGCAGCGCATGGTCGGCGCCAACGATCATCTGTCCCCGGCCCACGTCGAGGTTGTCGTGCAGCCGGATGGTCACCGCGTCCCCACTCCGTGCCGCGGCGAGCTCCTGTTCGAAGCGGTCGATCCCCGCGATCCGGGAGCGTGCCCCGGTGGGCAGCACGACCACTTCGTCGCCGACCCGGGCCTGGCCGGCCGCGACGGTGCCGGCGTACCCCCGGTAGTCATGGAACTCGGTCGAATGCGGCCGGATCACGTACTGGACCGGGAAGCGCAGGCCCGCATGCCGCGCCGGGTCCGGGACGTTTACCGCCTCCAGGAACTCCAGGAGCGTCGGCCCCATGTACCACGGCATGTGCGTGGCGCGATCGACGATGTTCTCTCCGGAAACCGCCGCCATGGGGATCACGGTCACGCACTCCACGCCGAGGCGGCGCGCCAAATCCCTGTATTCGGCTTCTATCCCGGCCAGGCGCGCCGGGTCCCAGTCCACCAGGTCCATCTTGTTCACGCACAACACCAGGTGGCGGATGCCCAGGAGCGACGTCAGCGCGGAATGCCGGCGCGTCTGCTCCACCACGCCCTTGCGCGCGTCGACCAGGATGAGCGCGAGTTGAGCCGTCGAGGCCCCTGTCACCATGTTCCGCGTGTACTGCACATGCCCCGGCGAGTCCGCGATGATGAACTTTCGCCGCGGCGTCGTGAAGTACCGGTAGGCCACGTCGATGGTGATGCCCTGCTCGCGCTCGGCGCGGAGGCCGTCCGTGAGGAGCGCGAGGTTCACCTCGCCGAGGCCCTGCGCGGTGCTCGCCCGTTCGAGGCTCACCATCGTGTCCTCGAACACCTGCTTCGAGTCGTACAGGAGCCGCCCGATGAGCGTGCTCTTCCCATCGTCCACGGAGCCGGCCGTCACAAACCGGAGAAGGTCCACTAGAAGTAGCCCTCCCGCTTGCGGTCTTCCATGGCGGCCTCGGAGAACTGGTCGTCGGCCCGGCTCTGGCCCCGCTCGGTGATGCGCGTCAGGGCGATCTCCGCCACCACCTCCGGCAGCGTTGTCGCCGTCGACCGCACCGCGGCGGTGCAGGTCATGTCACCGACCGTGCGATATCGCACGGGCGCCACAAACGGCCGCTCGTGAGGGAGCAGCGGCAGGTACGGGCTGACCGCCATCAGCATGCCGTCGCGTTCGAACACCTCGCGCTCGTGGCTGAAGTAGATAGAGGGCACCTCGATGGCTTCGCGTTCGATGTACCGCCACACATCGAGCTCGGTCCAGTTCGAAAGCGGAAACACGCGCATGTGTTCGCCACGGATGTGCATGCCGTTGAACAGGTGCCAGAGCTCCGGCCGCTGATTGCGCGGGTCCCACTGCCCGAACTCGTCCCGGAACGAGAACACGCGCTCCTTTGCTCGCGCTTTCTCTTCATCGCGCCGGGCGCCGCCAATCGCGGCATCGAACTGGTGGCGCGCGATCGCGGCCAGCAGCACCGGCGTCTGGAGGCGGTTCCGCGAAGCGCGCGGCCCGCGCTCTTCGGCCACCTCGCCGGCATCGATCGCCTCCTGGACCGAGGCGACCACCAGCCGCGCTCCGAGCTCGGCGATACGCCTGTCGCGGAAGTCGATGACCTCCGGGAAGTTATGTCCGGTGTCCACATGCAGGACCAGGAACGGGAAGCGGGCCGGCCAGAAGGCCTTCTCGGCGATCCGGAGCAACACGATCGAGTCCTTGCCGCCGGAGAACAGCAGCGCGGGGCGCTCAAATTCAGCCGCGACCTCGCGCATGATGAAGATGCTCTCCGCCTCGAGCGCGTCCAGTCCGGCGTCTTCGGCTCCAGGGGCAGGGTGCAGACCGAGGCTGGTCATCGCTGGCCCCCGGCTGCCGCCGGCGAGGGAACGAGCCCCCGAGACGCGAGGTAGTCGAGGACCTTCCGCACCGAGGTCTCGATATCTTCGGACCCGGTCTGGAGCACGATCTCCGGTTTGAGCGGCGGTTCGTAGGGGTCATCGACACCGGTGAAACCGGGCCGCTTCCCCGCCCGGGCCTCGGCATACAGGCCCTTCACGTCGCGAGCCTCGCATTCCTCCACCGTCGCGGCGGCGTACGCCTCGATGAACGCGGAGCCATCGCCCTCAACCAGGCGGCGGTTTGCGTCGCGCGTGTCCCGGTAGGGCGAGATCGCGGCCGTGATGACGGCCACGCCGTTTCGGGCGAGCAGGTTCGCCACGTACCCGATACGCAGGATGTTGGTGTCGCGGTCTTCCCGGCTGAACCCGAGGCCGGCGGAGAGGTGCGTGCGCACCGCGTCCCCGTCGAGCACCTCCACGCGCAGGCCCAGCTCGCGGAGGCGCGGAGCGAGTGCCTCGGTGAGCGTCGACTTTCCGGCGCCCGAAAGCCCCGTGAACCAGAGCACGAACCCGCCTTCCCCGTTTCCCAACCGCCGTTCCTTCCCGGACCGGACCAGCCGCGGCCGGTCCCGCCATGTCGTTTAGGTGTGCAACCCGCACTCGTCTTTGTCGAAGCCCTGCCAGCGCCCCGCACGTCCCTGGACTCCCGGGATCGTGCAGTTGTAGCAGCCGATGCTGGTGTATCCCTGGTCCAGCAACGGGTTGTATGGGACACCGTTCTTCACGACGTACTCCCACGTCTGCTGCTCGGTCCAGTTCGCCAGTGGGTTGAGCTTCACCACGCCGAACTTCGGCGCCCACGAAACGATCGGTGTTTCGGCGCGCCCTTCCGACTGGTCGCGCCGCAGGCCGCTCACCCACGCGGTCTTCCCTTCGAGCGCGCGCCGGTTCGGCTCAACCTTTCGCAGTTCGCAGCAGAGGTCGGGGTCGCGCATCCAGAGCGCCGAACCGTATTGGGCAGCCTGCTCTTCGTGGCTCAACTTCGACTTGTAGACCTGCACATTGCCCAGCCCGAGCGCCGGGACAGCCCGCCGCATCGTCTCGTTGGTCTCTTCGAACAGGTAGTCCGTATCGAGGACGAAGACGTGCACGTTCGGTTTCAGGGCAGCAACCATGTGAAGGATCGCCATGCCCGAGGCGCCCCCGAAACTCGCGCCCACCGAGAGGCCGTCACTGAAGGTCTCGACCGCCCAGGCGACGATTTCCCGGGGGTCTGCAACCTCGAAGCGCTCGTTGAGCGCTTCGATTTGGGGTGTTGCGAGGGTGGGTAGCGTGGTCAACGCGCATCAGAACCTGAGTAATTTAGTCAACATTATCAACTTAGGACTTGGCAGGCAAGGGTATTTGTTGATAAAGTCGCTCAAGTTCATCCTATTTATGTGCCCGCCGGGAGGCCACAGTCCCGGGAGAGGTGTCCCCATGGCCAGCGTGGAAACCGTCGTCCACACCAACGAGCCGGGCCTTGTCCTGCCGATCCTCGAAAAGGAACTCGAGGACTTCCAGACCGAGGCGCACCGCTTCCTTACGGGCGAATGGGAAGAGAACCAGTTCATCGGCTTCCGCCTGAAGCAGGGCGTGTACGGCCAGCGCCAGCCGGGTGTCCAGATGATCCGCGTGAAGCTCCCCTTCGGCGGCGTCACCCCGGACCAGATGGAGGCCTTCGGCGAGGTCGCCGAGCGGTTCGCCCCGCTGCGCAAGGGCCACATCACCACCCGGCAGAATTTCCAGTTCCACCACATCCCCCTGGCGAAAGCAGCGGAGGCGCTCTTTATCATGGGCAGGACGGGCCTTTCCACGCGCGAGGCCTGTGGTAACACCGTCCGCAACGTGACCGGCGACCCGTGGGCCGGCATCCAGCCCGGTGAGCTGTTCGACCCCACGCCCTACGCCGGGGCGTTCGCCCGCTACTGGCTCCGCAACCCCCTCTCCCAGCTCCTCCCACGCAAGTTCAAGGTCGCCTTCACCGCCACGGACGATGACAACGCCATCACCGGGATCCACGACCTGGGTTTCATCCCCCGCCTCCAGGGTGGCGAACAGGGTTTCAAGGTTGTTGTCGGCGGCGGCCTCAGCATCATGCCGCGCAACGCCCCGGTGCTCACCGAGTTCGTAAGCGTCGACGAGTACCTCAGGCTCTCCGAAGCCGTCGTCCGCATCTTCGAAAAGGCCGACGAACTCCGGAAGAACCGCGCCAAGGCCCGGATCAAGTTCCTCGTCGACCGCGTCGGCATCGATGAGTTCAAGCGCATGGTCGAACTGGAGCTGCAGGGCGACTGGGCCGCCCGGGATTTCCGGCCCGGCCGCCTCCTTTTCGTCCAGGATGAAGAGGCGAACGCCCCCGAACGCAAGCAGGGCTATGCTCGCCCGAACAGCGACCTCCGCGAGTTCACCGCATTCGTGACTGCCAACGTCCGCGCCCAGAGGCAACAGGGCTTCTCCGCCGTCGAAGTCAAGGTCACGCGGGGCGACCTGAAGCCCGAGCAGTTCCGCGGACTCGCCGCCATCATGCGCGAGTACTGCGGCGGCCACGCCCGCACCACCGTCGGCCAGAACATCGTCCTCCGCTGGGTGCGCGACGAGAGCCTCTACGAGGTGTTCAGCAAGCTGAAGGACATCGGCCTTGCCGACATTGGCGCGCAGAGCATCTCCGATGTTGTCAGCTGCCCTGGCACCGACAGCTGCAAGCTGGGCATCACGTCATCGATGGGGCTTAACCAGGCCATCCAGCAGCGCGTCGAGTCGCTTCAGATCGACGACCCGCTGACCAGGAAGATCAACATCAAGATGAGCGGCTGCCCGAACAGCTGCGGCCAGCACCACATCGCCAACATCGGGTTCCACGGGGCCGCCATGAAGGTGGGCCCGAACCAGCTCCCCGCCTACCACGTCTTCGTTGGCGGCGAGTACCAGAACGGCACGCTCCGGATGGCAACACAGCTCAAGGTGCGCTTGCCCGCGAAGCGCGGCCCGGATGCCGTCGAGCGGATCGTCGCCCTCTACGAACGCGAGCGCGGGACCGGCGAAACCTTCAACGCCTTCTTCGACCGCGTCGGGACCGCCCCCTTCGAGAAGGCCATCGAAGACCT
>JAHDWR010000153.1:0-2703 GCA_023382755.1 Dehalococcoidia bacterium
AGTCCCCGGGCCAACAATCTCCCCAGGGTTCGGCCCAGCAGCAGCCCGGCCAGCAATCTCCCCAGGGCCAGCACGGCCAGCAACAGCCAGGGCAGCAGGGCGACCAGTCCGAGGGTTCCGAAGGTGGCCAGCAGGGCGGCCAGCAGCAAGGCGCGTCACAGCAGCCCGGCGAGTTCGCCGACATGCTCCGCAACATCGCCAACAAGAAGAAGCAGTTCCTCAGCGAACTCCCCGAAGACGTCCCCGGCCAGGTGAAGGAACTCCAGAACTACGAGTTCATGGACCCCGAGGCCCAGGCCCGCTTCAACGAACTCCTCGAATCCTTGAAGAAGGCCATGATGGATACCTTCTTTAAGGACATGTACAACCAGATCGCCAACATGTCCCCCGAAGACATGCAGCGCATGAAGGACATGGTCCGCGACCTCAACCAGATGCTGCAGGACAAGATGGCCGGCAAAGAGCCGAACTTCGACCAGTTCATGCAGCAGTACGGCGACCTCTTCGGCGACAACCCCCCGCAGTCCCTCGATGAGCTCATCCAGCAGATGCAGCACCAGATGGGCCAGATGCAGTCGCTCCTCGATTCCCTCCCGGGCGAGATGCGCCAGCAGCTCCAGGACCTCCTCGGCGATAAGATGGGCGACTCCGAGCTCCAGCAGGCCCTCAACGAGCTCGGCCAGAACCTCGAGTACCTCTACCCCATGCGCGACCTGCGCAACCAGTACCCCTTCCGTGGCGATGAGGAGATCGACCTCCAGTCCGCCATGAACCTCATGGACCAGATGCAATCCATCGACGAGCTCGAACGCCAGCTCGAACGCACCCAGTACGGCGGCGAGATCGACGACATCGACGCCGACAAGCTCGAAGACCTCCTCGGCCCCGAGGCCCGCGAAACGCTCGACCAGCTCAAGCAGTTCCTCGAGATCCTCGAAGAGGCCGGCTACATCCGGAAGAAGGGCAACCAGTGGGAGCTCACCCCCCGCGGCACCCGCAAGATCGGCCAGCGCGCCCTCATCGAGATCTACAACCAGCTCAAGGCTGACTCCTTCGGCAAGCACGAAATCCGCGACACCGGCTCCGGCGGCGAACGCACCGACACCACCAAGAAGTACGAGTTCGGCGACCCGTTCTTCCTCGACATTCAGAAGACGATCATGAACTCCATGTACCGCGAGGGCCCCGGCACGCCCATCCACCTCAAGCCCGATGACTTCGAGGTCGAACGCACCGAACTCCTGACGCAGACCTCCACCGTCATCATGCTCGACCTCAGCTGGTCCATGGCCCTCCGAGGAAGCTTCCAGGCCGCCAAGAAGGTCGCCCTCGCGCTCAACAACCTCATCTCATCCCAGTACCAGCGCGATAGCCTCTACATCATCGGCTTCAGCGCCTATGCCCGCGAGCTCAAGGCCGACGAGCTGCCCTACGTCCGCTGGGACGAATCGGTCCTCGGCACGAACATGCACCACGCCCTCATGATCGCCCAGAAGCTCCTCGCCAAGCACACCCAGGGCACCCGCCAGATCATCATGATCTCCGACGGCGAACCCACCGCCCACCTGGAAAAAGGCCGCAGCTACTTCGCCTACCCGCCCAGCCCCATCACCATCCGCGAGACCCTCAAGGAAGTGAAGCGCTGCACCCAGAAGGGCATCACCATCAACACCTTCATGCTCGACCGGAACTACTACCTCAAGGAGTTCGTCAACCAGGTCGCGCGCATCAACAAGGGCCGCGTCTTCTACACCACCCCCGATAAGCTCGGCGAGTACATCCTCGTCGACTACGTCGCCAGCAAGAAGAAGAAACTGAGTGGCGTCGGCTAAGACAGACTGGCGCGAGACCTGGGCGGTTCCGCTCACGTTCGCCATCTCGATAGCCGTGATGCTGTCTTCGCTGGCGAACGTGCCCCTGATGGCGGCCGGGTTCTCGCTTGTGCTCTTCGCGACGGTGGTTTGGGCGCTGCGGACCCGGCCACTGCCCGCCAGGGTGCGCCCTGTCATGGTGCTCGAAGCAGTCGTCCTCGCCGCCATCGCCGCCGCTGCCATATGGCTCGCACTGAACTGAGCCCCCTCGCGGCGATGGCCCGCCCCCCAGGTGGTAAACTTCCCTCATGAAGACACAGGAAGAGCTGCGGGCTGAGTACGACCGCCTGTTCGAGGCCGAGGACTACGCCGCCGCCGGCAAAGTGCTGGACCTCATCGAGCCCATAAGCGACGAAGAGTGGCTCCAGATCTTCGCGGATGCACCAGAAACCGACGAACCGCCGCCCGAGTGGGTCCGGGAGAGATCCCGCGAACTCGATGCGGTCCTGGCGAAGCGGGGCCGCCGGGCGGGATGAGGCGGGAGCTTCTCTGGTATCACGCTGGAGTAGAGCAAGTCGTCCAGCTTTCCGCGCGGAACGCCAGGCAGGCGACGCGAATTATGGTGGCCCTCCGTGACTTCAGCAACACCGGGAAAGGCGACCTGAAGAAACTCAGTGGCTCGAATGACTGGCGGTTGCGCTCCGGGGACTGGAGGGTGTTCCTGAAGCTCGAAGGGGACATCGCATGGGTGTTCGCGATCTCCGACCGCAAGGACGCCTATTGACGGTCCGTCCGCCTGGCCCCATCCCATGCTCCCGGCCCCTGTACACTCCTACCTACTTCAAGGAGGAACGCGTGACCGATTACATCCCCAGCCCCGTCGAGTGGGTCC
>JAHDWR010000153.1:2803-9022 GCA_023382755.1 Dehalococcoidia bacterium
TACTTCAAGGAGGAACGCGTGACCGATTACATCCCCAGCCCCGTCGAGTGGGTCCGCAAGCAGGTCGAGCTGTACGAAAGCTCCGGCGGTACCGAGGGCACCACCCTGCTCAATACCGGCCTGCCGGTCGTGATCGTGACCAACACCGGCAACAAGTCCGGTGGCACGCGCAAGACCCCGCTCATGCGCGTCAAGGACGGGGACAACTACGTGCTCGTCGGCTCCATGGGCGGCGCACCGAAGAACCCCGTCTGGGTCTATAACCTGCGTACCAACCCGGACGTCCAGGTGCGCGACCTGACCGAAGTCCACGACATGCGCGTCCGCGAAGTCACCGATGCCGCCGAACGGGCGCGCCTCTGGGAACTCGCGGTGGCCGCCTATCCGCCCTACCAGGACTACCAGCAGCGCACCACGCGCAAGATCCCCATCTTCGTCGCCGAACCCGCCTGAGACCGTGGACCACCGGTTCGCCGCGACGGGCAGCCGCCGCGCCTACACGCTCGCCTCAGCCGAGACCACCGCATGGCGGCCGGTGGCTCTCGGCCGCGTGAGCAGCAACACCAGCGCGCCGGCGAAGAGTGCGGCGGTCAGCAGCATCGCCACCGAGTAGCTGTCCGTCATATCCACCGAGAGCCCCACCAGCGCCGGCCCCGTCGCCGAAAGCAGGCTCACGATGAGCGACTGCACGCCCATCATCGTCCCGATCCGCGACTCGCCGAACACCTCGGCCGCGTACAACCCGTGCAGCGGTGAGATCGCGCCGAACGCCAGCCCCGTCACGACCATGAACATCAGCGGCCACGCGATGCCGCCGTGCACCGCCAGGGGCAGGATGCCTATCGCCATCAACAGGTACACCAGCCCGATCGCTCCCGCTACCCCGGTCCGCCGCACCACCGGCTCGATGAGCGCGCGGCCCGGCAGCGAAAGCAGCCCCCTCACCGAGGCGATGGCCGTCGCCGCCCCCAGCGACACGCCCGCCGCGCGCATGGCCGGCACGTGGTGCACCTGGATGGCTCCAAACGCCATCGCCGCGAGCGTCAGCATCGCGATCATCCGGACCACGTCGCGGGAGCGGAACACCGCGACGACCGCGGCGCGCGTGCTCGTCTTCACCACGGCGGCTTTCGCCTGCCCCCCGGAGATCGTCAGAGCCGCCGGGAGCGCGTGCAGCACCATGAGCACCACCAGGACGCGGATCGCCGTCCGCCACGACATCAGGTCCGAGAGCAAGCCCGCCAGAGGAAAGTACAGGACCGCCGCGAACCCGCCGATAAACGTCAGGACCGCGAATGCGCGTACGCGCTCCTCGGCGAAGAGCCGCGTCGTCAACGCCATCGTCACGTTGTAGAACAGCCCCGCCGAAATCGCCCCGCCGCCAATACCCCAGGCGATGACGAACATCGGAAGGGATGTCGCGGCCGATGCCAGCAACAGGAAGGCGCTGCCGATCGCCAGCGACCCCAGCATCACGGGCCGCCCCCCGAGGCGGTCGAGCAACCACCCGCTTGCCGGCGCCATCACCCCGCCAATCAGGCTGCTCAGCGTGAACGAACCCGCCAACGCCCCGATCGACCACCCCGTCTCCTCGTGAATTGGCGCGATGAGCACGCTGAACGCGTAGATGACGAACCCGTACGAGCCAACGGTGAGCACGCCCAGCAGCACGACCGGCCACCAGTGCTTCCACGCGGAGATGACGTTCCTGCGCCTTGCCTCCACGCTCATGGCTCGCTGCCGCGGCAAGCGTCGCCGCCCGATACTCCCTGGGTCGCGAGCAGCCCTTCCATCGCCGGCAGGAAACGCGCCCACGCCCCGGCGCCCACGCGCAGCGCTTCCCGCCCGTCGTCGGTCAGGTGGCACACCCGGCGTGTCCGTCCGCTCGCGACCTCCGCCTCGCAAGCGATGAGCCCCTCTGCCTCCAGTTCGTGGATCGCCGGGTAGATCATCGCCGGCGACGGGTTGCACCAGTTGCCGCACACCGCCCGCAACCGCTGTGCGATCTCGTATCCGTGACCGGGGGCGCTCTCCAGGGCGGCGAGCATCATCAGCCGGCCCGCTGCCCGCAGGATCGCCGTGTCCCAATACCCCGGGTCCTTCAGGTCTGCCATGTGCAACCCCCGCGTGGTTTCGGAGAGCTTACTCTGTGTACCGATAGATAGGAACCAAGACTATTGCCCGGAGATGCGCCCCGTCAGAGACACCCGTATACAGCGTCGATCAGCGCGATGTTCCGCGGGTCGCGCCAGGATTTCCCCGCCCGGTTGCATACGAACCCGAACCCGACGCCCGCATCCGGGTCGGCGAACCCCAGGATCGCCCCGTTGCCGTAGTGCCCGAACGCCCGGGCGTTCGGGCCTAGCGGCCGGATGCCCGGGTTCGTCAGCTGGAACCCGAGCCCAAACCGGTTCGGCCGCCCCAACACGGCGTCCTCCCCATCGGCCTCGATCGTGTTCGCCCGTTCGATGAGCTCGGGCGGGAGCACCTGCTTGCCATCGACGTTCCCGCCGTCCGCCAGAGCGCCGAACAGCCGCGCCACCGCCCGCGCGTTGCTGTGCGGGTTCGTCGAGGGATACTCAGCCGCCCGCCACATGCGCGAATTCACCCCGCCCTCCGGGTGCCCCGGCGGGTTTCGGTACGCCAGGACCCGCGCAAGCTCCACCCCCGAGAGCGTCGCCGGGTCGCGCCCCAGCCACGGCCGCTGCGACTCCTCCCCCGCTTCCGCCTGGTACGGGATCCAGTCCGCCACTCGCGCGTCGTGCTCCGGCCCGAACCCCACCAGGAAGTCCACGCCGTGCTTCTCCGCCAGTTCTTCGCGGATGTAGGTCCCCACACCCCGGCCGTCCACCCGCCGCAGCACCTCGCCCGCCAGGAACCCGAATGTGTTCACGTGGTACCCGAACCGTTCGCCCGGCGTCCACCAGGGCGCCTGTTCCGCCAGGGCTGCCGTCATCGTCTCCCAGCTCAAGAGATTCGCGCCCGGCGGCAACGGCTTGCGCACCGCCGGCAGCCCGGCCTGGTGGCTCAGCAGGTACCTCACCGGCAGGTCGTCCTTGCCCGCCTGTCCGAACTCCGGCCAGTACCGCGCCACCGGTGCTTCGAGCTCGACCCGGCCCGCCTCCACCTGCTGCAACAGGCAGATGCCCGTTACCGCCTTCCCCAGCGACCACACGTTCACGATGCTGTCTCGCCCCCACGGGCGCGTCCGGCCGGCGTCCAGCCAGCCACCCCACAGGTCCACCACCGGCGTCCCACCGACCACGACCGCCACCGCGGCGCCCACGTCACCTCGCTCGCGCAAGTTGCGCTCGAACTCCTCCCGCACCCGCTCGAATCCGGCGAGGCAGATGCCCTCCGTCGGGGCTTCGCTCATAGCAGGCCCTTTTCCCGGCACAGGTCCTCGTCGAACAGGATGTTCCCCGTGAACGTCGACGGCTGCGCGCAGATCCAGCGCATCCCCTTCGCCATTGCAACCGCTTCCTCGAACTCCAGGTCCGGGTTCTGGGGGTCGTTCTGCGCGAACACGTTGCCCGGCGTCTTGATCCGCCCCTGCGGCGAAAGCACGTTCACGGCGATCTTGTCGTCCTGCAACTCCATCGCCAGCCCCTGCGAAAGCCGTTCCAGGCCCGCCTTCACCATTCCATAGAATGCGCCGCCGCGCCGTGCTTCCGGGTACGGCCCCGGCCCCGGGAACACTCCCGCGCGCGACGACACGTTGATGATGTGCCCGCCCCCCGCCTTCCGCAGGTGCGGCACCGCCTCCCGCATCAGCAAGATCGGGCCGCGCAGGTCGACCTGCCAGATGAGGTCGATGTGGCGCGGCTGAATGGTCTCCAGGGTACCCGGCACCAGGATCGCCGCGTTGTTCACCACGATATCCAGCCGCCCGAACGCCTCGACGGTCTTTGCCACGCCCAGGGCGATCGACTCCGGCTCGCGCATGTCCATCACGATGCCCTCGGCTTTCCCGCCGGCGTCGCGTATGGCCTCCGCCACCGAATAGATCGTCCCCGGCAGGCGTTTGTCCTTCACCTCGGTCGTCCGCGCGCAGACCGCCACCGCCACGCCTGCCCGCCCCAGTTCGAGCGCCACATCCGCCCCAATCCCGCGCGACGCCCCGGTTATCAGTGCCACTTTTCCGTTGAGTTCCATAGCGCCCGGATTCTACTCCCGCGAAGAGAGCGCCGGTCACCGGCAAGGCAGCGCCGCCCATGCCCTGTCGATCTTCTCTCCCGCAGCGGAAGAAGGGCAGGGGGTGAGGGACTGACGCCAGCCCACGGTCTCCCTCAAAACCCTCCGTGCCTCGGCGCCTCCTTGTCCACCCACCCGCTCTTCCCCGCCAACCCGTTATCCTAGGATCAATGGCACTGCGAAAACCCGGCAAAACCAAGGCCGACCTCGTCTATGAGGCCCTCCAGTCCGCGATCATGGCCGGGAACATCCGCGAGGGCGAACACCTCCGCCAAGAAGAAGTCGCAGCCCGCTGGGGCGTCAGCCAGACGCCTGTCCGCGAAGCCTTCCGCCGCCTCGAAAGCGAAGGCCTCGTCGTGCACGCCCCCAACCGCGGCGTCATCGTCCGTGGCATCCCCTGGACTCCTCCACCCGCCCCGCTCGACGTGCTCGCCCGCCGCTGGGGCGAACTCGTGAAAGACCCCGAGAGCGTCCCCGGCAGCGACTTCCCCTAGCCGCCACCCGCGTACAGAGCACAATTCCCCGTCCACTCCGTGCCTCTGTGCCTCTTTGTTGCCCTGTCGGCCGCCACACGCAGACCGCTGGCGGCCGATGGCTCCCGTGGTTACTCTTGTGAAAACTTTCCCGAAACACAGGTGTAACACATGCGCACCCCCGACTCCTACCCTCCCCGGCGCGCTGCCGCGTGGTGAGCCTCGACGAACGTCTCGAAGCCGTCTTCCAGGAAGTCGTCCGCCGCAACCCTGCCGAGGCCGAGTTCCACCAGGCAGTCCGCGAAGTCCTTGAATCGCTCGGGCCCGTCCTCGCCAAGCGCCCCGAACTCGTCGAACGCAAGATCATCGAACGCATCTGCGAGCCCGAGCGCCAGGTCATCTTCCGCGTCCCCTGGCAGGACGATAACGGCGAAATCCACGTCAACCGCGGCTTCCGCATCCAGTTCAACTCCGCCCTTGGCCCCTACAAAGGCGGTCTCCGCTTCCACCCCTCCGTCTACCTGGGGATCATCAAGTTCCTCGGCTTCGAGCAGATCTTCAAGAACGCCCTCACCGGCCTCCCCATCGGCGGCGGCAAAGGCGGCTCCGACTTCGACCCCAAGGGCAAGTCCGAGAACGAGATCATGCGCTTCTGCCAGTCCTTCATGCTCGAACTCCACCGCTACGTCGGCGAATACCAGGACGTCCCCGCAGGCGATATCGGCGTGGGCGGCCGCGAAATCGGCTACCTATTCGGCATGTACAAGCGCATCACCAACCAGTACGAATCCGGCGTCATCACCGGCAAGGGCCTCGGCTGGGGCGGCTCCCTCGTCCGCACCGAGGCCACCGGCTACGGCTCGGTCTTCTTCGCCGCCGAAATGCTCAAAGTCCGCGGCCAGGACCTCGATGGAAAGACCTGCATCGTCTCCGGCTCCGGCAACGTCGCCATCTACACCATCCAGAAGCTCGAACAGCTCGGCGCCAGAGTCATCGCCTGCTCCGATTCCGACGGCGTCGTCTACGACGATGCCGGCATCGACCTCGCCCTCCTGAAGCAGGTCAAGGAGGTCGAACGGACCCGCGTCTCCGCCTACGCCGAACGGAAGAAGGGCGCCCGCTACGTCCCGAACGGCAACATCTGGGAGGTCCCCTGCCAGGTCGCCTTCCCCAGCGCCACCCAGAACGAGCTCAACGGCAAGGACGCAGCCACCCTGGTGAAGAACGGCTGCCTCGCCGTCTCCGAAGGCGCCAACATGCCCACCACGCCCGACGGCATCCGCGCGTTCCTCGAAGCAGGTGTCGCCTTCGGCGTCGGGAAAGCTGCCAACGCCGGCGGCGTCGCCACCTCCGGCCTCGAAATGCAGCAGAACGCCAGCCGCGACTACTGGACGTTCGAACACACCGAGGCCCGCCTCTCCCAGATCATGCGCGACATCCACCGCACCGTGTACGAAACCGCCGAGGAATACGGCGCCCCCGGCAACTACGTCCTCGGCGCCAACATCGCCGGCTTCCTCCGCGTCGCCGATGCCATGCTCGCGTTCGGCGT
>JAHDWR010000154.1:0-3589 GCA_023382755.1 Dehalococcoidia bacterium
CACCGCAGCCTCAATCCTAATGGACCTGGCTTCCGCCAAGTTACAAGGGAGGAGTGGGCCCCGCCCCGGCCCTCAACCCGGGGTGGGAGTTGCCGCCTGGGTGGAGTCTGACGGCCCGCGGCGCTGCTCTGGCGGGGGCCGCAGCACGCCATTACTGGCGTGCCTCGGAGTGGGGATGGGGAGTGCGGAGGGGAAGCATCCTGGCGAGCAGCACGGCTCGCGGTTGCATGCCGATGGCGGGGCTGGCCTGCGTGTCCCCTCCTTCACAGTCGGGCCTTGCGAATTCCTGGATGGTGGCGGTGTCTTGCTGGTTGTTGTGCGGCGGGCGCGTACACTCTAACGTTGACGTTAATGTTGAGACCTGAACGCGACCCGGACCGTCCCCGGCGCGCGGAGCGCACCCGGCTGGAGCGGCAGCGGCCGCAGCGGCCCGCGTGGCCGACCTTCAAGCGCGTCATCGGGCTGCACCGGCCACACCTTGGCGTGGTGGCGCTGCTGATCGTGGTGATAGTCGCGTCGGCGCTGGTGGGGCTGGGGCCGGCGTACCTGCTGCAGCGGATCGTCGACGATGCGCTGCCGACGGCGGCGGGCGGGGGCAGCGGCTCGAAACTGAACGCGCTCATCCTGGCGATGGTGGTGCTGGTTGCGTTCGGGGCGTTCTTCGGCGTGGTCCAGAGCTACCTTTCGAACGTCATCGGCCAGACGGTGATGTTCGACCTGCGGCGCGACCTCTACCGGCACCTGACAGGGATGTCGCTGCGGTGGTTCACCTCGAACCGGACGGGCGAGGTGCTTTCGCGCGTTTCGAACGATGTGGGGTCGGTGCAGAACGCGGTGAGCGAGGCGCTGACGGGCATCATCGGGAACCTCATCATCGTGCTCTCGACGTTCGGGCTGATGCTGTTCCTGGACTGGCGGCTGGCGCTGTTCTCGGTGGCGTTCATCCCGGTGTTCCTGTTCCCGGCGCGGCGGGTGGGGAACATCCAGCGGGAGCTGCTTGGCGAATCTCAAGAGCAGCTGGCGAACCTGAACACGCGGATGCACGAGACGCTCTCGGTGAGCGGCGCGCTACTGATGAAGACGTTCGGCCGGCAGCAAATGGAGTACGACCGGTTTGAGGAGACGGCGTGGGAAATCCGGCGGCTGAACATCCGGCGGGCGATGGTGGGGCGGGGGTTCATGGTGGCGATGGGTCTGTTCACATCACTGGCGCCTGCGATCGTGTACTGGTACGGGGGGCACCGTGTGCTCGGGGGCGAGGCCTCGCTGGGCACGGTGGTGGCGACGGCGAGCCTGCTTGGGCGGATGTTCCAGCCGGTGAACCAGCTGATGGGGATCAACCTCACGCTCATCAGCTCGCTGGCGCTGTTCGAACGCATCTTCGACTACCTGGACCTGGAGCAGGAGATCGCGGACCGGCCGGGGGCGGTCGCGCTGACGGATGTGCGCGGCGAGGTGCGTTTCGAGGACGTGACGTTCGGCTACCGCAAGGACACGCCGGTGCTCAACGGGATCTCATTCACTATCCCGCCGGGGAAGTTCGGCGCGCTGGTGGGGCATTCGGGCGCGGGGAAGACGACGACGGCGTACCTGTTGCCGCGCCTCTACGACGTGGACGGCGGGCGAATCACGATCGATGGGCACGACATCCGTGACGTGACGCTGGAGTCGCTCACGGCGAGCATCGCGATGGTGAACCAGGAGCCCTACCTGTTTCACGACACCATCCGGGCGAACCTGCGCTATGGCGCGCCGGGTGCAACGGACGAGGAGATCGTCGATGCCTGCCGGGCGGCAAACATCCACGACTTCATCGCGGGGCTTCCGTACGGCTACGACACTATCGTGGGCGAGCGGGGCTACCGGCTCTCGGGCGGGGAGAAGCAGCGGGTGTCGATCGCGCGGGCACTGCTGAAGGACCCGGCGATCCTGGTGCTGGACGAGGCGACCTCGAGCGTGGACACGCACACCGAGCGGATCATCCAGGATGCGCTGGCGCACCTGACGCGGGGGCGGACGGTGCTGGCGATCGCGCACCGGCTATCGACGATCCTCGCTGCGGACGTGATCCTGGTGCTGGACCACGGGCGGCTGGTGGAGTCGGGCACGCACCCGGAGCTGATGGCGCGGGGCGGGCTGTACGCGGCGTTGTACAACGAGCAGTTCGCGGACCGGGCGGGGGCGGCGGCGGGGTAACGACGAGGCACAGGGGGAGGAGGGAGGAGTGGCGCCCGGGTCGGGAGTTGCGAGCGGGGGTGGAGTCTGACGGCCCGCGCCGCTGCGCTGGCGGGGCGTTGAAGCGCGCCATTCCTGGCGCGCCTCGGATCTGGGGAATGGGGTTTTATGCGCGCCGCCGGAGGTGGGGGAAGACGGTCGTAGGGGCGTATGGCGATACGCCCCTACCCACCCTGGGCCGCCGGACGCGCTCACGCTCACGGTTGGCACCGGTTACCCGGTGGGGTCTTACGGCCCGCGCCGCTGCGCTGGCGGGGCGTTGAAGCGCGCCATTCCTGGCGCGCCTCGGATGTGGGGAGTGGGTTTGGGAGGAGGTTGTGGCTCGGGGGGCCGATTGCCAAATGAGAGAACGGCCCTCTCCCGGGTTGGGAGAGGGCCGCTGGTGTTCTTCCTGCCGCCGGGGCTGTTAGGCGCGGCTTGCCGGCTTGCCGGCCGCCTTCAGCTGCTCGTTGTGCTGCTCGCGCGTGGCCGCGAACGTCCACGGGGCGTAGGCGCCATTCATATCGGTGATCTTCTCGAAGTTATCCGAGAACCAGTCCGCATCCTTGAACTCGTGCGGGTCGTAGTTGACGCCCTTCGTGAGGACGATGGCGCTGCGGCTGTAGCGGCCTCCCGAGGCGTTGATGCAGATGCCGCTCTCGTTGCACTGGGGCGACGCGAGGTAGGTGACGGCGGGAGCGACGTGCTCCGGAGCCATGACCTGGGCGCGCTCGGCGTCGTTGGGGTCGCGGCCACCGAGGTTCTCGGTCATGCGGGTCTGGGCGCCGGGGGAGATGAGGTTGACGTTGATGTTGTACTTTTCGCCCTCGATCTTGGCGACGTTCATGAGGCCGTACATGCCGGCCTTGGCGGCGCCGTAGTTGGCCTGGCCGAAGTTGCCGACGAGGCCCGAGGAGGAGGTGGCCATCACGACGCGGCCATAGGCCTGCTGGCGGAAGACCGGCCACGCATGGTGGAGCAGGTTGTAGCACTGCTTCAGGTGGACGCGGATGACGAGGTCCCAGTCCTGCTCGGCCATGTTGTGGAGGGCGAGGTCGCGGAGGATACCGGCGTTGGCGACGACGGCATCGAGGCGGCCCCAGGTGTCCATGGCCTGCTTGACCATGTTGTAGCAGTCTTCGTAGCTGCCGACATCGCCGGGGTTGGCGACGGCTTCGCCGCCGAGGGCCTTGATTTCGTTGACCACCTGCTGGGCGGGCGTTTCATCGGCGCCTTCGCCGGAAACGCTGCCGCCGAAGTCGTTGACGATGACCTTCGCGCCATGCTTCGCGAGGTCGATTGCGTAGGCGCGGCCAAGGCCGCGGCCGGCGCCTGTGACCAGGGCAACCTGGCCATCGAGTCGAACTGCCATGAA
>JAHDWR010000154.1:3689-5961 GCA_023382755.1 Dehalococcoidia bacterium
GTGACGTTTTCGAAGCGGTGGCGCTGGACCTGGATGCTCTCGGTGCGGAGGTCCTGCCAGGGCGCGATGAACTGGAGGCCCTCGCCTTTCTGGCCGACGATTTCGCCGAACTGATAGACGACGCCAACGTGGCCGGCCTCGATCGGCTTGATCGAGGCGAGGGCGGTGTGGAGGCCGGCCCAGAGCACGAAGATGACGATGCCGGCACCCATGACGAGGGACCCCCGGAACCGTTCGACCGAGCCCGGAGTGGCAGCAGCGCGAGCGGTTCGCCCGGCGAGGATCACGCCACCGGAAACGACGGCAGCGACGAGCAGACTAACAACCCAGATCATGACTCACCTCCTCTGGTGGCCATCACTGTAGCGGGTTTGCGGTGGGTTCTGCCGCCGGCCAGCGTGCAGGCGCTCCGGGGACATCCAGTTCCTGTGAAGACGGGGCTATCCCGGAAACCGGTATGCTTCGGCGCACCTGAACTGGAGGGACGCGGTGGGCGCGAAACTGACCAAGGATTCGATTGACCTGGGGATCGTGGTGAGCGACGGGCCGGCGGCGCTGGCGTTTTATCGCGATACGCTGGGGTTCGAACACGTGGCCGATACGCCAATGGGCGGCGGCGGGACGATGCACCGGCTGATGTGCGGGACGAGCCTGATCAAGGTGATATCGGGGACGAACCCACCGTCGAAGGCACCGCCGGGTGGACTCCAGGGCGGGTACGGTTACCGGTACTGGACGATCTCGGTTTCGAACCTGGACGAGCTGGTGGCGGCCTGCGCGACCGGCGGCTACAACGTCCCGGTGGCAGCACGTGAGATCCGTCCGGGGGTGCGGATCGCGATGGTGGAGGACCCGGACGGCAACTGGGTGGAATTCCTGGAATCGAGCCAGTAGCGCCGCGAGCCGCGGCGGTTGAGGGGCATCACCCGAAAAGACGAGGCGTTACCGGCGGGTAGCGTGCTACGTTGCCCTGCGTGACAAGCGGTACCCACCTGGGGCGCAATCTCCGGCTGCTCTACGCCTACTGGTTCCTGCGCGAGTTCCAGCTCTGGATCCCGGTCTGGATCGTGTTCCTGACGATCGAGCAGGGGTTCAGCCTGACGGCGGTGACGTCGGCCGAAGGGCTGTTCCTGGTGGGGGTGGTGGTGCTGGAGGTCCCGACGGGTGCGGTGGCGGACAAGTGGGGGCGGTCGCTTTCGATGGCGCTGGGGGCGTTCTTCCTGGGTGTTTCGGTGCTGGTTTTTGCGTTCACCACGTCGTTTGCGGTACTGCTGGCGTCGTTCATGTTGTGGTCGGTGGCATCGACGTTGATGTCGGGTGCGGACATGGCGTTGTTGTTCGACACGTTGAAGACGGGTGGGCGAGAGAGCGAATACGAGCGGATCGCGGGGCGGGGGGCGGCGCTGAACTGGTCGGGTGTTGGCGTCGCGACGTTGCTGGGCGGGCCGGTTGCGGCGTTGTTCGACATCCGGTTCACGATTTTTCTCGGGGCGGCGACCTGCCTGGTGACCAGCCTGATTGCGCTCGCGCTGTGGGAGCCGCCGCACGCGCGGGGCGACAGGCCGGCCGAGCCGTACCTGCGTTCGATCCGGATGGCGTTCCAGGAAGTCTCGGCGACGTCGGACCTGCGCGCGGTGATCCTGCTGGCGGGGATCGCCCTGGCGGCGCTCCACGGGGTGCAGTACCTGGTCCAACCGTTCCTGGTCGACCGGGACATCGAAGTCGGGGTGGTGTTCTCGTTACTGCAGGTGCCGCTGTTCGCGGCGGGGATGTTCGGGGCCTTGCTGGCGGCGCGGGTGGCGGGACAGAACCGTACGCGGCAGGCGTTGTTCGTGGTGCCCGTGATTGGGGCGGCGGGGTGCGTGACGCTGGCGCTGACGCCGGGGCTCGGTGCGTACGCGGCCTTTCCGGTGGTGGTGCTCGTGGGTTCGATGCTGCATCCGCTGTCGACGGGATATGTGAACCGCCGGGTGGGGTCGGAGCGGCGGGCGACGATCCTCTCGATGCAGGGGATGGTGATGAGCCTGGTGATGGCGGCGATGGTGCCGGCGCTGGGGTTCGCGACGGACAGGTGGGGGCTCGGGGTGGCCTTTGCCGCGTGCGGGACGGTAGCGCTGGCCTCGTTGCTGCTCTTCGGGAAGCCGTTGCTGGGTGCGCGGGGAGGGGTTGACGGGGCGATCCCGGCGCAGGTGGCGGGCGAGGCGTGAGGGCGGGGGAGCTGGCGCGGGGTGGCGGGGAGTCACTAGAATACCTGTTCGAATGGACACTCTGA
>JAHDWR010000154.1:5971-8865 GCA_023382755.1 Dehalococcoidia bacterium
ATGGCACTGGTGAGGTGCCGGGACACCAAGCCTGAGCTGCGTGTTCGGCGGGCCGCGCATGCCTTGGGTTATCGGTTTAGACTCCATCGGCGCGACCTTCCAGGGTGTCCCGATTTGGTCCTGCCGAAACACCGTGTGGTGATATTCGTTCATGGTTGCTTCTGGCACCGACATGAGTCGTGCCCAATGGCCCGGCTGCCAAAGAGCCGCCAAGATTTCTGGGTGCCAAAACTTGAGTCAAACCGGCGACGGGACTTGGCGAACTTCGAGAAGCTGATTGCCATCCGCTGGCGCCCGGTGGTGATTTGGGAGTGTGAAACCTTGGAGCCGCTTGCCCTGGCACGATCCATCCATTCACGAATTGAGGCTGTAACTTGCGTAGCGTAGAGCTCTTCGCCGGCGCTGGCGGCCTGGCGCTTGGCCTGGCACGAGCGGGCTTCGAACACTCGGCGGTCCTCGAGTGGGATCGCCATGCGGCTGCCACGCTTCGGAAGAACCGGCGCATTACCGAGCACCACCAGCAACCATGGCCGGTTATCGAAGGAGACGTCACGAAGTTCCCATTCGACTCCATCGATTCCGAGCCAGACTTGATTTCTGGTGGCGTGCCCTGTCAACCGTTCTCGCTGGGGGGTAAGCATCGCGGCCGCCACGACGAGCGGAACATGTTCCCTGCGTTCATTGAGGTGGTGCGCCGACTGCAGCCCAAGGCCATCATCATCGAGAACGTGAAGGGGCTCCTCCGACCGACGTTCAGGCCGTACTTCGACTACATCCTTCGGGCATTAACCTTTCCGGAGATCTCGAATCCGGGTGCCGACTGGCAGGAGCATGACAATCGGCTGGTAACCGCGGCGAGCCGTGGCGGCGCGATGGGGCTCAAGTACGAAATCAAGGCCAAGTTGCTCAACGCTGCGGACTACGGTATCCCACAGCACCGAGAGCGCGTGTTCATAGTTGGATTGAGATCCGACCTCGATGTCCATTGGGACTTCCCGAGGGCCACCCATTCGAGATCCGCGCTGGACTTCGACAAGGCAACCGGGGACTACTGGCGCCGCCACGGCATCGCACCACCCAAGGAAATTCCACAGGCACCGCTGGTTTTGGTTCCCCACACGCTACCGTGGGTGACTGTCCGCGATGTCATCTCAGACCTCCCCCAGTTTGGCAGTGCAGACGCTGATGCCATGCAACACGTCTTTCAAAATGGGGCCCGGCAGTACGCAGGACACACGGGAAGCGATCTGGACGCTCCAGCGAAGACTCTGAAGGCAGGGGTACATGGCGTCCCGGGCGGCGAGAACATGCTTGTCGCCGACGACGGGTCAGTGCGCTACTTCTCAGTCCGGGAAGCGGCGCGGCTGCAGACCTTTCCAGACCCATACGTGTTCTGTGGCAGCTGGTCCGAGATGATGAGGCAGATTGGCAACGCCGTGCCCGTCGAACTTGCTGAGATGTTAGGCACCCTGATTGCGGGCTGCCTCGAACCCAGTAGGTCCAACTTTGCGCACGTCGCGAGCAGCGTCGAGGTCTCGTTGCATGCCTGACGAGCCGCGCTCGCTTCGCCTGCCTGATGCTGCGGCCAAGATCAGGGCTCTTGTCGAGGAATTGCCGGTTCGCGACGTAAAGGGATTGCCCGAGGCAGAGGTTGCGCGGGCACGCCGAACGCTTGAGCAGGCCCAAGACCGATTGCGGGCACTGGTGCAGGAGCTGGACCCGGTCACCGAGCCAAGCTTTATCTTCGACCCATCGAACCCCGAGGTGATCGGTCGAATCGTTGCGCTCGCCCTTATTGCGCAGCATCGGCGACCTCTCGGGACTCTCAGTCCATTTTATGGCTCCGGCGTCTATGCTATCTACTACAACGGCGAATTTCCCGCATACACGCCCATTTCTGGCACGGAGCACCCAATCTATGTCGGCAAGGCGGACCCCGCCAGCCCGGCTGCACGGACCGCGCGCGATCAAGGGACCCGCCTTCACCGCCGGCTCAACGACCACAAGAAAACCATCGGGAAGGTGTCCGAGACCCTCGAGCTCGCTGACTTTGAGTATCGTGCGCTAGTCGTTCAAACCGGCTGGCAGTCGGCAGCTGAGCAGTACCTGATACAGCTGTTCCGACCCATCTGGAACTCCGAGACGGGAATCTGCTACGGAATTGGAAAGCACGGCGACAGCCCCACCACACGTGCCAATACGAGATCGCCCTGGGACACTCTTCATGTCGGGAGAGAGTGGGCGCACCGAGACGGGAACTTGCCAGACGCGAAGCCAGCCGCGCAGATCCTGGAGGAGATTGCCGCGCATCTCAGTGCCCGTCCGCCTTTCGAATCGCTCGATGACGTCCTACGTCGCTTCCTCGAGGACATGAGTTCGCCCGCATAGGCGCGGCAGGCCGGGCGGGGCGGAAACGTGTTCGTAACGCCGCCGCAATTCGGCCGAAATCGCCGCGGGCTAGGGTAGGGCCTGAGGTTGCTTCCCGGCACGCCGGAGCCGCCCGAAACATGATCTTCATGCCGGGGCGGTTGGGCGTGGCTGGTATCAACCGTGAAACCCGTCACAATCGGGATACCCGCGAGTCACGCCCACGAGGAGCTCCCATGACCCCAGATGAGATCAAGAACTTTAGCGAGCGCAACGGGATCCGGTTCGTCGATGTGAAGTTCGTCGACCTGTTCGGCCAGTGGCAACACCTGACGCGGCCGATCCACGAGCTGAACGAATGGACGGACTACGAGCGCTCACCGTGGCGGGCGGGCTACGGCTTCGACGGCTCGTCGATCCGCGGTTTCCAGAAGATCGAAGAGTCGGACATGTTGCTTGTCCCGGACCCGACGACGGCGATCATCGACCCGTTCATCCAGTCGCCGACGCTCTCGGTGATTGCGAAC
>JAHDWR010000155.1 GCA_023382755.1 Dehalococcoidia bacterium
CTACGATCTCCGCTACGTGGAAAACCACTCGGTGCTGACCGACCTCAGCATTCTCTTGCGCACAGTCCTCCGGGTCGCCAGGGGGAGCGGCGCCCGATGACCGCCCCGCATCCCTCGCTGGCTGGCCGCCTCTTCAGCGGCGATACCGCTCGCACCGCCGGAGCGATGGTCCTCGACCTGCTGGTGATCGCCCTTGCCTATGCCGCCGCCCTTCTCCTCCGCTTCGATGCGGAAGTGCCCCACCGGAACCTCGAATTCGTCCTTCTCGTCTTCCCGTTGCTCGCGTTGGTCTATATCACTGCCAACGTCGTCTTCGGTGTCTATCGCACCGTGTGGACCTACGGGAGCCTCGGCGACATCCTGAACCTCTTCCTGCCCGTGCTCGTCTCGACCTCCCTGATCTTCGGCGTGAACTTCTGGGTGAAGGAACGCGATCTGCCGTTGTCAGTCATCCTCATCGCGGGTGAGCTCATCTTTCCCGGCATGGCGTTCGTCAAGATGCGGAGCCGGTTGCTCACGCGCCTCCCCCGCGCAGCCGTGGCATCGCAGCGGCTGCTCATCATCGGCGCCGGGCACACCGGCCAGGCCCTCGCCCGCGAACTCCAGAACAGCCCCGGCCTTAACTACCAGCCCATCGGATACCTGGATGACGACCCTGCCAAGCGGAACCGCCGCATGCATGGCTTGCGGGTGTTCGGCCCGGTTACCGAACTCGAAGCACAGCTCCGCGAGCACGCCGTCGACGCCGTCGCCATCGCCATCCCCCGAGCCTCCGGGCAGGTGGTGCGCGCGATCGTCGCCATCTGCCAGTCGAACGGCGTCCCGGTCCGCATCGTCCCGGGCGTCGAACGCTGGATTTCCAGCGGCCATACGCACGACACGCTCCGGGAGGTCACCCTCGATGACCTGCTCGGCCGCGAACCGGTCCAGGTCGACTACCTGGCCTGCAGCCAGTCCGTCAAAGACCGGGTGGTCCTCGTCACGGGCGCCGCGGGCTCGATCGGCTCCGAACTCTCGCGCCAGGTCGCGACGTTCCAACCCCTCGAACTGCACCTCCTCGACAACAACGAGAGCGGTCTGTTCGACCTGGCGGCTGAACTTAGAACCGTGTCTGACCAGACGACGATCACGCTCTGGCCCGCCAACGTGGTCGACGGGCGAAAGATCGACGATGTCTTCCACCAGGTCCGTCCAAACCTCGTCTACCACGCAGCCGCCTACAAGCACGTCCCGATGCTGGAGTCCAACCCGGACGAGGCGTTCCGCGCGAACGTTCTCGGTACCCTCAACGTCGCCAATGCTGCCCGCAAATTCGAAACCGGCACCTTCGTCCTCATCTCCACCGATAAAGCCGTGCGCCCCACGAGCATCATGGGCGCGACCAAGCGCATCGCCGAACTGCTGGTGCTCGCCCTTGCCCGCCAGAGCGATCACACCAGGTTCGTCGCCGTCCGTTTCGGGAACGTCATGGGCAGCCGCGGCTCTGCCCCGCTCACGTTCCTCAAGCAGATAGAGCGCGGCGGCCCGGTGACGGTCACCCACCCGGACATGATGCGGTACTTCATCAGCATCCCCGAGGCTGTGAGCCTCGTTATCCAGGCGGGCACGTTTGGCGGGCGCGGCAATATCTACATGCTCGACATGGGCCAGGAGATCAACATGCTCGAGCTCGCCGAGCGCATGATCCGCCTCCGTGGACTGCGCCCCGGCGATGACATCGAGGTCATCTTCACGGGGACCCGGCCCGGCGAAAAACTGCGCGAGGAACTCGTCGCAGACTTTGAGAAGATGGAGCCGACCGACCACCCGAAGGTCATGCGCCTGACCGCCTCTACCGAAGTCACCGAGGCCGAGATGCTCCGGCTGATCCGCGAAGTCGAAGCGGTGCTCCGCGAAGACCCGGAGGAGCTCCGCCGCCGCATCCACCTCGTCGCCCGCAGATTTTCGAACGATGGCGAGGACGACGACGCCCCCGTTCCGGGTGCCAGTCCTGCCGGGGAGCCTGCCAGCACGTGAGCAACTTTCGCGTTCACCCCACAGCCGAGGTCAGCGACCAGGCCTCCATCGGCGACGGCGCCAGCATCTGGCACCAGGCACAGGTCCGCGAAGGCGCCACAATCGGTCCAGGCTGCATCATCGGCAAAGGCGTCTACATCGGCGCCGATGTCTCGCTCGGAGCGAACTGCAAAGTCCAGAACTATTCCTGCGTCTACGAAGGCAACACCCTCGAAGACGGAGTCTTCGTCGGACCTGAAGTCGTATTCACGAACGACCGCTACCCCCGGGCCATCAACCCTGACGGCTCGTTAAAGGCGGCGAGCGATTGGGATCTCGCCGGTTCCGTCGCGAAGTTTGGCTCCGCGATCGGCTCCCGTTCCGTGGTCCTTCCCGGGCTCACCATCGGCCGCTGGGCGCTGGTCGCCGCCGGCTCGGTAGTCACGAAGGACGTTCCCGACCACGCACTCGTCGCGGGCAACCCCGCTCGCCAGCGCGGATGGGTCTGCATGTGCGCCCACCCGCTATCGGAAGATCTGGTTTGCGTCCACTGCGGCCGCACGTTCGCCATGTCTGCTGCTGGACTCGTCTCCGCCCCCTAGAGGATGTCGCCGATGTCCCGGGCGAGCGCGATGGTGCCCAATCCTGTGAGCAGTCCAAACGCGGCGAGTGCCAGCCATCGGACCGGCATCCGGCCGCCGAGGCTTCTCATTCCTTCTATTCGAAGAGCAGCGAGCCACACACCCGCGACCACGGCCACGGCAATGCCCAGGGGAAAGAAGACGAGCGCGGGCAGTCCCGGGATAGCAGCGGCCAGCGTGCGCTTCCAGTTGAACCACCACCACGACTCCCAGCGGGCGATGAGCCAGGTGATGACGAGGGCCCCCGCCGCCGGGATGCCGACGAACATCGCGATGGCGAGCAGCCTCGGTTCCAGTAGTGTGAAATCCACCCCATCGCTCCGAACGATGATGCTTCCAACGATCGCCCCCGCGGCCAGGGTCCAGCCCACCAGTGCGAATTTCGAAGAGAAGAACGGCCGGCCCGCCACCACGATGAGTCCTCCGGCGCTGCCGAGGACGGTGGCGACGAGCAGGAGACTGAGTGTCCCGCTCAGGGTGAACCGGCCCATGATGAACCCGTCGTCGCTTTCCAATCCGCGGATGGCATCGTCCGATGTGAACCGAAGCAGGAGCATCGCCAGCCGCCCGCCAACGCCTCCAACCAGCAGTCCGGCGAGACCTCCCGCGCAGGCGCCCAGTGAGATCGACCGCGCCAACATCTTCAGGTCGGCCCCTATCCCGATCCGCCCCGGGGCCCGGGGCTCATGCGCTATCGCCAGGTTGGTCACAGCGGTTCTCCATTCCGCGGAGAAGCATAGCCCTATGCGAGACATCGCGATCACCAATCGCTCGCCCAAAGCGCACAGCGTCCGGCCTTGCTACGCTCGAATCCTGAGCGCCCCCGCTAAGGAGCACCTATGACTACCGTCGATCGCCCGTTCATCCCGGTCGCCAAACCCCTCGTCGGCGACGCCGAAAAGCGCGCCGTCATGGCAGTCCTCGATAGCGGACAGCTTGCCATGGGGAGCCGCACCGAAGCCTTCGAAAAAGCCTTTGCCGAATACGTCGGCGCAAAGCACGCCATCGGCGTGAACAGCGGCACGGCCGCGCTCATCGTCGCTCTCCAGGCTCACGGGGTCGGCCCGGGCGACGAGGTTATCACCACTCCGTTCAGCTTCATCGCGACCGCCACCAGCATCATTGCCTGCGGCGCCACCCCGGTCTTCGTGGACATCGACCCGTTCGACCTGAACCTCGACCCCAACCAGCTTGAGGACGCCATCACCGACCAGACGAAGGCCGTGATGCCGGTCCACCTGTATGGCCACCCCGCACGCATCGCCGAAATCCAGGAAATCTGCGATGACAATGGCCTGGCCCTGGTCGAAGACGCCGCCCAGGCCCACGGCGCCGAGCACGCGGGCCGGCGGGTCGGCACCTTTGGCACCGGCTGTTTCAGCTTCTATCCAACAAAGAACATGACGACCGGAGAAGGCGGCATCATCACCACGAACGACAATGAAATCGCCCGCCTCTGCCGCATCATCCGCAGCCACGGGCAGGAGGTGCGCTACAAGCACGACTACTTCGGGCTCAACTGGCGCATGCAGGATATGAACGCGGCCATCGGCCTCGTCCAGATGGACTACATCGAGGAGTGGAACGAGGCCCGCATCGCCAACGCCGAAAAGCTGGCTGGCCTCATCCGGTCCGTCGAGACTCCCCGCGTGCGGGACGGCGATCGCCACGTCTTCCACCAGTTCACCGTCCGCGTCTCAGGCGATCGCGACACAGTCCAGCAGCAGCTCCAGGAAGCCGGTATCGGTAGCGCCGTGCACTATCCGATCCCGATTCACCAGCAGCCGATCATGCGCCAGATGGGCTTCGGCGAAGGCTCGTTCCCGGTCGCCGAGGCGGCCGCCGAGCACGTGCTCTCACTGCCGGTTCACCCTTCGCTCGGTCCTGAAGATGTCGAGTACATCGCCGCCACGCTGAACCGCATCTGCGGTTAGCGATGGCGCCCCGGAGTCTCAGTCGGCCGTTTGCGCCGCCTGGAACTCCCGATCTTCCCGCTTGCCGCGGTACACCCGCATATCGATTGCCCGCGTGACCTCCGGGTCGAGCCGGAACAGCAGCCGCGGCTCGGTCTGCATGTTCGCGAAGAAGGCCTCCACGGCGGCTGCGTTCGCCGGGTCGCCCCTTCCAACGTACTTCTCGGCGAGTTCGCGCGAGATGGGCCAGATGTCGAACGTTGGCCGCTCGAACGGGGTGCAGCGCCCATCGAACTCGACGTGCCCCACGAGCGGAGGCCCCGATTCGATACAGAGAGAGGCGCGCGGGTCCTGCATCAACTGCTTGCACCACACCCGGTTGTATGTGCCGGTGATCCAGATGCCATCAGGCTTCCACAGCCACCACACCGGCACGGTGTACGGCATCCCGTCGCGCCGCAGCGTCGCGATCACCCCAACGGTCGGTAGCTGGAGGAACTCCTCGAGGACATCAGGTTTCATTCTCGGCATTGGCAGACTCCACGGCAGGATCGGTGTCCGGGGCTTCCGCGGGCGGGTCGCGCAGGATGCCCATGTAGACCAGGTCATCGTACCTGCCATCCAGCCAAACGTGCCTCTTCAGCCGGCCCTCCTCCACGAACCCCGCCGCGGCGAACGCTCGCTGGGCCTGTTCGTTGCTGGCGTTGGTCGTCAGCCATACCTTCTGCATGTTGCGCAGGCGGAAGGCGTACTTCACCAGCAGCTGGACCACATCCCGCCCGTAACCGCGGCCCGTATAGTCCCGGTCGCCAATCGTCACCCCCAGCTCGCAGGTGTGCGCCGCGTAGTCGAAGTTGTGGAGCAAGCACTGACCGATGAACTTGCCGCCCTGCACCTCGATCCCGAACCAGCTGACTTCGCTCCGTGGCCGCGCCAGGTGCGCCTCGAACATGGCCTGGAGCCGTTCGAACTCCATGGGCATCGGCGCTTCACCGCTGGAGAGGAGCTCGAGCTCCACGTCGTTCCGGAACTCGAAATACTTCTCCAGGTACTCGCGGCGCATCGGCCGGAGGATTACTTTGTCGCCCTTCAGCATCAGGTTGTCTCCATGGGGGCAGGCTTTCGTCGTTGCCCGCTCTCCTCATTATGCGTTCCGGGGCGCTCGAGTGGCCGGTGGCCAGTCCGCAAGCACTGGCGCCATTACCATGCACAGCAATGCCTGCGCACACCACACTCCCTCCGGGACGCATCCGGGCCGACATCTTCCGCTCGGGCCGTGCCGATCTTCGGTTCCGGCTGCTCGTCTGGTTTTCTGCTGTTATCGCTACTCTCGGTCTCATTGCCGATTCCACGGCGGTTGTGATCGGGGCGATGCTCGTGGCACCGCTGCTCGGACCCCTGATGGCCATCGGTGAAGCCAGTCTCGGCGGCCGCACGCGCCAGGGGCTCATCGCTGTCGGCGCTCTCGGCGAAGGCATCGTCGCCGCGATCGCCATCTCGTTCGTCCTCGCCCACGTCACCATGCTGTCGTCGTTCGACGCCCTTGAGGCGCTCCCGGATGAAGTCCAGGCGCGCACCCGCCCCAACCCGCTCGATCTCGGGATCGCTCTCGCCGGCGGGGCGATCGGCGCCTACGCGGTGGCCCGCATGCGCGATTCGGCGGCGCTGCCCGGTGTGGCCATCGCCACCGCGCTCATGCCCCCGCTCTGCACCGTTGGCATCGGCTTCGCCATCGAGGATCGTGGAGTCTGGGGCGGTGCCCTGCTGCTTTTTGCCACCAACCTGGCCGCCATCGTGTTCACCGCCGGCATCGTTTTCTGGGCGCTCGGCCTTGGCCCGCGCCGCCGAAGAAACGGATACCCGCTCGGCCAGGCCGCTGTCGGCCTGGTCCCCATCGCGCTGTTGGGATTCACACTCTTCGGATTGAGCGCCCGGGCGGTGGGCGAGGCGCGCGAGGCTGAGTCGCTCTGGGATGCCTCGACGTCGGCCCTGGCCGATGTCCTGCCCGGAAGCGAACTCACCGACCTCAAGCGATCCAACGGCCCGGATGGCTCCATCAACCTCCATCTCACCGTCCGCACCGCCATCGAACCAACCCTCGCCGACGCGGAGGCCATCCAGTCCCTCATCGCCCAGCGCCGCCAGAAAAAGATCGCGCTTGTCCTGGTGAGCGTCCCCGCTATCGTCCTCGACCCCGCGCGCCCGCCCGCCCGGGATGCCACCGTCACTATCCCGGCCCGTACCGGCACCCCCGAGCCAACTCCAGAACCAACACTCACGCCCACGCCAACGGCGACGCCGGCCCACGCGGCAACCCCCACACCGGCGCCCACGCCATCGCCAACGTCCGTGCCGCCCGCCGTCGGCAACTCGCCGCGGGATTAACGGGCCGCGTCGCTCGCCGTGCCCACGAGTTCGAAGCGCGGGGGTTCCGCCCATTCGGCCGTCGGGGGGTTCTCCTGCATCCGGATCTCCGCCCGGCGCTTCTCCGCTTCGAGTTTCCTCGCCTGCTTGATCACCAGGTCGCGCTGGCGGACGTGTTCGATGTCGCGTTGCGCTGCTGCCGCGCTCCGCGGCCGCCGGGGCTTGCCCGGGTAGACCTTGATCCGTCCCTCATCCGTCAATTGCTTCAGATGCGACCGCACGTTGTTGTCGGCTGCCCGCCGCAGCCGTTTGTCGATATCCGGGTAGAGCTGCAGCATGATGTCCCAGCTGCTGACTGCTCCGCCGCCTTCGAGCACGCCCAGGATTTGCCGCTCCCGCATATCCCGGTGCTTCACGTACATCTCCAGGCGTTCGCGCGGGTCGTTCACGATCTTCCCATGCCCCGGACAGATCACTTTCAGGTTCGGCAACGCCAGCAGCCTCTTCAGCGACTGGCGGTAGAGTCCCAGGTCCCACACCGTCGTCGTCGACGAGCCGAGGAGCGTGTCGCCGGTGAACAGCACGCCTTCTTCCTCCACGTAGAAGCAGAGCGAGTCGATGCTGTGCCCCGGCGTGCCGAGTACTTGCACCCGCACGCCCCCATCGAGGTCGATCACATCGCCGTCCTTCAGCGTGTCGACCTTCGCCGGGATGCGGCCCTTCAGCAACGCCCGCCCGTTCGATGGGATGGCAATGTCGGCCTTCAGGAACTCTTTCGCCCACTTCAGGTTGCCCGAGTGGTCGGCGTGGTGGTGGGTGATGGTCGCGATGGCGACCTCTGCCTTCTCCACCGCTGCCAGGTATCCGCGCAGGAACCACTGGTAGCGGTCGATCGCCTCGCCAGAGTCGATCGTCAGAGATTGCTGGCCCTGCGCGCCTACCAGGTAGATGCAGGTAAAGTCGGGATGCATCGGGTTTTCGTCGGGCACCAGCGCAGCACGGACAGAAGGGGAAATACGCATGGCCGGAGTCTACGCCGGGTGCGGGGGCGGTGTCAGGGGCGGCCCACCCCAGCGCGCCGGCACAGGGGGTGGCCCCTGACACCGGCCTGTGGCACAGTCCGCCCGTGGAAGGATCCCTCCTCAGTCTTCGCCACCTGACCTACGGTCTGTTCGTCGAATTTGGCCGAGCGCCAACCCGGAGCGAGGTCGCGGCGAGGGCCGGTCTCGCCGAAGCGGAGGTCGCGGTCGCCTGGCGCGAATTGCATGACCAGCACGCGCTGGTGCTCGATCCCGGGACCGCGGAGATCAGGATGGCCAACCCCTTCTCAGCCGTACCCACGCCCTTCCGTGTGCAGGCTGGCGGCCGGTCCTGGTACGCGAATTGTGCATGGGATGCCTTCGGGATCTGTGCCGCCCTGCACAGCGATGGCCACATCGCGACCGCTTGCCCCGATTGCGGGGAGCCGCTCGACATCGCGGTCCATGACGAAGCCCCCGGCGACACCTCGCTGCTCTTTCACTGCCTGGTCCCGGCCGCCCGCTGGTGGGACAACATCGTCTTCACCTGAAGCACGATGAACCTCTTCCGGTCGGAGGAGCACATCTCGCGTTGGCTCGAAGGGCGGACACCCGGCGCAACGACTTCGATTGGCAAGCTCAGCGAACTTGCCCACGCCTGGTGGGGGGACCGGCTGGCACCGGACTGGCGGCCGCGCTCTCGCGATGAAAGCCAGGCGATCCTGGACCGGCTGGGGCTGTCCGGCCCCTTCTGGCAGCTCCCGGGCTGAGCGTATCGCCGGCGGCCGGTGGTCCGTGGCGCCCCCGGCAGGATTCGAACCTGCGGCCAGACGCTTAGAAGGCGCCTGCTC
>JAHDWR010000156.1 GCA_023382755.1 Dehalococcoidia bacterium
AGTTTGCCGTCGAAAGCCAGGCCCGCGCCGCCCGTGCACAGAAGGAGGGCCGCTTCAAGAACGAGCTGGTCCCTGTGCCCGGCAAGAAGAAGCTGAAGAAGGATGATGGCACCGAGGAGTGGGAGGACGCCATCATCGATTTCGACGAAGGCATCCGCCCCGGCACCACCCTCGAAGTCCTCTCTGCGCTGAAGCCAAGCTTCAAGGAAAACGGCGTTCACCACGCCGGTAACTCCAGCCAGATCACCGATGGCTCCTCGGCCGTCCTCCTCACCCACGCCGAAAAGGCGAAGGAGATGGGCTGGAAGCCCCGGGCCCGCATCGTCTCCCAGGCCGTCGTCGGCTCCGACCCCGCGCTCATGCTCACCGGCCCGATCACGGCGACGCCCCTGGCCCTTTCCCGCGCGGGCATCACCATGCGCGACATCGACCTTGTCGAAATCAACGAGGCCTTCGCCAGCGTGGTCCTCGCCTGGAAGCGTGAAATGAACGCCGACATGAGCAAGGTCAACGTGAACGGCGGCGCCATCGCCCTCGGCCACCCGACCGGCTGCACCGGCGCCCGCCTCTTCGGGACCCTCCTCAACGAGCTTGAGCGCACCCGTGGCCGCTACGGCCTCGTCACCATGTGTGTTGGCGGCGGCATTGGCACCGCCACCGTCATCGAGCGGCTCGGCTAGCCGCGCTCCCTTCGGAGACCAGGAAGGGGCAGCCACCGGGCTGCCCCTTCTGCTTGTCGAAGGCGAACCGCTACTGGCGCAGTTTCGTCTCGATGTAGGGGAAGTAACGTTCGGCGAGGCGGTCCGCGTTGGCCGGACCGTCACCCGATACCGTGTCCGCCACCTCCCAGTCGTCCGTGTGGCCGTAGTAGACCTCACAGCCAACCGGGGCCGTGGCTCCGGCCGCGGGATTCGACACCACGCGGCACGAGCCCGGTGGCTGGTCGAGCCGGCGGACAGAGACGCCCTGGGGCCCGACCGCCTCCACTTCGCCGATGAACCAGCGCCAGGCGATCTGTGGCGGTATCTCCGCCGTATCGATGGCCACCAGTTGACGCCGGCGGATGCGGACGCGGTCCTTCACCAGCGGCGAATACACCGCCGTGAGGACCTTGCCTGAGTTGGCGAGGCGCACTGAGCACCCCTCGCCGTCACAGGCGAGGACAGTTCCAAGTTCTAGCTTCAGAAGACAACTCCTGTGGTCGTGGGCCATGGCCCGGAGACTCCGCCACAGGACGAGCGCTTAGCTGGCGCTGCCGGCGGCGGAGGTGAAATGCGAACGGCTTGCTGTTTGCATAGACACCTCCTTCCGCCCGCCTAGCACACTACGTCATCTGCCGGGCCAGTTCAAGACATGGGCCGCGGCTATCCCGCCGCCACGGCCACGCGCCCCGAATCCAGTTCGAACCCGTCGTACCCGTTGTCCGCGATGTGCTGGCACTTCTGGGCGTAGTTCCCGACTCCCCCGATGTAAGGCATGAACACGCGCGGCTTCCCGGGAATGTTCGCCCCGATGTACCAGGAGTTCGCCATCGGGAAGAGCGTGTGGCTCGCGATCTCGTTCACGTGGTCGACCCAGCGGTCCTCGGCTTCGCGGCTCGCCTCTATCGTCGAGAGCTCGTGTTCGCGCAGGTAGCTGAGGCAGTCGAAGATCCAGTCCACGTGCTGCTCTATCGACACGATCATGTTGCTCAGCACGGATGGGCTTCCGGGGCCCGTGATGGTGAACAGGTTGGGGAAACCCGCCACCTGGAGGCCAAGGTAGGTACGCGGGCCGTGCTCCCACTTCTCCCGCAGCGTCAGTCCGTCCCGCCCCCGGATGTCGATCTTGAGCAGCGCCCCGGTCATCGCATCGAAGCCCGTGGCGAATACGATGGCATCGAACTCGTACTCGGCGTTCCCGGTCCGCAGGCCCCTCGGCGTGATCTCCTCGATCGGGTTGCCCTTGATGTTGACAAGCTTCACGTTGTCGCGGTTGAACGTCGCGTAGTAGCCCGTATCCACGCAGAGACGCTTCGTGCCGAACGGGTAGTCGCGCGGGCAAAGCAGTTCCGCGGTCTCCGGGTCTTTGACGATCGCGCGGATCTTCGATCGCACGAACTCCGCCGCGATGGCATTGGCTTCGAGGTTCAGCCCGACATCGTTGAACGCGCCCCCAAGCCCCAGGCCACCGATCTCCCAGCGGGCTTCGAACTCCCGGTTCCGCTCCTCCTCGCTTGCTTCCAGGACAGACTTGTCGCTCATCGGCCGCCCCAGGATGCCCGCGGGAGAGTTGCGAGCCGCCTTCCGGATGGACGTGTAGTCGGTAGTCATCTTCGCGCGGTAGTCCTCGTCCAGAGGGCCGTTGTTCGCCGGCATGCTAAAGTTCGCGGTGCGCTGGAACACGGTCAGGTGCTTCGCCTGCTGGGCGATGACCGGAATGGACTGGATCGCCGAAGACCCCGTGCCGATGACCCCCACCGTCTTCCCCGAGAAGTCCACGCCCTCGTGCGGCCACGCGCCCGTGTGATACCACTCGCCTTCATAGCGTTCGAGGCCCGGGATGTCGGGCACCTTCGCCGCCGAAAGGCACCCGGTCGCCATGATGCAGAAGCGCGCCGAGAACTCGTCGCCCCGGTCGGTTTGCACTGCCCACCGGTCGGTGCGCTCATCGAAGCTCGCCGATGTCACCCGCGTGTCGAACTGGATGTCACGCCGGAGGTCGTATTTGTCGGCGACATAATTGATGTACGCCAGGATCTCCGGCTGGGTCGCGTACTTCTCGCTCCACGTCCACTCGCGCGGCAGCTCATCGTTGAACCCGTACTGGTATTGCAGGCTCTCGATGTCGCAGCGGGCGCCCGGGTAGCGGTTCCAGTACCAGGTGCCGCCGACGCCGTCGCCGGCTTCGATAACCCGGGCTGAAAAGCCGGCATTCCTGAGGCGCAGCAGCATATACAGGCCGGCGAACCCGGCGCCGACGATCACGGCGTCAAGCCGGGCGGGCGTTGATCCATTCTGGGGCACGAATAGTTCTCCTGATGCGAACGATGCGCGATTCTGGCACCGGCACCGAACGACTGTCCATTCACCACGTAAAGCACGGGCAACCGCGGAAAGTCTGCGGCGCGTACGGGAGTTGCCTCAGGGTGGTGTCGCCGCTCCAGCCGTCCGCCAGCCGTGGGCGCGCCCGGTACTGATGACGAACAGCAGCGCCCCGCTCGCGGCCATGCCCGCGGCCACCACGAACGCCGGCCGGTATCCCGCGTAATCGACCAGCACACCGAGCATCAGCGCCCCGACGCTCAGGCCCAGGTCGTTCCCCAGCGTGAACGTGCTCAGCGCGCGCCCGCGCTCGCCCGGCTCGGTGTGGTCGACCAGGTGCGCCATCATCGCCGGCTGGAACGTGCCCGCCCCCACGCCATAGAGCCCGGCGGCTACGAACATCTGCGGGACGTTGTGCGCCGTGGCCATGGTCACCATGCTCAGCGAGAGCGCCGCAATCCCCGGCACGATGAACCACGCCCGCGGGAACCTGTCCATGAAACGTCCGAGGCTCAGCCGCATGACGATCACCATCGCCGCGTACACGATGAACAACGCCCCCGCGTTCTGGAGCCCGTTGTCGCGGGCAAACAGCGGTGTAAACGTCACCATCGATGCGAACACGAACGATGTCGCGAAGTTGATGCAGGCCGGGAATGCGCCTGCCCGCGAAAACAGGTGGGCGAAGCTCAACGATCGTGGAGGGCCGCTTGCCGCCGGTCGCGTCTCGGTCCCGGCAGCGGCGATGAAGACCCCCAACACGCCAACGCCTGCTGCAAACAGGAAGAGCGAGGTGAAGTGCAGGTCGGGCATCTCCGCACCGGCCAGCCATGTCAGGCGCGACGTGAGCGCGCCGTCGAACCCGGCGAGCCACCCCGCGTGGATGATGAAGCCCCCAAGCGCCGGCCCGACCGCGAACGCCAGGCTGTTCGCGAGACCGTAGTAGCTCATCACTTCGCCTCGCCGCGACGGCGCTGCGACATCCGCGATCGTCGCGCTCGCCGCGGTCACGAAGATGGCCATGGAAGCGCCCGTGAGCAGACGCAACGGCAGGATCATCGCGACCGACTGCACCAGGTTGTAGATCAGCGCATTCAGCACGAACAGCCCAAGCCCGGCCAGCATCACCGGTCGCCGCCCAACCGTGTCGACTGCATACCCCACGAATGGACGCACCACGAGCGATGCGAGGCTGGAGATCCCGATGAGCAGCCCGATCTCGCTCTTGGCGCCCCCGAGGCCCTCGATGAAGAACGGGAGCGTCGGAAAGAACAACAGGTATGCGCTGAAGAACAGGAAGTTCAGGAAGGTCACGCGGATGACCGCGGACGTGAGTAGCGGTTCGCGCTGGACGGGTGCTTCCGGCAAGTGGTTCACCCCATGCGAACTATTGCGGCATTCTGATCCCCGGCGAGACCCCTTACAAGATGGCGCGCGGTTTCACGCCCGTTTCCGGCGAATCGCCGGTGCGCTTTGCTACCTACTCGATTCCGCCGGGATCGCCCGCCCGCAGGGGGTTCGTGAACTCGATCCCGGCGTTCCGCAGGTCGCCCGTAAGGTCTTCGCCTTTCGGCTTCGTCCCATCCTTCACCCAGGCCACAAGGTCCTCGAAGGCCGAGGTCAACTCTTGCTCGCTGAACTTGCAGTGCCCGCCGGCGCGGATCGCGCGCTGGACCAGCAGGTCGCCCTTGCCGGCCGCCTCCACCTTTTCCCGGTAGCTCTGTTCCATGCTGATCGGGACGAAGAGGTCGCCCGTGTTGTGCAGCGTGAGCAATGGCCCGGTGATCCGGCCGGTGGTCGGAACGGCGTCCGGGTGCGCTTCGGCATCCCGCGCCGCCGGGTCCGCCGCATAGCGCCTGACGCCGGCGTTCAGCTCCTCCGCGGTCACGCCAAGCCCCGTGTCGACCTCGTAGACCGCTTCGGCGTTGGTCGCCGCCCGGTTCACGAGGAGCCTGCGCTCCGGGTCGATCATCACCAGCCCGAAGTTCACGATGTACTGCTCCCGGAACCCCTCCGCGAAAAACGGCCGCGGCCCCCCGGTCAGGTGCTTCATCACCGAGGCGAACTGGCGCCCCCGGTCAGTCGGCGCGTCCGGCGCGCCCAGGATGCGCGGCAGGTCGGTCAGGAAGATTGGCGCCAGGTTCGCACCGGGCTCTCCGATCGGGAACGTCATTCCGGACGTGTACTCCGCCACGGCCACCCACGAGGCCAGGTAGTCGATCTGCTCGATCCCGCCAAGGGCGCCGCACAGGGCCAGCCCGCCATCGTACTCGCTCGCGTGGTTCTCCAGCGCCAGTGCGACCACGTTCCCGCCCATCGATGCCCCCGCGATATATGTACGCTCGGGCTCGCCGAACTCTTCCGCGAAGTGCCGCTTCAGCGCCAGCGTGTCGTCGGCGCCGATGCCTGGCACGTAGCCGTTCTCCGAATACGAGCTCGCCGCCCACGCGTAACCATGGGCGACCAGGTATTGCCGCAGCGCCCGTGGCGGCGATTCGACCGCGACCTCGGTGCCGAAGCCCGCGAACCCGTGCGCATAGAGCACGAGTTCGCCGTTCCACGCCTCCGGTATCTCGATCCGGTAGGCAGCCTGGCCGAGCTGACCAGAGAAAGCCTTCGCGCCGTCGAGGGCAACGAACGCCGGGTCTTTCGCGGTTGTTGGGTTCCCGGCCGAGGTCCCCAGTTGGCGGGGCGTGGTTTCGCCGCCGCCGCCTCCTCCGGCTGGCTCGGCGGTCGCGGTCGGTGTGGCCGTCCGGGTGACCTCCGGCTCGCCCTGGGCCGGAGTCGCAGCCGGAGTGCCCGTCGCCGCTTCGTCGGCGCAGGCCACGAGCATGAGTACGGCCACACCCAGGGCCACCCCCGCCAACAACCCGCGAAATCTCATCGTGCGAGTGTAACGCCGGGACCGGCCCGCGAAACCGCCACGGTTCAGGGCTCGTAACGGAAGGCCGGCTTCTCCAGGTACTGCTTGAGGCTCATGCCCGCCTGGTCGCGCCCGGAAAGGACCGGGTCATCAAATGGCCACTCCACGCCGATGTCCGGGTCATTCCACGAGACGGTTCCTTCCGAAGGCGGCGCGTACATGCCCGTGCACTTGTACTGCACTTCGGCGAACTCCGAGAGCGTGGCGAATGCGTGCCCGAAGTCCGGCGGCACCCAGATCTGGCGCATGTTGTCCGCGCTCAACTCCACCGACACCCACTGCCCGAAGGTTGGCGACCCCACCCGCAGGTCGACCGCTACATCGAGGATGGCGCCGGCGGTGCAGCGCACCAGCTTGCCCATGGGTGCCGTCGTGTCCTGGTAGTGGAACCCGCGGAGCACCTTCCTCGCGGAGCGCGAGTGGTTGTCCTGCACGAAGTTGGTCGGCAAACCGTGCTCGCGGAAGCGCTCCTCGTGGTAGACCTCGATGAAGAAGCCCCGCTCATCGCGGAAGAAGTCCGTATCGATGAGCAGCACGCCTTCGAGCTTCGTCTTCGAAACGTGGATGTCCACGGCTACTCCTCGATCGGTTCGAAGATGTTCTGCATCGCCTGGTAGGCCGGGCGCACCTGTTCGAGGAGCTCCATCCACGCGATGTTGTAGTACTTCGGGTGCCCCAGCTGCTCCACTGGCGTCTTCCCATACAGGTCCACCAGCTCCGCCACCGCGACCGCGGCGGTGGTCGGCAGTTCGAGGTCGAGCCGCTTGCGCAGCTTCTCGCCGCTGCACTTGTAGTTCCGGACGATCTTCGGGAGAGGACCGTCTTCCAGGGCCACTGGCTTCCCGAGCTTCACGAGCGCCGCGGCCACCACTTCAGCAAGTTCGCGCACCTGGTAGTTCTGACCGACGACGTTAAACGTTTCCCCGGCTACCAGCTCAGAGGGAGCCTCGATGCAGGCGACGTGGGCATCGGCGAGGTCGTTCACGCTCACAAGCGGCCGCCACATGCGGCCCCCGCCGTGGAGGGTCAATCGCTGGCGCACGAGGGCGTCCTTCACAAATGCGTTGATCACCAGGTCGAAGCGCATGCGCGGGCTTGCGCCGAATACGGTCGCCTGCCGCAGCACCACGGGCTCGAAGTCGTCGCCCGCATGGCGAAGGAGCGCCTCCTCGGAGTAGCGCTTCGATGTCGCGTAGGCGCCCCGGGGCGCGAGTGCCGCTTCCTCGTCCAGCAGGCCGTCTTCCTCGGCGCCGTCGTACAGCGAGCACGAACTGCCGAACACGAGGCGGCGGACACCGGAACCCTTGCACAACGCCGCGATCGTCTCCGTGGCGACGGCGTTCATCTGCCAGTTGGCCTCCGGGCTGAACTCGGCCGTCGGGTCGTTCGAGAACCCCGCGAGGTGGTCCACCGCGTCGATGCCGTCGAGCACCCCTTCGGGCATGCGGCGGACATCCGCGTTCACCAGCTCCACGCCTGGTTCGTTGGCGTAGTGCGGGAGGCCCCAGAACATCCGGTCAACCACGCGCACTTCATGTCCGCGCTCCAGCAACTTCGGGACCAGGACGCTGCCGATATACCCGGCCCCGCCGGTCACGAGAATGCGCATGGCCGAACCTCCAGCCCACCTGATCGGGCTCTGCGGATGGTACGCAGGATCTCGGTTTGCCGGTAGCTAGCCGTGCTTCTCGCGCATGTACCGCTCAAGGCCTGCTCGCCAGTGCCGGAGTGACGGCCCCCGGTTCGATCCCAGGACGCTGTAGATCGGCCGCTTCACCGGTCCGCCCAGCTGCGCGGTGGTCACCGCATTCAAGTCTGGCGAAAGCCCCGCGATCTCGAAGATGGCGCCGGCGAAGGTATGCCACGAGCACCCCTCGCCCGCTGCCACGTGGATGGTGCCCCGCGCCCCTTCACGAACGAGCGGGAGAAGCGCCTCCGCGATCTCGGCGGTGTTCGTCGGCGCGGTCACCTGGTCCGAAACTACGTTGATCGGGTTCCCTTCGCGCGCCAGGCGCAGCATGGTTTCGACGAAATTGCCGCCTTTTCCGGCCGACCCGGCGAGTCCGTACAGCCCCGACACGCGCACCACCAGGTGCTCGGCGTTCGCCTGGCGTACTACGTCCTCGGTGGCGATCTTCGATGCGCCATAGATGTTCACCGAACGCCGGGCGTCTTCCTCGACATAGGGGCTCCCTTTGGTGCCATCGAACACGTAATCGGTGCTGAACTGCACGATGGCGGCGCCGTGCTGAGCGGCCGCGCGCGCCACGTTCCACCCGCCGATCACGTTCACGCGGAAACAGGTTTCGGGGTCCTGCTCGCACACTGGCAGGTTGTGAAACGCTGTCGTGTTGATGACCACTTCGGGCCTGGTCTTTTCGACCAGGGCAAGCACTGCCTCGCCGTCTGTGACGTCGGCGGCCAACCGGTTCGCGGTGATCAGCGTCACCGCGGGGTCCTTCCAGAGCCGGCCGATATCCGAGCCAAGCTGTCCGCTGGCGCCGAGAAGCAAGATGCGCATGGCCCGCGATCCTACCCGCGCGGCACCCAGCGGGCGAGCGTCCTGACTTCATACGGAGCACGCACCGGGGCAGACCGGCCACGTCACTCGCGCGCATTCGCCACAACGGCTTAACTGTTGCCATGCGCGTCCTGGTTGTCGCCAATGGCGAACCGCCTTCCGGGGACCTGCTCCATCGCCTCGCGGCGAGGGCGGACCTCGTCGTGGCAGCCGATGGAGGCGCCATC
>JAHDWR010000157.1 GCA_023382755.1 Dehalococcoidia bacterium
CGAGGCCAAGACCATCGACGACTATCTCCGGGGGTCGCATTCAAGGCTTGGGGTGGCGCCAGCGCCCCTGAAGGCGAGCGCCCGGTTTCCACCGGCCCCCTCGGTTCGGACCGAGCCGAACAGGCACTGCTCACCGCGCTCCGAGCGGAGCCATTCTGCGAACTCGGCGACTGTTACTCCTGGGGAGAGGCGGCCGGGGTGGCAATCGTGCGCCGGCGGCAGGCCGACCCCACGCCGGTCCTCGCCCTACTGGAGGACCCGGCTTCGGTCCGCGTCTACTCCGGGCTGGTCCAGCTCGGTCTTCCCGGCAGCGAACCACAACTCGTCGCCGCATTGGAACGGAACGCGGCAGACACCCGGCTGGCCGAGTCGATGGCCCAGGTCTACGTCAATTCCGGGAACGAGATGCTCGAGTCGGCCGGGCGCTCCTGGTTCCACGCGAACGGCTATTTGGTGATCCCGGGCATCTGCACCACCGGCAACTGCGAAGAACTGGAGCTCTGGGGGACGCTCAACGAGCCCGAGTGAACCGTCTTTACCTTCGAACCCACATAAGCGCTGCGATAATGCCGCACGCGTTCTGTCACCCCCGAACTCACCTCGCGACGATAATTCGCCCGCTCGATCAAGTGTTTGTGAACGCTGACGGAAGGCGTCATAAGTAGCTTGGAAACGGGGGGCGGGCCGCATACATTTCGCGGCGTTGGAGGCGGGGTGGTCGAGAGCCACCACGCAGGCGGGGAAAGGCCAATCGGCCTGGAAGCGCCGAAGGCCAACCCGGGAGTCACGGCTTCCGAGATGGCCACCGCCAGCGCGGTCTCAGCAGGGCAACCGGCTGAGGCAGGGTGGTACCGGGGTTCGCAGCCGCAAGGCAGCGGGCCAGGGAAGCCCCCGGGACGCCGCGAGGCTCCGGCAGTGCGCAGCGGTGCAGGGCCAGGTCTCTCGCAGGCGGGGCGCAAGCTCACGCGGCAGAGCCGGGTACCAGTGGTTTTCGATAGACTACCTCCACAAAGCCAAAAGGGCCGTCTTCCACCCGCAGGGGCTGAGAGGCGGCCCTTCGGCATTTTTGGGCTAAGGTCCGCTGAACGCTGGCATGAACCGATCGTGTGTCGTGCCGGGGCACGATTCGGCCTTCAGCGGCTCCACGCTGCCATCGAACGCCGGGGGCTACGTAGCCGATGGATCCCGGGTCGAACCAGTCCCTCGGCAAGGATGAGTCGTCGACGAACTCCGTCTGAAACCGCGCCTCGCTGCCGAAGAACTTCCGGCCGGGGTCCGAGTCCACCCACGAGACGCTCGCAAGCGGAAGGTAGCTCGCGGCATCGAGGTGCAGCGTGTACGCACCCCGGGTCGCGGTGGTCATTACGGGGTGCGGCGTCGGACCGCCCACCGGGTACTCTTCCGAGCCAATGGGCGAACTCACGGCGTAGGTGCCGACCAACGTCACCGTCGCCCGGCCTTCGAACGTTGACCGCTCGACCGACAGCTCCCAATCAGGACCGCCAAAGGGGAGAAATCCGCATGCCACCTGCGCAACGATCGGCGTCGGAGCGTCAGCAAAGCAGCTCTCAGCTTCAGCTGGGAGCCGGAAACCCGGATCGTCCTCGCCGTCCAGGTTCGCGGAGTAGACGCCATCCGGGGAGTAGATGTGGACCGTACGCTCCGCGATGTCGTTACGGTTATCGGGTCCTTTTCGCCAGTGCGCCCGCGCTCGCTCGGCACCGCCCTGGACCCAGCCCTCGGTAGTCGCCCAGAGGCCCTCCACGCCGTTGTCGACGGCCCGAAGCTCCACCGTCGCGTGGAAGACTTTGCCGTCTTTCTGGATGGCTCGCTCCAGCTCAGCGAAGAACTCCTCGACGGTTTCCGGGCGCGCGGCGGGCGCGGCCGGTTCGTCGTCCTCGCAGGCGACGAGCAGACATGCTGCCGCGATAAGCACTGAACCGGCTACTGTTCGAAGGCCGCCCATCACGCAGCAGCATACACCACGCCGTTCGCGCCCGCCCGAACCACCCGGTAGAGTTCACGGACACGAGCGGACCCTGGAACTGGAGCAAACCGTGGCGATGCAGGATGTGTTGGCGCCGATGACCGGTACCGTGAAGGAACTCCTCGTCTCGGTGGGAGACCGGGTGGGGCGCGGACAGGAAGTGGCGGTGCTCGAGTCGATGAAAATGGAAATCCCGGTAGAGAGCCCACACGAAGGGATCGTGACGGAGATAGCAGTGACGATCCCGCAGCGCATCGAGGAAGGGGATCTCCTTCTTCGGCTTGAGGCGTGAATCGAGGGCGGCATCGGGGGGCGGCCTGCGCGTTTCCTTGTTCACCAACGCAGGGGTAGCATGGGCTGATCAGGCCGCCTGCCGGCGCCCCAGGTGGGTCATGCGCACCGCGAACTACGTGTTCTCCGTCATCTCCATCATCCTGGGGATCGCCCTCATCCTGTTCATGCTGACCCAGGCGGTCGAGTGGAACATCGGCGTTGGCATTGGAGTTGTCCTCATTCTGAATGGGGCAATCCGCCTGTGGTTCGCACAGGATGATCACTAGTGCCATGCTTGTCGGGTAAAGTCATCCGGCGAATGCAGCCGGCGGCAGGGTAGCAACGCGCATGGTCACGCCGCAGACGTTCCTGGTCCCGATCACGAGCTCGCCAGCAAGCATGGAGGCGGTGTCGATTGCTGGCGCGATCGCGAAGGCACGGAAAGGTCGCGTCTACGTGGTCCACGTCATCGAGGTGACCCGCTCGTTACCGCTGAACGCGGAGATGGAGGCGGAGGCGCGGCGCGGCGAACAGCTGATCCGCAAGGCGGAGGCGCTGGCGCTCGAAGCCGGCTGTAATGTGACCGGGACCCTGGTCCAGGCGCGCGAGGCGGGCATGGCCATCGTCGATGAGGCGCAGGACCGCGGCGTCGACGCCATCATCCTGGGCGTCGGGTACAAGCGGCTCACGGGGTCATTCCAGGTTGGGCGGACGGTGGAACACGTGCTGAGGAACGCCACCTGCGCGGTGTGGGTGGTTCGCCAATCGGTGGCCGCAAGCCACCAACACGAATAGCGGCAGGTAGGATGAACGTCATCATCATGGGGTGCGGAAGACTGGGATCCCGGATTGCCGGGATTCTCGACCGGCAGGGCCACCACGTCACGGTCATCGATGCCAACGAGTCCGCATTCCGGCGGCTCGGGGATGGATTCGGCGGCGACCGCGTGCTGGGCAACGGGATGGACGCCTCGACCCTGGAACGAGCGGGCATCGAGACGGCAGACGCGTTCATGGCCATCACGCAGGGCGACAACCGGAACTACTTTTCGAGCCAAATGGCGCACGAGGTGTACGGCGTCAAGCGGGTGCTCTGCCGGGTTTACGACCCGGTGCGCGAGGAGATCTTCCGGGACCTCGGCCTGGAGACTTTCAGCCCGACGAGCTACGGCGCGCAGATCATGGTCGACATGCTGATGCACGAGCCGGCGAGGAGGTAGGGCGATGTACATCCTGATTGCGGGCGGCGGGAAGGTGGGCTACCACCTGGCGGAAGAGCTGCTCAACGAAAAGCACGAAGTCCTCGTCATCGAGCGTGACGCGGGCCGCGCCGCCCAGATCCGGGACGAGCTCAGCGGCAACGTCCTCACGGGGGATAGCTGCGAGGCGACGACCCTCGACCTCGCGGGCGTCTCGCGGGCGGACCTCGTGGCGGCAGTAACCGGTGACGACGAGGACAACCTCGTGATCTGCGACGTGGCCCGCTACCGCGGTGTCGGGCGGACGATCGCGCGGATCAACAACCCGCGAAACGAGCTGTTGTTCCGCAAGCGCGGGATCGAGACGACCATCTCGGCCACGCAGGCGGTACTGGCCCAGATTGAACAGGAGCTCCCGACACAGATGATGATCCCTCTCCTCCAGCTGCATAGCGGACTGGAGCTGGTGGAGATCAAGCTGCCGGAGACGTCGCCGGTGGCGGGGCGCTCGGTCCGGGAAGTGCTGCTGCCGGCGGAGTCGCTCATCTCGCTGATCGTGGACCCGGGTGGTGTGCCACGCATGCCGAGCGGAGACACGCGGCTGAACGCCGGCGACGCGCTGGTTGTGGTGAGCCGCAAGGAGAGCCTGGACATGCTGCGGGAGCAGCTGATCGGTTCGACCCACGGGCTGGATACCTGAGCGATGACGAGACTTGCGTACCTTGGCCCACCGGGGACCTGGGGCGAGCTCGCGGCGATGAAGTTCGACCCGGCGGCGGAGCTGTTGCCGTTCCCATCGCACGCGGCCGTGGCCGTGGCGGTGGAATCGGGGATGGCCGATGCCGGCGTGGTGGCCATCGAAAACCTCATCAACGGGTCGGTGCAGGAGACCCTCGACATCCTCATCCACGAGACGACGCTGCAGATCCAGGCGGAACTGTTGCTCCCCATCGAGCACAACCTGGTGGCGCAGCCGGGCACGCGGGCCGACCAGGTGAAAGTGATCTTCTCCCATCCGCAGGCCCTCGGGCAGTGCCGCAAGTTCCTCGAACGGTGCTTCCCGAAGGCGCAGGCTGAGGCGGCGCTTTCGACGACAGAGGCTGTGCAACTGGCGATGCGCCGGGATGGAGACGCCGCGGCCATCGCGACCGAGCGCGCGGCCGTGCTCGAGGGCGCGGAGATCATCGCCCGGCACATCCAGGACAGCGATAGCAACGTGACGCGGTTCCTGATGCTCGGGCGGGGCCACCGGACTTCCACCGGGCGGGACCGGACCTCGATCGCATTCACCTTCGCGGAGGACCGCCCGGGGGCGCTGGCCAGTGTGCTCGTGGCATTTGCGGAAGCCGGGATCAACTGCACGAAGATCGAGAGCCGGCCCACGAAGGCGACGTTCGGCGAGTACGTCTTCCTGATCGACTTCGAGGGGCACCAGGACGACGCGAACTGCCGGGCCGTGCTCGACAAGATCCGGCCGCTCTGCGCCGAGCTCAAGGTATTCGGGAGCTATCCCCGGGCCTGAGCTTCAGGAGCCTCCGAACCGGAAAATGAGCAGCGGTCGCGCAACTCGCACTCCCCGCAGCGCGGGGCGCGCTTCTGGCAGAGATGCTTGCAGTGCATGACGACCAGCGCGTGGTAGCGGGCGTAGAGGTCGCGCGGCGATTCGGGGTGGGCTGCTTGCAGTCGCTCGCGCTCCAGGATTTCCAGCATCCAGGCCTGCCACTCCTCGTAGTCGATCGACCGCGGGCCTATTCCCATGCGGCTGAACAGGCGGATGGTGTAGGCGTCGATGGCGAGCGCGGGCTGGCGGGCGGCGTAGCAGACGATGCAGTCGGCTGTTTCGCGGCCGATGCCCCAGGTGGCAAGCAGCCGCTCGCGGAGGGCGGCCGGCTCGACGGAGAGCAGGAGTTCCAGCCCGCCGTGGGATTCGGCGAGGTCGAGGAATGCGCGGAGCTTCTTCGCCTTCTGGCGATACTGGCCGCTGGGCCGGACGAGATCTTCGAGCTCCTCGCCAGAAAGCGCCGCCATGACCCGGGGATCGAGCGCGTTGGCCCCGCGGAGGCGGTCGAGCGCGCGTTCGACGTTGGTCCACATGGTGTTCTGAACCAGGATCGCGCCGACGCAGACCTCGAAGGGGTCGGCGTCGGGCCACCAGTGCCAGCCGCGGCGGGCGTGCATGCGGTCGAGGGCCGCGTAGACACCGAGCAACGACGGCGCCGCGCTCATATGTCGGCGGGGATGACCACGGTGCGGGCGTCGGCGCGGCCGCGCTCGCTGACGGCGGTTCGGGCGCTGACGGCGACGACGATGATGGCTCCGCCAAGGACGGCCCACCAGCCGGGGGTTTCGCCGAGGAAGATGAACACCCAGACCGGGTTGAGGACCGGTTCGAGCATGCCGATGAGCGAGGCTTCGAGCGCCTGTACATGGGCCACACCGAAGCCGAAGAGGAGGTAGGCAATCCCGATCTGGACCACGCCGAGGAACGTCAGGCCAAACAGGTCGCTGAGGCCCGGGGTGAACGGCGCGCTCGAACCGCGGGCAAGATTGACCAGGAGCAGTCCCACGACGAGGAGGATGTTGCCGAGCATCATCGCCTCGGGGCGGGTTCCGGGCGTACAGGATGGAGCCCGCAGGAAAGTGAACATGGCCGCCAGCGCGACACCCGACAGTGCCGCGAGGACGTTCCCGGTGAGCGCGTCGGTTTCGAGCCGGCCGACGAAGAACAGCCCCATGCCGCCGAATGCGACGGCGACGGTGACGAGGTCGGTGCGGGTGGCGCGCTCGCCGAGAAAGAGGGCGCCGGTAACGAGGAGATAGAGAGGGGCGGTGTACTGGAGGAAGATGGCGTTGGCGGCGGTGGTGAGCTTGGTGGCGGAGACGAACATCACGAGCGTGAGCGCGTAGCTGATGGCAATGGCCCAGGTGAGCCGGCCCGTTCGCCACGGCGGGCGGACAGTGGGCCGGGCAACCACCCACATGGTTATGCCCGCCAGGAGCGAGCGCCACATCGTGACGCCGAGCGCATCGAGGGAGACCCACTTGATGAAGAGCCCGCCACTGCTCCAGAGGACGGCCGCCGCGAGCACAGCCAGGAGACCCTGGCGGTGGGGCGAGAGCGCACCGAACGCCGCGCGCGTGCCCGCGAGACTGGTGAAGTTCACATGCGGAGTGTGCCGCCGCGACGGTTCAGCGGCTACCGGCGGATGGGGTTTCCATCTTTGTCATAGACGATTTCGTCGCTGCCGAACTTGCGGTCGAGGTAGATGTAGCCGATGAGGGCGGCGGCGGCGCCGATCAGGGAGATGACGATGCCGAGCACGATCTTATCGGGGTCGAAGCGGACGAAGAGGTAGACGACGAAGGTGACGATGAACCCGATGAGAGCGGCGTTGAGGTAGCGGCGCAGGGCTTTGAACATGGGCCGGAGTATTCAGCGCGGGGGAGTGGGTGTAAAGGGGTCAGGGTGTCACGTAACGCCGCTCCAAGGCCACCACTTCGTCGATGATGTGGCGGTAGCGGCTGAAGACCTGGCGGGCGCATTCGTTCGCGCGTTCGACATCGGCCGCGCTGAGGGCTCCCGAAGCGGCGAGCGCACCGAGTTCGTCGCGGTCTTCCTCCAGCAGGGTGCCGTCGGGGAGGGCCCACCAGTCGAGCGCGAGGTCGCGGTAGCGGACCGAGTCCTCGGCGATGCGGACTTCGGCGACGGCGTCGAAACGGTGGGCGATGAGCGTGCCATCGGCGCGGAGCCAGCGGTAGACGTTGTAGGGCCGGCGCGCCCAGAAGTAGCCGTAGGAGACCGACCCGGCCGGCACTTCGACCGGGAGGCGGGGCGGCCCGCCACCCTGGCGCATGAGGAAGCGCACGATGACGAGCGTCCGGTCGCGGTGGACGAGGCCGGTTTCGTAGGCGAATTCGGCGCCGCCGGGCTTGACCTTGACCTCGCGGTAACGCGGGAGGCTCGCAGGGGCATTGCCGGGGGGAGTATCCTGCAGGCGCATCAGGAACGCTCGAATCGAGGTGGCTGCATGGCGGACCTTTCTTTCAAGAACATCATCTACGAGAAGAAGGACGCCGTCGCCGTCTTGACCATCAACCGGGAACAGGCGCTGAACGCGATCGACGCGCAGACATCGAGCGAGATGTACCGCGCGTGGGAAGACTTCCGGGACGACGACAACCTGCGCGTCGCGATCCTCACCGGGGTCGGGCAGAAGTCGTTCTCAACCGGGATGGACCTGGTGGCAACGGCCAAGGGCGAGAACCAGTTCGAAGGCGGGCGGCCGGTCCCGTTCGGCGGCTTCACCAAGCGGATGCCGATCTACAAACCGATCATCGCGGCGATCAACGGGTTCTGCCTGGCGGGCGGCATGGAGCTGGCGCTGACCTGCGACATCCGGATCTGTTCGCCGGATGCCCGGTTCGGGCTGCCGGAGGTGCGCTGGGCGATCATGCCCGGCGCCGGCGGCACGCAGCGGATGCCGCGGGCAATCCCGCAGGCGTGGGCGAACTACCTGATCCTCACGGCCGAGCAGATCGACGCGGAGACGGCGATGCGGATCGGGCTCGTTTCGCATGTCGTGCCGAAGGAAGAGCTGATGGACCGCGCCTGGCAGATCGCGAACACGATCTGCGAGCGCGGGCCGCTCGCGGTGCGTGCCGCGAAGGAATCGATCAACCGCGGGCTCGATATGCCGCTCGACAACGGGCTCGCGTTCGAGGACCTGCTGCTTGGCAAGCTGATGGCGACACAGGACGCGAAAGAAGGCCCGCGCGCCTTCGCCGAGAAGCGCAAGCCCGACTACAAGGGGCGGTAAGGAGGCCTCGATTGCCGACGCGCCGTGTGGCCACCCTGGCGATCCTGCCGGCGCTCTTCGCGCTGCTGCTGGTGGCGTGTGCGCAGGGAGACGAAGGAGGGCCGCCGCCGGGCATCAGCTCGGCGGTCGCGGAGCGTGACGTGGTCGATGGCAGGGCGACCCTCCGGTCGATGGTCACGGTGAAGTTCGACCGGCCATTCGAGCCGGCGGCATCGCGGGTGCCGCTCGCATCGCACTTCGAATTCGACGTGCCGCTCGCGGTGGGCGGCAGCCGCCGGGTGCTTGTGGCCAAGGCCGAGCGGCCGGGGGACAACGGACGGGAAATCGTGCTGAGAGTCGATTCGTTGATCCCGGATGGAGCGACACTCAAGGTTGCGCGGCGCGC
>JAHDWR010000158.1 GCA_023382755.1 Dehalococcoidia bacterium
GGTCATGATAATCGGTTCGGCTCAATGCGACGGCCATCTACCTGGCACTCCCTGACGGGGTCGCCGAATACCACGAAGCAGGCTTAGTGTTAGGCATCGTGCTTAGCGAGCCCATCAAGCCTTACGCCATTGTGTCTCGAAGACTCCTGGCGTCGCGGCCGATACCTGGTCCGATTCGAGTTGGACAATGACCGAGGTTCGCAGGAATCTCGCAGCCGACGGCCATGCCCGGTTCACGAGGTATCTCGTTGCTGCAGGCGTAGCACCCACCGAGTTTCACAGCATCGCCAAGCTGCGCCTTGATGCGGGCGAGGCTGTCGAGGCGGCGAGCCAACTCGAATGAACCGTCCGTCGGGACTCCTGCCAGGTACGGCAAGCCCCCCGTGCGGGTGAACTCTCAGAGGTTGCTTCGAAGTACTCCACTGCCTCCTGCATCACCTGGCAGTCCACCTCGTTGTAGCGGCGGATTTGTTCCATGAGTGGCAACGCCATGACTGGCGTCCCGTCCGCTTTCGCCTCCTCATAGCAGCGCCATGCACCGACCATCGCGCCAAGGCCGTCCACGATGCTGTCCTCCCAGTCGGTGGTGATAAGGCCATGACCCCTGACGGCGCGCGCGACCTTCTTCAGACCGAAACCCATGGGCCCTCGAATGATGACGGGCTCCTCTCGCATCACCTTCACCAGGAAGTCGAACCAGTTGGGTTCCGCCCAACTCCCAGACCGGACCGGGTGACGGGAGCGCGCGGACTTGAATCCGTTCGTCAACCAGCTCGACTCTGCCGGCGACCAGTGGAACACGAGGGGGCCTCACTCAGGGCGCCGGGGAACAGCGAGCGAAGCACGTCGCTCCGCACCAGCAGGTCAGGTGCACCGTAGGTCTCGTTCGAGGGGTTCCACACGACTCCCTGGTGAATGATCGGTTCTCCGCGGGCCATCGCCTCGAACGTCTGACGGCAAGCGTCGAACGACTGGGTTGGCCAGTCGGCGCAGTCGACGGCAACCACGCCGACGCGCTCGTGGAGGAGCTTCACGACCTCAGTCTCGAACTGACGGCCCTTCGCAAAGATGAACTGGAGGAAGTCCGTGCGTTCATCGACCGCCGGGTCTTTGATGAACCCGGCCGCTTCGCCATACCGTTCCAGCCAGTCCTGGAGGGCGTTGTTCAGGCACCAGTTCCGGGTCCGGCTCGCGGAGACCCATCGGGTCCAGTCCCTCGATAAGGGTTCGTGTGTTAGGCCGTTGTCGTCGGTCGTGTAGGCGTCAATACTCATCTCTCACCACTCGTTCCATTCTGACGCCTGATCGCGACAGATGCTGACGTCTAACGAAAGAAACGGACACCGGAATCCGCACCGACATTCTTACCGACATTTCACCGACGGACGCAGCATAACGGAGCACCTTCTGGCACCACTCAGGCAACACAATAAGGGTCGATTTGAATCTGGAGCACCCTGTCCGACACAGGTCAGCACTCACCGGCACAACCCAGTCCGGACTTTTGATCCATTGATCGGAGAGTGCGAATCTCTCCTGGCCTACCAGAATTCGAATCTGGACTTGACGATAAGTTGCCGAGTTTCGGCCGGTCTTGCCGGGCAACATTCGACGGTTCCTTCGTGTTTGGCTACTTGAACAGGGCCTTGAAGTACACCTGGACCTCGCCAGTTTCCCCTCCCGCATCTCGAAGCGGCACGACGATCCGGAAGAGGTGAGGGCCGTCCATGCCCGAGTGCATACCCATGGGCAGCGAGAGCACGACCGGCACTGCGTCTCCGGGTTCAATGGTTGTGGCACCCACAACCGGCTGGGTCGGTCAGCAGCCCTCCAGGACTTCGATGGATGGCCTCCCCACGCTGATGGAACCCGTCCCGGTGTTGCGCAGTAGCCACTGACCCTCGGCCGGCGTGCTAAGTGCCACTCGTCCCAGGTCGACGACGGGTTGCGCGACTTCGACGCTGAGCCCCTGCACTCCAGCGGCAGGCAAGGCCTGATCCGGCGTCCAGTTGGCATCCGCGTCTCCGTCCGAGTTCCCTGCCGAGCTGAAGAACTGCACCCCGGCGCCGAATGCGGCCAGGACGAGGACGCCGAGGACCACCACGCGGGTGAGCGTGACCAGCCCCTTCCGGGCCTGCTGCGGCCGTTCCGTTCTTCTCGTTGGATCCTTCATCGATTCTCCTTACGGCGGGCCACGCCGGATGTTTGATGAACCTTGTCTCGGGCGGCAGGGCCGTACCGAACAGCCGGGCCGGCGCCTTACGACGTCACCACGATGGTGGCCTTCATCTGTGGGTGGTACTCACAGGTGACCGCATATTCACCGGGCTCGGTCGCGGTCCAGGTGGTTGCATCGCCCTTCTTCATGTTCCCGGTGACGTTTTCCCCGTTGATGTTGCCTGTGTGGATGGCGGTCTCGCTGTTCTTGATCAGCACGGTCTCCCCGACCTTCACTGAGACGCGCTCAGGGATGAACTTCATGTTCTTCTGGTCGATCTCCGCCTCGTGGTCCGTGTGAGCCTGGTCCTGGCCCACGGTTGCTACTGGGGTCGCCGCTCCTGGCGTCGCTTCGTCACCAGCTCCGCAGGCTGCCGCCACCGGGGCGGTAACAAGGATGGCCGCAACCAGCGCGAGAACGGTACGGGAGGTCGTGATGGCCATTCTTGTTACTCCAGCCTGTACTACTACCTTTTGTAGTAACCAGTTTCCATCGTCGGTTCACTCCCGGGGACGGACGAGCGGTCCGTTTTCGTGCGCCGATCGGCCGTCAGGCCCGGGGAGCAAGGAAGTGACTGCGCGGGACTCCACCTGATCCCTACCCGGTCACCGTGAACGGCGTCCACATCCCTTTCGTATAGTGGCCGATGGCCTGATCGCCTACGACCTCCACCACTGTGCAGGCAAGCTCATACTCGCCGGGCGTGAGGTTGAGGGTCAGCGCTTTCGCGTCACCCATCCTGAGGTCCTTGACTTCACCCACGAGCTCGAACGACCCGTCGGCGGTCTTGCGCATCACCTGGAGGTCGTGGATGTCTCCGCCTGCGCCGCTATCGTGAGTGTGCGCCATGTCGTGCACTGCCCAGAATGTGACTTCGCCAGCGGGCGCAGAGGTTTTTTCAGGCTCGACGGCCCAATTCACCAGCCCCACCCGGATCGAACCGGCGGGCGCGTTCCCGGTCATCATCCCGCCCATGCCGCCGTCCATCCCGTGGTCATCGTCGTCGTCGCCGCCACACGCCGCGGCGATGAGGAGCGCCAGCGACAGTATCAGCAGGGCGGGGAGCAGGGTTGCGGTTCTTCGAAACATGGGTGTCCTCCTGGGATGGTGAAGGTCGCGATCTACGACATTAGGTAGTAGTATCAGGTTCCTTGCCGCTGCGAGCCACACGGCCAGGTCAAGAGCAGGCAAAGCAGCCGCATCTCACGCTTCATGCCGCCGCTCCGTGGGTTAGCGCGGAATGGTCCGGTCCGAGGGCGAAGTTGCCGATCGCCTCCAGGCGCCCACTTTCGCGCTTGAGGAGCACCGCATTGGTGGCGACGATGATCGACGAGAGCGACATGAGCAACGCGGCGACCTCGGGGCGAAGCTGCAATCCGGTTGCGTTGTAGAGGGCTCCGGCCGCCACCGGGATCGCCAGCAGGTTGTAGATCGAGGCCCAGAAGAGGTTTTGCTTCATCTTCCGCACGGTCGCACGGCTGAGGTCGATGGCCTTGAGGATGTCGGCCGGGTCGCTCCGCATCAACACCACCGAGGCTGTCTCGATCGCCACATCGGTGCCCGCCCCGATGGCGATGCCGATGTCCGCCGCAGCAAGGGCCGGGGCATCGTTGATGCCGTCGCCGACCATGGCGACCTTTCGGCCCTCCGACTGCAACTGGCGGACGTAGTTGGCCTTATCGGCTGGCTTCACGTTGGCGAAGACTCGGTCGATCCCGGCCTCGCGGGCGACGGCGGTGGCGGTGCCCTGGTTGTCGCCGGTGAGGAGCGCGACCTCGATGCCGAGTGCGCGCAGGGCGGCAACGGTTGGCGCCGCCGAGCGGCGAATCACATCGGCGATCGCGACAAGTCCCGCCGCCTGGCCGTCGATACCGATGGCAACGACGCTCCGGCCGGCGCTGGCCATCCGGCTGGCAACGCGTTCGATTTCGGCGGTGTCGATGCCTTCGCGCCTGAGCAATTCCAGGTTGCCGGCAGCCAGGCGCCGTCCCTCGACGAGCCCTACCGTGCCGTAGCCCGGTACGTTCTCCGCGTGCTCATACTTCGGGAGCGCATGCAGTCCGGCGGCGTGCGCCCTTGCGACAACAGCGAGCGCCAGCGGGTGCGAGGACGAGGCCTCCAGCCCGGCTGCAAGCCGCAAGACCTCTCCCTGCTCCCAGCCCTCCATCGCAACCAATTCGACGACCCGGGGCTTGCCCTCCGTGAGCGTCCCCGTCTTGTCCAGGACGATGGCGTCGATCCTCGAAACGCCTTCGAGCGTCGCTGCGTCCTTGATGAGCACCTTGTGGCGTGCCCCGAGACCGGTGCCGACGGCCACCACGGTTGGCGTTGCAAGCCCAAGCGCATCCGGGCAGGCAATCACGACGGCTGAGATGGCGAAGGTCAACGCCGTGAGGGCGCTCACGGTCGAGAATGCGCTCCAGGCCGCGAACGTCACCAGTCCTGAACCGATGGCGACCACAACGAGCACCGCCGCGGCCCGGTCAGCGAGCCGCTGGGCCGGGGCCCTCGACGCCTGCGCGTTCTGGACGAGGGCGATGATCCGCCCGAGCACAGTCTCGCTGCCGGTGCCTGAGGCCCGGATGAGTAACGCGCCCTCCCCATTGACGCTCCCGGCGACGAGTTCGTCGCCGGCGGAACGTTCCACCGGCAGCGATTCGCCACTGACGAGAGACTCGTCCAGCGAACTCGTCCCAGATTCGATGACGCCATCGACGGGCACGCGCTGGCCCGCCCGAATGCGCACTAGGTCGCCGCTCACGACATCCGCCGTGTCTACTTCCACCTCGACGCCGTCCCTCACGACGATGGCGCGTTCGGGCACCAGCGCGAGGAGCGCGCGAAGCGCGTCGGTCGTCCCGCGGCGGCTCTTCATTTCCATCCAGTGGCCGAAGAGGACGAACGTGATCAGCATCGCCGCCGCTTCGAAGAACACTTCGTGCCCGCCGGACAAAGTGATCCCCGCGCTGAAGAGGTAGGCTGCCGCGACGCCGGTCGTGATGAGGACCGACATATCGAGTCTGCGGGAACGCAGCGCCTCGAAGGCGCCCCGGATGAACACCCAGCCCCCGTAGACTACCACGGGTGTTGCGAAGCCGAACGCCATCCACTGCATCCCGAGGCCGAAGTCTGGCGGGGTCGCTCCGAAGATGGTCTTGCCCAGTTCCGAATACAGGATCACCGGTATGGTGAGGACGAGGGAGACCAGGAACCGGTTGCGCATGTCCCGCTCCATGGCGGCCGCCATGGACGGGTCGGACATCATTGCCGAGTGGTCATGCCCGCCGACTGGATGTGCCGGCTCGTGGTCTCGTCCGTTCCGGGCTTCTGGTGGCATGGCGTGTGCGGCCTTTAGGCCCGTTGTGTTCGGGGCGGGCATCGCGGCGTGGTCGTGGTGGTCCATGGGGAGACTCCTCGCGAAGTGATATGAATAGGATACCCCCCTATCCTAATGCGGCGTCCGCCAAAAGACTGATACCCGGGGGCTGTTCGACCGTATTACTACAGCTTGTCGTAAAAGTTCTGGCAAGCCCTGAAACGACTTTGCCGCTGGTCCGAGTCACGGAGCCAGCGGCAAAGTCAGCCTTACGGGCAGAGCTCTCGGGCTTCAGTTCAGGTTGCGGCGAATCCGCTCGAATTCATCCTCGCTCAGCTCGCCCGATGCGTACCGCCGGCGCGCGACATCGAGGGGCGACTCGCGTTCGCGTTCAGCGTTCCGGCGGTTCCACCCGCCCGTGATGACGGATGCCAGCAGCGCCGCCAGGAGGACCCAGGTCAGACCGCCAAGAGTCATCCAGAGGATCATCCACCCGCCCATGTCGTGCGAACCGTCCCACATCTTCGGCCTCCTTCCAGGCTGGTGCGGCCCGGGCTGTCCCTACGAAGTATCCGTGGGCTTTCCGAGCCCGGAGTACGTTGCGTCGATGTAGCTGCGGGCCGCTTCGATACCCTGGCCCGACTCGAGGAAGCGGCGCAGGTCGGCCAGTTCATCGAGGCAAATCGTGCAAAAAGAGGCGTGCTCCTCGTAGCGGCCGTCCCTGGCGATGAAGCAGTCGAGGAGGCTGCCGTGTTCAAGGTCCCAACATCCGCAGTAGCAGGGGATCCGCTCGGCCTCGGCCCGGTGCGACCCGGCGTAGAGGTACGCAGCAACCACCGGCGCGTCCTGTTCCGAGAGCGCCCACTCGTGATCGGCCTGGTCCGACGCCCCGGACAGGACCCGGCTCACGCTCCAGGCGCCCGTCGCCCCGACGATCACGAGCAGTACCACTACTGTTGCCAGGACCTGCCTGTTGGACATGGGAACCCTCCCTTTACCCTCGTCTCGAACTCAGTCGCTGGCAGAACCCGGGTGGTGTCCCAGGTGGTCCGTCGGGTCCGAAGCGGAGCTGCTCATGGCCATTCCTTCCGCGCTGCAGCCGTCCGCCATCCGGTCGAGCATGCCGGCGTACCCTTCTTCGCCGAGTGCCCGGAGCATGTGTTCCTGCATCGTTTCGAACGCGTCGTCGCCCATCATCTCCCGCATGTGGGACTCCATCGTTGCGGGGTCCATCTGCATCGTCATTCCGGTCATCGTTCCGTGGCCGTCAGCGTCGTCTCCTCCGCCAAGCGCGAAGGCAACGCCAACGCCGCCGGCAACCGCAGCCGCAACAATCACCGCGCCGAGCCCAGTTATCGCGATAGGGCGCTTCATGACTGACTCCTTTCCCTTCCGGCGCAGCCTTAGTGGTGAGCGCCGTGGTTCATGAACTTCATATGGGCGTACATCACGGCTGCACCAACGGCCACTGCCGTGACTACGCCAACCGGCCACCCGAGCAGGGGGATGAGCGCAACCAGGGCGAGCACCGCGATGCAGCAGACGGCCATCATCGCCATCATGACGAACATCCCCGTCTGTGCCGTGTCCTGGATTCGTTCCGTGGGCGTTCGCTCCTGATTGTTCACATCTACTACCTCCTGTCGTAGTCGCTGGTACTGTCGCTTGCCGAGCCCATCCCCGGGAGGGTCAACCAGCCCCTCGGGGTGGGCCCGGTTGACCCTTCGCCGCGCCAGGCTTTACCGGGGCCGAACCCCAAACGGCCGGCTGGCCCAATCATCTGGTCCACCCGGCCAGCCCCAGCTACTACAGCTGCAGTAGAATGCTCCCGTGAGCCGAGACCTTTCCCATCCGGGCGAACTCGAAGCCGCGGTCATGGAGGCACTCTGGTCAGAACCAGGGCTCTCCACCCCGGCGGTGCACGAACGCGTCGGCATGCCGCGGGGGCTCGCCTACACCACGATCCTGACGGTCCTCCAGCGCCTCCATAAGAAGGGCCTCCTGCAGCGCCGGGAAGCCGGCCGGGCACATGTGTACTCTCCCGCGCTCTCTCGCGAGGACTTCGCGCGAAGGCGCGGACACGATCTCGCCGCTGTCCTTGGTGGACTGGGCGAAGCCGGCATGGCCGCCTTCCTCGCTGAAGCCGAGCGCGTCGACCCGGCCTCATTCGAGGTGCTCAGGGCAAAGCTGAGGTCGCCAGAGTGAGATGGTCGAGCCGCCTCCTGGTGCTCTTGGCGGTTGCTGGCGTGATTGGCGCTCCGCTGCTGACCCTCCATCCCATTGCGACTCACCTTGTCGAGGCCGGCGAGAACGGACTGCCACACGAATTGCGAGATGCGGCGGTCATCGCGTTGTTCATGCTCTTCGGGGCGAGTCTCGTGCCGTTGGCGCATCTGCCACGCCTCGGCCTGGCCTGGGCGAGGCAGGCGACCGTCCTGGGGATCCTGCGCCGGGAGTCCGAACCGCGAACCACCGGCGATGGGATTGTATTTTGGCTGTTTGCTTCGCCCGGCGTTCAGTTCTTCACAGCCGGAGTGGTGCGTCCTCGCATCTACGCGAGTGTCGGCTCCCTCGAACGATTGGAACCTTCGGCGTTTCGCGCCGCCATCCTGCACGAGCGCGAGCACCAGCGTGGCCATCATGTCGTTTGGCGATTGGCGCTTGCGGCCCTGGAAACCGCCTTCCGGTCAGTCGCCCCCGTCCGCCGTGCGGTGGCTGCTTTGGCCCTCGAATGCGAGTTCGCCGCTGACCGTGCAGCGCTTGCGGCCGGCGCCGAACGGCGACACCTCTTTGAGGCCGTCGTCGCCGCGGCCGGCTCGTCGAGCCCATCGGTCGCCGCGAGCCTCACCGGCGCGGGCACGCTGGAGCGGCTGGAAGCGCTAGCCTCGTCCGCCGAGCCGGCGAATCCGAGCAAGCTGCCACTGGTCTGGCTCGTGGCCGGGCTCTCAACGCTGCCGCTCGCAGCGCACGGCCTCTTATGGGTCGGGGCAGTCTGCCTCTAGCCCCGCGGAGGCCGACCCCGAAGCTCGCTTCTTACCCCTCTTGATGAGCTGGCTGCCGGTTGGCCACATCATGTA
>JAHDWR010000159.1 GCA_023382755.1 Dehalococcoidia bacterium
GGGCTCGACATCAGGCACGAGCCCAGGCCTTCCTCGTAGGCGACCAGGGTTGCCTGGGCGACTGCCTGGCCGACATCCATGAATGCAAGCGGGGCGACGCCCATCTGCTGCCCGGCCATCAGGAACATCGGACGCAGCTTGTCGTTCACTTCGGCATAAGTGTCTTCGACGCGGAGCCCGATCCGTCGCGCATCCGCGAGCCGCAGGACGCTGTCCGGCCACGCGTCGCCGTGGTACACGGAGCTCTCGCTGTACCAGAAGATGAAAACCGGCGCCGTGTGCATCTGCTGGTAACCAATGCGAGGGGCGATGGCCTTGATGACCTTCGGGTCGGCCTGCTCGCGCCAGATCACGATTGCCCGGACGTTCATCACGTTCCCGGCGCACGAGGCGCGACGGGCGGCTTCGAGCATCTTCTGGACCTTCTCCCGTTCGACGGGGCGGAAGGGGAGGAAGATCCGGATGGTCCGGCGCCTGCCGATGACTTGCTTGAGTTCCATGGTCCAGGGTCCTGCGCTTTCATCTGGGGTCACCGGGCCGGGTCCACGGAAGTTCGAGGGCACCGAACCGGAGCATTCCCGCCGCGCCGGAGGAGGCGAGCGAGACCGCCGGCCCACACTCTGACGGTTCGGATGGCCCCGGGGGTATGATTCCGGGCATCTTTCTCCGGGCTGGAGCACGACGCGTGGCCGGTTGTTCCCGGCCGGCGAGCCTGTGGGCAGGTATGGAGCATCCTCCTGACCGGCTCTCTCCGCGCCTATGATCGCCGTCATGCTCCGGGGCCGGGCCCGCCGGTACCTGGCCTCGCGGGAGGGTGCCGCCACGCACTATGCTGTCGCCAACCTGGCAGCAAAGGGGATAGCCGATGGCTGGCATCACGAATGAGGTGCTCCTGGATATCCACCACCGGATGGTGCGCATCCGCACCTTCGAGGAAGAGGCGGGGAAGCTCATGGAGTCCGGGAAGATCCCGGGGGCACTCCACCTCTACGTCGGCGAGGAAGCCGTCGCCGCGGGCGTGATGGTGCACCTGCGCGACAGCGACCAGATCACCAGCACCCACAGGGGCCACGGCCACCTGGTGGCCAAGGGCGGCGATTTGAAGAAGATGTACGCCGAGCTCTTCGGCCGGGCGACCGGGTACTGCAAGGGCAAGGGCGGGAGCATGCACATCTCGGACCTCGACCTGGGGATGCTGGGGGCGAACGGCATCGTTGGCGCGGGGCCGCCCATCGCGATCGGCGCGGCGTTTTCGAACAAGTACCGTGGCACGGATGGCGTCACCTGCTGCTTCTTCGGGGATGGCGCGAGCAACGAAGGTACCTTCCACGAAGCGGCGAACATGGCGGCGCTTTATAAGCTGCCGGTCGTCTTCATCTGCGAGAACAACGGGTTCGGCGAGTTCACGCGGCAGGAGCGCCACCAGGCAATCCACGACATCGCCGACCGGGCCGCGGGTTACGGCATGCCCGGCATCGTGGTCGACGGGATGGATGCGCTGGCAGTGTTCGAATCGGCCGGGGAGGCGATAGCCCGCGCGCGGCGTGGCGAAGGGCCCACCTTCCTCGAGTACAAGACCTACCGCTACTACGACCATGTCGGCGTCCGGGGCATGGGGGTCATCTACCGCGAGGACAGCGAAGTGCTGGAATGGCGGCAGCGCGACCCCATCGACCTGATGGAGGCCCGGTTGGCCGAACAGGGCCTGCTCTCCCCGGAGGCAGCGGCGGCAGTCCACGAAGCTGTGCTGGCCGAAGTCCGCGAGGCGATCGCGTTCGCCGAGGCAAGCCCCTTCCCGGAACCTTCAGCGCTCATGGAGGACATCTACACCACTGCCGGAGGTGGAGCATGACGACCATGGAAGCGGCCGCAACGCGCGAAATCCCGTACGTGTCCGCCGTTGCGGAGGCGTTCGCCCAGCTCATGCGAGAGGACCCGAACATATTCATCGCCGGCGAGGACGTGGCCCTGTACGGCAGCGTGTTCGGCGTAACCCGGGGCCTCCTGAACGAATTCGGCCCTCAGCGCGTGGTCGATACGCCCATCGCGGAGTCCGGGCTGATGGGCCTTGGCCTGGGCGCCGCGGCAACGGGGCTGCGGCCCATCATCGACATCATGTTCATGGACTTCATGGGCGTCTGCATGGACGAAGTGGTGAACCAGATCGCCAAGATGAAGTACATGTTCGGCGGCAAAGCGAAGCTCCCGCTGACGATCCACACCATGGCCGGCGCCGGCACCAGCATGGCGGCGCAGCACAGCCAGAGCCTCGAGGCGTGGTTCTGCCATGTGCCGGGGCTGAAGGTGGTGATGCCTTCGGGCCCGTACGAGGCGAAGGGCCTCATGGTTGCGGCGGTCCGGGATGACAACCCGGTCATCGTCGTGAATACGAAGACGATCCTCGGGATGCGGGCGCACGTACCGGAGGAGCTTTACGAAATCCCGCTGGGCAGGGCCCATGTGGTGCGGGCGGGCTCGAACTTCACCATCCTGGCCACCGGACGGATGGTCAGCGAAAGCGTGAAGGCTGCCGAACTGCTCGCCGGCGAGGGACTCGATGTCGAGGTGATTGACCCGCGGACGTTGCAGCCGTTCGACACGGAGACCGTGGTCGCCTCGGTGAAAAAGACGCACCGCGCCCTGGTGGCGCACGAGGCGGTCCGTTTCGGCGGCATTGGCGCCGAGTTCGCCGCCCAGATCCAGGAGGAGGCGTTCGACTACCTGGACGCCCCCGTGGGCCGGTTAGGCGCGCCGTTCACGCCGGTGCCGTTCAGTCCCGTGCTCGAAAAGGAGTACATGCCAGGCGCGGAGAAGATCGCAGCCGAAGTGCGGCGACTCCTCGGCAGGCAGGCCTGACCCGTGGCCGGTGCGGTCGGCCTCGTTGTCAACCCGGCCTCGGGGAAGGATATCCGCCGGCTCGTTGCGAGCGCCTCGGTGTTCGACAACGGGGAGAAGGTGAGTATCGCCCGCCGGGCCGCGTTGGGGGCGCTGGCGGCCGGGGCCGACCGGTTCGTTTACCTGGCGGACTCCCACGGCCTGGCGGCAGCGGCCCTCGCCGGGCTCGAGGATGCCGCGCAGGTCGAAGCACTGCCCTCGCCAGGCACGGGAAGCGCAATCGACACGGTGCGTGCCGCCGAGGGACTGAGGGCTCTCGGCGCGGGGTGCGTGATCACGCTCGGAGGAGATGGCACGAACCGCGCGTTCGTCCGCGGGTGGCCGGATGCCCCGTTGGTGGCGGTGTCTACCGGCACGAACAATGTGTTCCCGCAGATGATCGAGGGCACGGTCGCGGGGGCGGCTGCGGCGCTGATCGCTTGCGGTGTGGTACGGCTGGGCGACGCCAGCCGGCAGGCGAAGATGGTCCACGTCGACATCGATGGTGAACCCGGTGACCTGGCGCTCATCGACGCGGTCCTGCTGGATGAGGCGTTCGTGGGGGCACGGGCGATCTGGAACCCCGCCCGCGTGAGCACGCTGGTGCTCGCTCGAGCCGAGCCGGCCGTCGTGGGGATGTCGGCCATTGGCGGCATGCTGGACCCGGTCCCCGGCGATGCCGATGCCGGCCTGGTTGTCGAAGCCGGCCCCGGGTGCCGGACCGTCACCGCGCCGATCGCGCCCGGCCTCTATGCGGCCGTCCAGGTGCGCTCGGCCCGGAGGATCGGTCTCGGCGAGGTGGTCGAGGTGCACGGCCCGGGCGTGCTTGCCCTGGATGGCGAGCGGGAACGGCGTCTGAAGCCGGGGCAGGGCGCCCGGTTCACCGTGAGGCGTGATGGTCCCATGGTGGTGGACGTGCCGCTGGTCATGAACCTGGCCGCGTCCCTGGGCTTCTTCCAATCCACAGAGATCGAGGCAGCGCATGGCCACTGAAGTACTCCTGGTGAAGGCGGGGATGACCATGACCGAGGGGGTGGTCGCGGAGTGGTACGTCCCAGACGGTGGGACGGTGGAGAAGGGCCAGCCGCTCTATCGCATGGAGACCGAGAAGATCGAACTGGAGGTCGAAGCGGACGCGACCGGCGTGGTCCACCACGTCGCGCCGGCGGGAGCGACCCTTGAGCCGGGGGCCTTGATTGCCCACATCCTGGCGCCGGGGGAGCCTCCTCCCGGGGGGGCTGGCGTGGCGGCATCCCCGCCGGCGGACGGCGCAGACCGCGTCCCCGCCTCGCCGATCGCCCGGCGGTTGGCCCAGGCGGCGGGGATCCCGCTTTCGGCTGTCGCCGGGACGGGGCCTTCCGGCCGCGTGACGGAGGCGGATGTGCGCGCCCACATCGCGGCCCCGGCGGCGGAGGCGATGGCGGCCCCGGCCCCGCCAGCAGTGCCGCGCGACGGCGAGCTGCGCGCCTCGCCGCTTGCCCGGAGGCTCTCGGAGCAGCTCGGCATCGACCTGGCGCTGGTCCCGGGCACCGGCCCCGGCGGGCGGATCACAAAGGAGGATGTTGAGGCATTCGGCGCGGGGCGGCCCACGCCGGGTGCAACGGCGGGACCGCGCGCAGCCGGAGAGCGCCCGCCCGGCCGCGTGATCCCCTTGCGCGGCATGCGCAAAGTCATCGCCGAGCGGATGCACGCCAGCCTGCGGGAAATGGCGCAGCTCAGCATGGCGATGGAGGTGACCATGGATGAGGCGGTAAAGCTCCGGGCGGCGCTCGTCACGGAGTGGGAGGCCGATGGCGTCAAGCCGTCCTACACCGACCTGGTCATCAAGGCGGCGGCGAAGGCGCTGGCCCTGCACCCACTGCTCAACGCCACGGTGCGAGAAACCGGGATCGAGCTCTTGCCGCACATCCATGTCGGTATGGCGGTCGCGCTGGAGGACGGGCTCGTCGTACCGGTGATCCGCGACGCGGACGCCCTTTCATTGAAGGAACTGGCTGGCGAGTCGACGCGCCTGGCCGCGGCCGCGCGGGGAGGCACTCTCGGGTTGGACGACATGGCCGGCGGGACGTTTTCCGTGACAGCCCTGGGGATGGCGGGCGTGGACTTCTTCACCCCGGTCATCAACCCGCCGAACGTGGCGATCCTCGGCGTCGGGCGTATCCGCGAGGGGATGGCGTGGGATGGCGACCGTCCCGTGAAGCAGCGGCAGATGACGCTGAGCCTGACGATCGACCACCGGGCCGTCGATGGCGCGCCCGGGGCGGCATTTCTCAACACGGTGTGCGAACTGCTCGAAGCCCCCTACAGGCTCCTCGTCTGATGGCCGACTTCGACGTGGTGGTCATCGGCGGCGGCCCGGCGGGTTATGCCGCTTCGCTCACGGTAGCGGCCCGCGGGGCCTCGGTTGCGCTCGTCGAAGCGGAAAAGCCGGGCGGCGCGTGCGTCCACCACGCCTGCATCCCGACCAACCTGCTGATCGACCCGGCGGTGCGCTACGTGGAGGCGCAGGAGCTCGCCGTGATGGGTATCGTTTCGGTGGGCGGCGAGTTCAACTTCGCCCGGGCGACTGCACGCAAGGACGCCCTCGTCAGGCAAATGTCCGACGGCATTCGGACGGCGCTCCGGCTTGGGAAGGTGGAGGTCATCGCGGGCCGGGCACGGTTCGAGTCGGCGAGCTCGGTCCAGGTGCTCGGCGAAGCGGGCCCGACCTCACTGAGCGCGGAGGCGTTCATCATCGCCACCGGCACGCGCTGGGAGCCGCCGGTCCTCCAAGGGGTCCCGCCGGACCGGGTCGTGACCGCGGACGTGATCCAGTCACTTGCCGCCGCGCCGGGGTCCGCGGTGGTCCTTGCCGACGGGCCCGGAGAGGTCCCGTTCGGGATCGAGTATGCGACGCTGCTGGCGATCGCCGGCAGCCAGGTCAGTCTTGTGACGGCCAGGCCACGCCTGCTGCCGAAGCTCGACCCAACCGTCGCGTCCGCGGCGCGCGCGGGCCTGGCGGGCCTTGGTGTCACCGTGTTCGAGGGCGCCCGAGTGGCCGGCGCGGAGATCGGTACGGTCGAGGTCGACCACAGCGGCGGAACGACCCGTGTGGCGGCTGAGCTTGTGGTGGCGGTCGATGTCCGGAAGCCATGGTTCGAGGCGCTCGGCCTCGAGGCGGCCGGGGTCGCCTGTGATGGGCGGATCGTGGTGGACCGGCGCTGCGCGACCAACGTGCCAGGGATCTTCGCGGCCGGTGACGTGACTGGAGGGGCGATGCTCTCGAGTGTGGCCTCCCACATGGGGGATGTCGCAGCGGTGAACGCAACCGGTGGCACCGCGACGACCCGGCTGGACGGTATCCCCCGGCTGTTGCACACCGTCCCGGGGATCGCATGGGCCGGCCTGACCGAAGACGCCGCGCGTGCTGCGGGCCGCGACCCGGTCGCCGGCGTGTTCGACATGTCCTACAACGCGCGAGCCCTCACCCTGGGGGCGCGCACGGGTCTCGTGAAGGTCGTGGCCGACCGCGGACTCGGCGAAATCCTCGGTGTGCATGCCGTTGGCCCGGAGGCGGCGGAGGTCGTCTCGGTGGCCGCCTCGCTGATGCAGGCGGAAGCGACCATCCATGACCTCGCCGCGACGATCGCGTGGCACCCCAGCGTCTCGGAAGGGCTGGTCGAGGCAGCGAGGCGAGCTTGCCAGGAGTAAGTGGCGATCGCGATGAGCCCGGACGGGGCCGGCCGCGAAGGCACACCGGGCGGAGTCGTGCGACGTGACCAGGACCCAGTTCGACCGTGGAGACCGCCGGACCCGCGCCAGCGAACTCGCCATCGACCTTGCGGGCGCGCGGGTGACGGTGGCCGTCACGAGGAGCGCGCGGCGGTTGCGGAGCGTTGCCATCGCCGTGGAAGCGGGCCGCGTGAAGGTCGCGGCGCCGATGGCGATGACCGATACCCAGCTGCTGGCGTTGCTGGCCAAACGGGCGACCTGGATAGCGGGACGGCTGGGCGGTGGTGTCGCGGAAGCTCCATCCCAGGCACTCCGGGATGGCGACACGCTGCCGTTTCGCGGCGAGAACCTCGCGCTCCGGGTGGCGGTCCACTCCGGCAGCCGGGCCTTTGTGCGGCGCGAAGGCGCGGCCCTGGCGGTCGAACTTCCGGGATCGCTTCCCGGTGAGCGCCAGCCTGCAGCGGTCCGCCAGGCGGTGGCGGCCTGGTACCGTGCGCGCGCAGCCGAGGTGCTCCCCGGGATCGTGCACCGCTGGGCGGCCGTTTCCGGTCTTGAGCCGGCGAGAGTGCTCATCCGCGACCAGAAGCGCCGCTGGGGTTCGTGCGGGCCCGATGGCACGATCCGGCTGAACTGGCGCCTGGTCCTGTTCGATCCACACCTCGCGGATTACGTGGTGGTCCACGAACTCGCGCACCTGCGCCACCGGCACCACCAGGCCGGGTTCTGGGAGGAGGTGGCCCGCCTGATGCCCGACCACGCCGCGCGCCGGCGGCAGCTCACGGCCGCGGGCCGGGAACTGGTCGTGTAGCCTGGCGCTGGCGGTATACGGCGTTTCGCCACCGGTCCCGGTAGGCAATCTCGCCCCTGCGCGGAATGGCCACTCGGGGGCTGTTCGCGTAACGTTCTGGAATTGAAGACGTCGTACTGTCGTTGCGGTGGGTTGAACCGATGGTAGGGCTGCGAGTGAGAGAGACGGGGGCCGTACTGGCAACGGAGCTGCAGCTGGCGCGCGGTGTATGGAGCCGTACGCGTGGACTCATGCTGCGCCCCGCCCTGGAATCCGGGAAGGCCCTCGACATCAGGCCGTGCAGTTCCATCCATATGATGTTCATGCGGTTCCCCATCGATGCCGTGTTCTACGACCGCGATGGCACGGTGACCCGGGTCGCGCGGAACGTCCGGCCGTGGGTCGGGATAGCCTTCGGCGGGCGGGGCGCCAGGGGTGTTGTCGAGCTCCCCGCCGGCGCGGCCATTGCGGTCGCCCCGGGCGAGACGCTTGTGTTCGACGACCCTACGGAGGTCGCGGAGTGACGCGCCCCCGCCAACCCGCACGATCGCGCAGGGGGCGCAAGCCGGAGCGCCAATCGCGCTGGCCGTTCGTTGCGGCAGGGGCCGCCGTTCTTACGGTGGTCGCCGCGATCGGCTTCATGGAGTTCACCGGGAGCGATGCCGACCAGGGGACGGCGCCCACGCCATCGCCTGGCGCGGACCTGGCCCGGGATGCCGGCACACAGACGGCCGCGCGCGACCTCTCCAATCGTGCCGGCGGCCTCTCGGAAGGCGCGATCTCGATGGCGGCGGACCCGCCACAGCCGCCGCCAGGCGACCTTCGAGCCAACGGTGGGCGGCGCTTTCACCTCCCCCTGAAGGCGCACGCGGGAGTCGAGGACTACTTCGGGACGCCGCGGCTGTACGGCCAGGTGCATGGCGGCGTGGACTTCTCGCTCGCCGGCCTGGGCGAGATACCTGTGTACTCC
>JAHDWR010000160.1 GCA_023382755.1 Dehalococcoidia bacterium
CCATGCCGCTCTGCTTCCGGATCTCCTCCCCGGTCTCGTAGAACACCTCGCCCGGGAGCCCCACCGCGTACAGGCCGTCCCCCAGCCGCATCGCCTGCACCTCTTCCTTGCGGGACGGCCCCCTGTCCCGGGTCCGCGCGAGCGCAACGCGCTCCATCCGCGCCATCGTCACCCGGGCGGCAACTGCCCGCCGCTCGCTGTCCGGCCCGCCTCGCCTCACGGTGGCAAACTGTGCTTCGAGCTGCTGCAGCTCGCGTGCGACATCCTCATCCACCGGCCCCTTCCGGTAGGGCGCCTCGAACGTCAGCGACGCCGACTTCAGCGAGCCCCCCACCAGGCGCCCCGCCTCCACCGGCCGGTGGGTCAGCTCTTCCCAGCGGATATTGTGCGCCTGGTGGTTGATGCCCAGTGGCCGCAACTCCTGCGAGAGTGCTGCCGCCTTTCCGCCCACTATCGACCCGAGCCGGTGCACGTCGCCGTAGTCCTGCCTGATCCAGGCCGGGTTGATGTTCGCGCAGGCTCCGTTGAAGTAGAGGCCGTTCGTCCCCGCGCCAATCACCTGCTCGATGACCCGGCAGGCTGCGCCCGGGTATTCCGCCGTGATCTCCAGGTTGTCGCGTTCGAGGGTCGTCGCGTGGCAGGCGTATCGCGCCAGCGTCGCGACGTTTGCGCCCTCCGGCGTGTCGGCCGCCAGCACGTCCAGGCGGCTGTCGATCGGCCCGGCCGGGTCACGCCGGTTCTGGGCAATGCTCGTCAGCTTCGTCACGCCGTACTTCAGGCGCGCCTCCACCGCGTCCCGGTGGGCGACCCGCACCGCCCCGGCGATCTTCCTCGCGGTCTCCTCCACCAGCACCGGTTCGCCCCGCCCGCGCACGCCCGCCGGCCCGGCATGCGTGTGCGTCGCCGCGATCAGCACGTTTTCGGGCGCGATTCCGGGCCGCTCCGCGATCAGCTCGCGTGCGCGCTCCGCCAGGACGCTGCCGATGCCGATGAGGTCGCACACCACCAGCGCAAGCCCGGTGGCCCCGTCATCCAGGTAGAACGCCCGCGCGAACAGCGGGTCGTGCACGCCGAGCGAAACGTCGGTCCGCCCGCCGTATCCGTCGAGCGCCGTACCCACCGGCGGCGTGATGTCGATTGCGGCGGCGCCAACGCGCATGCTCCTCCCTCCATCGGACGCGCGTAGTCAACGCGATCCCGTCCGAAGTTGCAAAGCTACGGGGGCCCCGCATGAGGTGAGTTGCACGCTGCTCACCACCCACGGTATCTTGTGGATAGCTGGACAGGACGGCGCCGGTACCCGGCGTTCACCAGCGTCCCCTTCTACGTCCCGGGCCTTCTTACATCCTCCAACGGCCACACTGCCCAACCCTCCACGGGCACAACACGCACGCACACGGTAGCTCCATTGCAAGAAACTGATACCCAAGAACAGACCACTCCCAACACCGAAACCGCCGCGCCCGAATCCGGCACCCCACCGCCGGCACCTCGCCGCCGCACGCGTGCCGCGAAGGCCGCGCCGCCGGAGACCGAAGTGGTGGATGTCGCCGCGGTAACCTCGGACTCCGCCGCCTCGGCGCCCGAAGCCGGCAACGAGCGGCCGGAGGACCAGCCCCCTGCATCCCGCCGGGAACGCCAGTTCCGCCGCGAACCGCGCGAGCCGAAGGAAGAAGGCGAACAGCAGCAGCCCCAGGAGCGCCAGTTCCGCCGCGATGAGCGGCCGCGTGACGAAACCACACCCACCGAGGATCGCCAGCCCCGCGAGGAACGCCAGTGGCGCCCCCGCGACGGTAGCGAAGGCCGCGAACCGCGTGGCGAGCGCCGCTGGGGAGACCGCGACCGCGGCGAACGCGCCGAACGCGCCGAACGCGGAGAGCGCCCGGAACGCGCCGAACGCGAGGGCCAGCGCCAGATGGCCCCCCTCAATATCGCCGAACTCGAACAGAAAACCCGCGAACAGCTCATCGAAATCGGCGCCCAGATGGGCCTCGAAGACGCCGGCGTGCTTCGCAAGTCCGACCTCATCTTCCGCCTCCTCCAGGCCCAGGCCGAAGCCCGCGGCAACGTCTTTTCCGGCGGCTTCCTCGAAGTCAGTGACGATGGGAACTACGGCTTCCTTCGCGGCGAGTCCATGCTCCCCGGGCCCCACGATATCTACGTTTCCCAGTCGCAGCTCCGCCGCTTCGCCCTCCGCCCCGGCGACTACGTCACCGGGCAGGTGCGCCACCCGAAGGACAACGAGAAGTACTACGGCCTCCTGAAGGTCGAAGCAGTCAACGGGATGGACCCCGAGACCGCCAAGCGCCGCCCGTACTTCGAAAACCTCACCGCCATCTTCCCCAACCAGCAACTCAAGCTCGAAACCACCCCCGATAACCTCACCCACCGCCTCATCGACCTGATTGCCCCGATCGGGCGCGGCCAGCGCGGCCTCATCGTCTCGCCTCCCAAGGCCGGGAAGACGATGCTCCTGAAGAACATCGCCAACGGCATCGCCACCAACTACCCGGATGTCCACCTCATGGTCCTCCTCATCGGCGAACGCCCCGAGGAAGTCACCGACATGCAGCGCAGCGTCCGCGGCGAAGTCGTGAGCAGCACATTCGATGAACCGGTCGAAGACCACACCCGCGTCGCCGAGATGGCCCTCGAGCGCGCCAAGCGCCTGGTCGAAGCCGGCAAGGATGTCGTCATCCTGCTCGACTCGATCACCCGGCTCACCCGGGCCTACAACCTTGCCCTCCCGCCCAGCGGCCGCACCCTCTCGGGTGGCGTCGACCCGGTTGCCCTCTATCCGCCCAAGCGCCTCTTCGGCGCCGCCCGCAAGTGCGAAGAGGGCGGTTCGCTCACGGTCCTCGCCACCTGCCTCGTCGATACGGGCTCCCGCATGGACGAGGTCGTGTTCGAAGAGTTCAAAGGCACCGGCAACCTCGAACTGCGCCTCGACCGCAAGCTGGCCGAACGCCGCTTCTACCCGGCGATCGATGTCCAGGGCAGTAGCACGCGCCGGGAAGAGCTATTGCTTGATGAAAAGACACTGAAAGGTGTCTGGCTCGTGCGCCGGATGACGGCTATGATTTCGCAGAACTCGCCGAACCAGCTCGAAGCCACCGAAAGGCTGCTCGAACGGATCGCGAGGACAACCACCAACGAGGAGTTCCTCGCCAGTTTGAGGACGGACCTCTAGGAATCCCCTAGGGGCCAGGCATTCCCGCAATCAGAGGCTGCGGGGATAGCACGTAAAGGAGAATGCGAGCAAGGTTAGGCAAGGCTCAGCCTGTGGCGATGGTTCGCTCCACCGCCGTAACCTGACCGGACGCTTTATGGGTATCGAGGGAACACGCGCACGATCCCACGCGCATGCAGGGCGCCATGGGCGACTCACGGTTCACGTACTCATCGTGATGCTCGCGGTTGGCGCCGTTTTTGGCGCGGCCCGGTTCCCCAACTCCTCCGAAGCCTCGACCCTCTCCTCTGTCCCCTCGTTCAGCCTCTCCGGCCTCGCCGGGGGCAACCAGGGCAAAGCCGTTACCTACTTCCGCCCGGGCGCGGGCACCCAGACGCTCGGGTCCGTCGCCGCCATCTCCGTCCGCTCCGATGTCTCCAGCCTTCGCGCCGTTGGTGGCGTTTCGCCCACGTCCTCCCTGTCCTCCGGCGTGACCGCCGCCGCCGCTACGTCCGGTGAGGTTGGCGCCGGGCTCAAGCCCCTGGCCGAGATCATCGACCCGCGCAGCCCGATCGTGGAATACCGCACCCAGGCCGGCGATACCATCTCCGGCGTCGCCGAACGGTTCGGCGTGAGCATCGGCACCATCCTCGACAACAACAAAACCGTCGACAACGCCAACCTCCTCCCGCGGGACCTCGTCCTCGTCATCCCGCGCAAGGACGGCATCCTCCATAAGGTCGGTTACGGCGAAACCGTCGATTCGATCGTCGGCCAATACGACAACATCAGTTCGTCCACGGTGGTCGACTACAAGCCCAACGGCATCAGCGACCCCTCGAACCTCGAATCGGGCAAATACCTGCTCCTCGTTGGCGCCACGCCCAAGCCCCCGCCACCACCGCCACCGCCGCCGCCAGCCGCACCCAGCAGCCCCAGCGGCCCTTCGGCTGGGGGCAGCGCGCCCATCGCCTCGGGCGGCCGCTTCTCCACCTTCCCCGTCGGGGCCTGGAACGGAGTCAGCGATGCGTTCGGCACCTACCGCGGCCCCGGCCGCATCCACGAGGGCATCGACCTCGACCTCTACGCCTACGGCCCCTCGCCGCTCTTCTCGGTCTGCGATGGCGTCGTCACCCGCGTCGAGTACCTCACCTATAGCTACGGCTACTACGTGGTGGTCGATTGTGGTGAAGGCTGGACGACCCTCCACGCCCATATGAGCGAAATCCACGTCACCCCCGGCCAGGCCGTCAGCGCCGGTACCGTCCTCGGACTCTCCGGCCTCACGGGCTACACCACCGGCCACCACCTCCACTTCGAAATCCGCTACTTCGGCGGCCCGGTCGACCCGAGCCTCTACATCGGCTTCTAAGCCGCACCGGCCCGGTCCAGCAGAGCCCCCTCCTGAGGGGGCTTCTCCATTTCTGCCAGCCGGGCCACCGGTCACGCGATGTCGTCGACCACGTCGGCCGCATCGGCGTCGATGAGGTCCTCGCCCGCGTCCCCGGAGACCTGGTCGGCACCGGCCCCGCCGGAAATGTCGTCGTCGCCGGGCCCGCCCCAGAGATGGTCGCTCCCGTCGCCGCCGAAAAGTCCGTCGTTGCCTTCGTGCCCGGCCACGGTGTCGTCGCCGGCTCCGCCGATGAGCGCATCGTCACCCTGCCCGCCGGCCAGGTCGTCGTCCCCGGCCTCGCCGATGAGCCGGTCGTGCCCGTTCCCGCCGCGCAGGAAGTCATCGCCCGCCCCGCCATCCAGCGCATCGTTGCCGTCCTCGCCGAACAGGCGGTCGTGCCCGTGGCCGCCATGCACCGAATCGTCGCCGGCTCCGGCACAGACGACGTCGTTGCCGCCCAGCGCGTCGATCGTGTCGTTTCCTCCAAGGGCGACGATCACGTCGTCGCCATACGTCCCCGCGATCCGGTCCTCGCCCTCGGTCCCGAGGATCGTCGCGACCCGGCCGTCGCAGACGTGGATGTCCGTGCTCGCGCTGGCCTTTGTGCCCGGGACAAAGCCGAACGAGGCCGCCATCCCCGCAACCGCGGCAATCCCGGCCGCGAGCGACATCGCGGCGAAAAGCCGTGTGCGAGGCGTCGTGGTGTTTGTGACCGTTGCGTTCATGGCGTATCTCCCGTTTCCAGCGTTCTCGGGAGTAAGACCCGTGCGGGCCCGCGTTCTTACACGCGGGCGTGTGGACCAGCTCACACTGTTCCCGCCCTTTCCCCGGGCCCGCCTCGCGTTCGCCGGACGCTGGAAACCCGAATCCGCTGCTGCTACCTTACGGACACAACCGGAGGACCCCATGCGGGACGAACTCGCCATGCTCTTGCTGGCCGCCCTCGCCATCGTTGCGCTTGCTGGCTATCGCTTCCGCATCCAGTTGCAGCCTTCGCGCGCGGCTGCGGTCGGCTTCCTGGCGAGCACTGTGCTCTGGGGCGCGGCCCTCTTCGCGGTCTGGTATGCCTGGAGCCAGGTCCAGCCGTCCTGCGCAGCCAGGTGCGAGGAATACACCGCGGCCCTCGGCGAAGACATCGAAAGCCTCTCCATCCAGCCCTGACGCGCGAACCGTCTCCTTGGATGGCTGCAACCGGCGGCCACCATGTACGCTGGTTGCACGCACATGTACCGGCCAATCGATCACCCGCTGCTCAACCGCCTGCGGGCCCAGGTGCTTTACGCCGCCGGGCCCATCGGCTCCACGCTGCTCTCGTTCAACCTTGGCCCCGAGGCCTATACCGCTCCTGACGGCGAAGCGCACGACGGCTGCCCCGAATGGCTCAACATCTCCAGCCCCGGGACACTCGAACGCATCTACGACATGTTCTACGCAGCCGGCCTCGATGCGGTCGATTCCTGCTCCTTCGGCGCCAACGAGGTCGTCCTCGCCGAGTTCGGCCTCGCCGACCGCACGCGCGAACTGAACCGCCTCGCCGCCGAAGTCATCGGCCGCGTCCGCGACCGCTACGCCACCCCCGAGTGGCCGCGATACGCCTTCGGCACCATCGGTCCCGGCACGAAGCTCCCCAGCCTCGGCCACATCACCTGGGACGAGCTCGTCCATGGCGCGCGCGAACAGTGCATCGGCCTCATCGAAGGAGGCATCGACGTTCTCAAGATCGAGACCTGCCAGGACCTCCTCCAGACCAAGGCCGCCATCGCCGGCGCCGCCGAAGCCTTCGAGGCAACGGGCAAGCGCATCCCCGTCATCGCCAGCGTCACCATCGAGACCACAGGCACCATGCTCCTCGGGTCCGATATCAGCGCGGCCCTCACGGCTCTCGACCCCCTCGATACCGTCGACATCATCGGCATAAACTGCGCCACCGGCCCCGAGCAGATGGTCGAGCACGTCCGCTACCTCGCCGAGCACTCGCGCCGCCCCGTTTTCATCGCGCCCAACGCGGGCCTCCCCGAAGTCGTTGACGGGCAGGCGTGCTACACCCTCACGCCGGACGAGTTCGCCCGCTACCACGACATCTTCGTGAACGAGTTCGGCACGAACATCGTCGGTGGCTGCTGCGGCACCACCCCCGCCATGTTCGAGGCCGCGATCGCGAAGGTCGGCCGCAACCGGCCGCCGAAGCACCGCCCGGCCGCGAGCGCCTTCTTCGGTGGCCCGCCGGCCCCCTACGAAGCGAACGTCTCCTCCATCTACACCAGCGTCTCCATCGAGCAGGAGACCTCCTTCCTCGTCGTCGGCGAGCGCACGAACGCGACCGGCTCCCGCGCCTTCCGCGACATCCTCCTTGCCGAAGACCTCGACGGCATGGTCGCGCTCGCCCGCGAACAGGCCGCCGAGGGTGCCCACGTCATCGATGTGATGGTCGATTACGTCGGTCGCGACGGCGTGCCCGATGTCGAGCGTGTGGTCGGCGCCTTCCGCACCCAGTCCACCCTCCCGCTGGTCTTCGACAGCACCGAGGTCGCCGTGGTCGAAGCTGCCCTCAAGCTCTACGGCGGCAAACCCATCGTGAACTCCATCAACCTCGAAGACGGCGAACGCAAGATCACCCGCCTCCTCCCCCTCATCCGCCGCCACGGCGCCGCCGCCATCGCCCTGACCATCGACGAGGAGGGCCAGGCCCGCACGGCCGAGTGGAAGCTGCGTGTCGCGAAGCGCATCTACGATATCGCCGTAGACCGTTACGGCATGGAACCCGGCGACCTCCTCTTCGACTGCCTCACCTTCCCCCTCTCCGGCGGCCAGGAAGACCTCCGCCGCGATGCCATGGAGACCCTCACCGCCATCCGCCGGGTGAAAGCCGAGCTCCCCGGCGTCCACACCGTCCTCGGCGTCTCGAACTGCTCCTTCGGGCTCAAGCCCGCCGCCCGCCGCGTCCTCAACTCGGTCTTCCTCTACGAGGCGATCGAACACGGCCTCGATGCCGCTATCGTGAACGCGAAGCAGATCCTTCCCCTCAACCGCATCCCCGAAGAGCAGCTCGAGACCGCCCGCGACCTCATCTACGACCGCCGCCGCGAAGGTTACGACCCGCTGCACCACTTCATCAGCCTCTTCGAGAACGTCGAGGCCGCGAAGGAAGCGAAGTCCGACCGCTCCGCCCTCCCCGTCGAAGCCCGCCTCAAGCAGCGCATCATCGACGGCGATCGCCGCGGCATCGGCGATGACCTCGAAGAGGCGCTGGGCCACTTCGACCCGCTCACGATCATCAACGAGCACCTCCTCGATGGCATGCGCGTCGTGGGCGAACTCTTCGGCTCGGGCAAGATGCAGCTCCCCTTCGTCCTCCAGTCCGCCGAGACGATGAAGACCGCCGTCGCCTATCTCGAACCCCACATGGAGCGCGTGGAGGGCCAGACCAAGGGCCGCATCGTCCTCGCGACTGTCCGCGGCGACGTCCACGACATCGGCAAGAACCTGGTCGACATCATCCTGAGCAACAATGGCTACACGACCTACAACCTCGGCATCAAGCAGCCGATCCAGAACATCATCGACAAAGCCCACGAGGTCGATGCCGATGCCATCGGCCTCTCCGGCCTCCTGGTGAAGAGCACGGTCGTCATGCGTGAAGACCTGGAAGAGCTGAACGCCCGCGAGCTCTTCCACTACCCGGTGCTCCTCGGCGGTGCCGCCCTCACTCGCAAGTACGTCGAGGACGACCTCCGGGGCATCTACCGGGGGAGCGTCTACTACG
>JAHDWR010000161.1 GCA_023382755.1 Dehalococcoidia bacterium
CCGTCACTGTCTGCACCGTCAGCCGCTTCCGGCCCACCTGGCGCGCGGTCCAGCGGCCCCACCGCACCGTCGCCGAGGCCTACTTCCAGCGCGCTCACCACCGTGCCGACTTCACCCACGAAGGCGGCGCTCCCGCCATCGAGGCGCTCCTGCGCCGCCGCCGCTACCGCGTCGCCCGGGTAGAACAGCGAAATGGGGCAACCTACCTCTTCGCCGACCGCTTTGGCTGGAGCCAGTACGGCACCTTCCTCAGCCACCTCGCCCTGCTGATGCTCCTCATCGGCGCCCTCCTCACCACCATGGCCGGCTTCGACCGCACCCTCGTCATCGCCGAGACCACCCCCGCCGCCCCCGTCTTCGATGATCCCGGCCCCGGCCAGATCTTCATCCGCATGGTCGATGCGAACCGCGGACTCGATGGCGAAGGGAACATCGTCGATTACCACAGCATCCTCGAGGTCCGCCGCGGCGACGAGGTCAAGTCCTGCAAGACCACCGTCAACGACCCCTGCCATGCTTTCGGCTACAAGGTCCACCAGGCCGCCTGGTTCAACGATATCGCCCGCCTCCGCATCGAAGCCCCCAACGGCCAGCTCCTCTACGACGACGTGGTCGACTTCGATAGCCAGACCGCCGTCGTCCCCTTCGTCCGGGTCACCACCGCCGCGGGCGATCTCCTGTTCGAACAGCAGCTTCCCCAGATGGCCACCGACCCCGGCCTCTCGCCCGGTCGCGATGACGATTCCGCCCTGGCCGTCCTCGTCTTCCCGGAATCTCCCGGTGCGGCGGCACGTGTCACCTACGCGGCCGCCTGGTCCTTCCGCGATGGCCAGATGCACCTCACGCTCAGCGGCGCCGACCTGTCGCTCATATCGCTCACTCCGGGCGATCTCGCCTCCACCGGCACCTACCGGATCGAGTTCATTGGAGCCCAGGCCATCCCCGCGCTCACCATCGGCGACATGCCCGGCGCCATCGGCGATGAGGTCACCGTCCAGATGCCCACCGGAGGCGATGGCGTCCCCTACCTGCTCGTCAGTGGCGTCAGTTACGACCCCCTCGTCCTCCGCCAGGACACCCCCGTGGAGAACGCGGAAGGCTACGCCTACACCTTCCGGGGCCAGCTCGAAGCCTCCGGCGTCAGCGTCCGCCGCGACCCCGGCGATACCTTCATCTGGGTCGCCGTGGCCATGGCCATGGTCGGGCTGGCGATCACCTTCTACGTCCCGCGCCGCCGCCTCTGGGTCAAGGTCACCCCGGCGCGGACCTACATGGCAGGCATCGCCGAGCGCACCACGCGCTTCTCCCGCGAACTTCGCCTCCTCGGCCACGAGCTTGGCTCGCGCGATGCCGCACTCCCCGCCGACCTCTTCCGCGGCGAGGACTGACCACGCTCAGGTGATGGTGTCGAACGCGTCATCGGCCGCGAACGACCGTTGGACCGCGAAACCCGGCTCCACCGCCTCCCGCAGCCGCTCGATATGCCATGCGTAGTCGCCTGGCGAGGTGATCGACGCCGAACCTCGCAGGTCGGCGGTCACTTCATACGCGCCCAGCCGCTGGTACCGGTTGATGTCGCTCGCCACCTGTTCGAAAGTCCCGGTGAATGCGGGCCTCGCTCCCTCCACCGGCTGGTACGTGATCTCGCAGGCGGCCAGGATCGTCGCCCCCACGTGGTCCCCCCGCGTCGCCGGGTCTCGTACCACACCCGCCACCTGCGCCGGGGCATGCGCGGCGAAGCTGCCATCCCCCAGGTCCAACGGGTGCTCCATGCCGATCACGAGCCGCCCGCCCGTCAGCGCGCTGACCGCCTCCAGGCGTTCCAACAGGTGCCAGTGCGCGCAACCCGCAGGCACGTCCAGCCGCGATCCCAGTGCGATTCGCCCGGTAAGCCCCGCGATGTACGCGATCGTCGAGAGCGCGTCGGCACTCTCGCCTCGCTCCCACGCGATCCAGATCGAATCGTAGCCAAGTGACTCCGCCTGCCGTGCCCGCGCCGCGAGTTCGCGAGGGTTCATCGTCGCCGGCAGGACAAGGCCCAGCCGGCTCCGCTGCAGCGAAGTCACCCCCGCGCCAGAGCCGGGGCGTGCTTCGAGCCGTGTTCTCATCGTGAATCTCTCCTCCTGGTGGCCCGCCAACGCGGCGCCACTCTCGAAGGTAGGAGCCCCCCGGGGCACCCAACTATGGCCCGCGCCACACTCGCCCGCGCTTTCCGGGGAGGTTCAGTCCAAAGGAGGAGGTGGTACTGCCCGCCGCCGCCCCACCAGCCGCCCGGCGTGCTGCCACGCGTGCCGCAACTGCATGTCGCCCAGCGCCGAAACGAACATCCACGAGAGCACCACCACCACCGCCCCCATCACCATGTCGAAGAAGTAGTGGTTCCCCGTCACCGTCACCGCCCACCACATGATCACCGACATCAGGATCGCGAACCCGCGCCCCGTCCGGTTCGACGTGTTGTACCAGACAGCCATCGACGACAGCAGGATCCAGCCGAAGTGGAAGCTCGGCAGCGCTGCAAGGTCGTTCACAAAAGGCCCCGGCTGGAAGTAGTTCACCTCGCTCGCCGGCCCATGCACCGTGTCGATGAACCCGAAATCGTATCCGTAGCTTTCCATCAGCCGTGGCGGCGCCGCTGGCAGCACCCAGTAGCTCAGCACTCCGACCGCCGCCGAGACGAACATCACGTTCCGCACAAACCGGAACCGCACCGGGTCCTTGATCACCAGCCAGACGCCAATCACCAGCATCACCGGGTAGTGGAACCACGCGTACACAACGTTCGCGATGCGCATCGCCCATCCGTGGTCGATCCAGAACGCCTGCCACTGCACTTCCTGGAACACGCCCAGCCGCTGCTCGAACCGGATCAGCTGCAAGCTCCGGCTCACCGACTCATCCACGTCCGGCGGCCGGATCCCCCGGAGCAGGAAGTACACCACCATGATCACCGCCGTGCCGAGCATCTCCGCCGCGACCACCCGCCAGCGGATCGATCCCGCGGGCGGCTGCTCCGCCTCGTCCGGTGCCGGCTTCACCACAGCCACTGCTCGCGTTGCCCCCTTCGCTACCGCTGCATCGTTCCCGCGCGGTATGCGAATCGCCAGTATTCACCGTAACAACACCCGGCTGGCCCGGCAATCACCCCGTTCCGAATTTCACGGGATTGCAAGATCTTCCTGGCGCGACCGTCGCCATTCCGCTCCCCGCCGCCCAGGTTGTTGGAGCCGTGTTTGAATGCCGTACCCTCCACGCGCATTTAGCGGAAGACAGGCGCATACTGTAGATCGGACCGGAAGGATCGCCACCATGAGTACCATGACCGAAGACCGCGACGAATCCATGCCGATGCCGCTGCCCGCGCACGACGGCGAGCTGGTCACCATGCCGCGCTGCAAGCGCTGCAACCTCGCCTACATGCCCACGAAGTCGTCCAGCGCGCTCCGCCTCACCTACTGCAGCTTCCTGTGCGAACTCGGCGACCTCGGCTTCAGCATGGTCGGCCTCGAGCACATGGAACGCGTAAAGCGCGACGTCGAGCCCGAAGTGCAACCCGAGCCCGCCGCCGCCGAGTAACCCGGCACGCCGCAACCGCCCGATCGCGGGACGGCCCCTGGGGCCGTCCTTCTGCGTCGCCAGCCCGGTTACCCCACCGCCAGGACTACCTTGCCGAAGTTGGCGTTCGCCGCCATGTACTCGTGTGCCCCCGCCGCCTCGGCCAGTGGGAACTCCCGGTCCACCACCACCCGGATGCGCCCCGAGGCCATGTGCGGGAGCACGCTCTTCTCGAATGCCCGCGTCGCCAGCGCCTTCTCTTCCAGCGGCCGTGCCCGCAGCGTGGTGCCACGTACCTGGGCCCGCTTCTGCAACAACACCCCGATGTTCGCCGTCGTGCTGTTCCCGCCCATCAGCCCGACGATCACCATCCGCCCCTTCAGCGCGAGAGCCCGCATGTTCCGCTCCCAGTAGTCCGCGCCTATGACATCGAGGATAACATCCGCGCCCCTCCCGCCTGTTGCCCGCACCACCTCTTCCGCGAAGTCCTGCGTCCGGTAATTGATGCCCACGTCCAGCCCGATGGCCCGCGCTCGCTCCAGCTTCTCGCCGCTCCCGGCCGTCCCCAGCACCATGCCCGCGCCGAGCATCTTCGCGATCTGGATGGCCGCCACCCCCACACCCGACCCCGCCGCATGGATGAGCACCGTGTCTCCGGCCGTCATCCCGCACTGGAGGAGCGCGTCGTGCGCCGTGATGAACACCTCCGGCGTCGCTCCCGCCTGGGCCCACGAAAGCGACTCCGGCACCTTCATCGCCAGCCGGTGGTGCGTCACCACCAGCTCTGCATAGCCGCCGCCGGCCAGCAGCCCCATCACCCGCTCCCCCACGGCGAAACCTTCGACCCGTTCGCCCACCGCCACCACTTCGCCAGCGAACTCCAGGCCCGGGATGTCGTGCGCCGGTTTCGGGCCCGGCTGCGGATACCCGCCCATCCGCTGCAGGATGTCCGCCCGGTTGAGCGCCGTCGCCCGCACGCGGACGATCAGGTCCTCCGGCCCGCCAACCGGGTCCGGCACCTCCGCCAGCCGCAGCACTTCCGGCCCGCCCGGTTGGGTAATGATAATCGCTTTCATGCGGGTTCCCTCTTGTCCGCACCCGGGCCGGGCCAGACCTCGCCAGGGCGGCGGCGGCACGGTGCTGTCGGTGCCCGCAGTATACGAATGCGCCCGCCGCCGCGCCCTCGCTCAGGGCCGGTAGCGGTACCCGATCCCCCACACGGTCTGGATCGCCTCGGCCCGTGGCCCCAACTTCTTCCGCAGCCGTTGCACGTGCGTATCGATCGTCCGGTCGGTCACCTCGTAGTCATCCTTCCAGATCCGGTCGAGCAACTCCTCCCGGCTGAACGCCCGCCCCGGATGCCCCGTCAGCAACGTCAGCAAGTCGAACTCCCGCGGGGTCACCTCGATCGCCTCTCCGTCCACCCGCACGATGCGCATCGGCCCATCCACCACGATCCCCGTCGCCGGGGTCATCGTCCACGCGTCCTCTCCGCCCCCTCCGCGCATCTCCAGCGAGGGCACGGGCCGAGCGCGGCTGAACCCGTACACCGCGTAGGCATGCGCCGCCACCACCGTCGCCCATCCCATCATCGGCCAGTAGAACCAGCTCCGGTCCGTGTACAGCGAGTCGATCACGAAGAAGCCCAGCGTGCTCACCAGGTACGCCGCGAAGTGTCCGCCCAGGTGCCCGCCCAGGTAGTAGCCCGTATGCAGCGCCACCGCGATGCCCCACCCCCACGCTGGCCACAACACCCACCACCGCTCTGGCGTGGCCGCCCCGTTGATGAACACCAGCACCAGCATGGCCGCCAGGTACAGCGCCACGTGCCCCGCCCAGGCGCGCAACTGCAGTACGCGCGCGCGCCAGCGCGTCGTGGTGCCGCGCCTGCGTCAGCCCCGGCCAGAGCAGCGTTGCCGTTGCCGTCCGCTCGAGAGAGCCGGTCAGTTCTTCCCCGGCCCCCTCCCCCGGTGATTGGAGCAGGAATTCGTTGAGCTTGCCCATCGCCCATGCCGTGACATTGACGACATGCAGCGCCGGGAACAGCAGCGCGGCGCCAATGGGCACAGCGATCAAGGCCTCCATCAGCGTATCGATCCGCCACCCGGCGACGTCGTTTCCCTCGCCGATCCAGTAGGTCGCCGGCGAAATAGCCAGGCTCACTGCCGTCCCCAGCGTCGCCGCGACAATGACGAACGCCGCGGTCGCCACCGGAAACCGCAGCGCGAGGAACGCCAGGCTCCGCCACGTATACGGGTTCTTCAGCCGCAACCGCAGCCGGGGCCACACCCACGGGGCCGCGCCTTCGCCCCCAAACGGCAACGCCCGGATCTCCGACCGCAGCATCAGGTTCGCCAGCACGCGCTCCAGCTCCGCGACCGCGCACCAGCCGTACATCGCCACCACCAGCAACGGTATCCCCACCACCGTCACCGCCATGCCCGCCCCAACCGCCAGCACCGTCACCAGCGCCACGAACACCGCGATCCCCACCGGGAACGACACCAGCACGTAGAGCAGCCGCGCGTATGTCTCCCGGCGGCGCGCCACGCCAAGGATCTTCCCGGGGAACGATGGCCCGTTGCCTCTCATCCGCTCGTCTCCCCTCACACCTGCAAGTGTCGCCGTCGCTGAGTTTGTTGGCTGCATTTTGGCACCTCGCCGCCGTTTAGCTCTGCCACCAACCTAGCCCCCACTCCTGTTCCGTGTCCCGGCGAACCTGTCACAAAAGTGTCACAGCCTGCCCTCGGAGGTTGCCTATCAATGAGTATATAGTTATACAATGGACCCATGAACCGGCTCCCGGATGAACTCCTCGATTACGTCGCCGACCGCTTCCGGGTCCTCAGCGACCCCAACCGCCTCCGCATCCTCCGCCACCTGATGGACCATGGCGAAGCCACCGTCGGCGACCTCGTCGAGGCCACCCATTGCTCCCAGGCGAACGTCAGCAAGCACCTCCGCGTGCTCCTCGATGCCCGCGTCGTCCGCCGCCGCCCCGAAGGCACCTCCGCCTACTACAGCGTCGCGGACCCCAGCGTCCCCGAACTGTGCGATATCGTGTGTGGCGGCATCCGCACCCGCGTCCTCGCCGATGCCGCCCTGGTCCGCGATTCCAACTAAACGCAAGGTGCCCCCGTGAAGATCCACCAGTTCGTTGCCGAATCCCTGGGCGATGCCTCCTACCTCCTGGTCAGTGGCAACGATGCCGCCGTTATCGACCCCCAGCGCGATATCGCGCCCTTTGTCCAGGCCGCCAACGCCCATGGCGCCACTATCCGCTACGTGGTCGAGACCCATGTCCACAACGACTACGTCTCCGGCGGCCGCGAACTCGCCGCCCTCGGCGCCGAGGTCGTCGCCCCGGCCGGCTCGGGCCTCCAGTTCCGCCACACGCCCATGGCCGATGGTGGCGCCCTCGCCGTTGGCGATGCCCGCATCGTTGCCGTCAAGGCGCCCGGCCACACCTACGAACACACCGCCTATCTGGCCAAAGACCCCACCGGCACCATCCACGGCGCCTTCACAGGCGGGGCCCTCCTCATGGGCGCTGCCGGCCGCACCGACCTCCTCGGTCCAGCACACACCGAACAACTCACCCGCCTCCAGTGGGAGACCGCCCAGCATTTGCGCGCGCTTGTCCCCTCCGCCGCGGACGTCCTCCCCACCCACGGAGCAGGCTCCTTCTGTAGCACCACCGGCACCGACCTCGGACGATGCGGACCCATGGCCACCGAGCTGCGGCGCAACCCTGCCCTCGCTTCGGCCACCTACGAACTGTTTCACGACCTGCAACTCGGTAGCGTCTCCCCCATCCCGGGGTACTACCGCTATATGGCACCCCTCAACCGCGAGGGCCCCCGCGTCTACGGCGCGCCACCGCGGCCTGCCGAACTCGACGTCCGCCGCTTCGGCTCCCTCGGCGCCGACGTCTTCCGTGTCGATGTCCGCTCCCGCCAGGACTACGCCGCCGGCCACCTCCCGGGCACCCTCGAAGTCGAAGAGAGCACCAGCCTCCTTGCCTACATCGGCTGGCTGATCCCCTTCAACGCCCCCATCGCCCTCGTCTCCTACGACCACGTCCAGGCCAGCCGCGTGACCACCGACCTTTTCCGCATCGGCTACGAAGACGTTCGGGGCTATATCGCCGCGCCGGCGATCGAACCACCGGTTCGGCTTCACACCGCCGGCCTCGCCGAGGCGGCCGAGATCATCCGCCGCGCCTCGATGCCGGTCCTCGACGTGCGCTACACCCAGGAGCACCGCGACTTGCCGGTCCCCGGCGCGCGCCAGCTCCCCTTCGACGAGATCCAGGTCTGGGCCCAGGAAATCGAACCCGGCCCCACCCTCCTCGTCTGCGCCAGCGGCCAGCGCTCCACCATGGCGGCCAGCTACCTCCGCCGTCACGGCATCGAAGCCATCCCGCTCATGGACGGCGGCGCCACGGACGTCCTTCCCCTCCTCTAGCCCCGCCCCTCCAACGCACTCACCAGCGCCACCCCTCGCCCTCGCCACCCCCGCAAAGTGCGAAGGACGAAGTTCGAAGTCCGCCGCGCGCCAGCGAGGCGACACGCGCTCGGCCCATCAAGCCCGGTTCAAACGCCCGCGCCTCCCCCAATACCCGTGCATCGGGGACGAGGCCCCGGTGGGGACTCCTCCCTTGTAACTTGGCGGAAGCCAGGTCCATTAGGATTGAGGCTGCGGTG
>JAHDWR010000162.1 GCA_023382755.1 Dehalococcoidia bacterium
CCGAAGGCCGTGCTGTGAGCCACTGCTCCAATTCCTCCAGCCGCATCGCTGACGCCATCAGGTCCGGGTCGGGCGGCGCTTCCAGGAAGCGCAGGCAGTACCGGCACCCCTCCGCCTCGTCGAATGGCACCAGGTGGATGTCGCACTCAGCTTCCGGCACCCCACACCCGTCCTTGCTCCTGCTGTCTCAACGTCTCCCAAACCGCAGCGAGGCGATCTGCCACTCGCGCAGGGGTACGTGCCATGCGCCCTCCAGCGACTTCACCTCGCCGGCGGGCCGCTCCATCAGGTCCACCAGCCCGGCGCCATCGGCTGCCGCAGGCACGGCAACAGTCGCCGTTACAGCCGCACCTCCGCCGTTGTAAACGCGCACGATGGGCGCGCCATCTTCCTCGCTCCGGTGCATCGCGGCGGGCACCACACCGGGCGTCCCGAACGTCGCCAGGGGGACGTCCGGCCCGAGTGAACCATCGTGCTCATTCGTCCCGAAGGCCAACGGCGCGTAGCAGAACGCATGCGCCAGTGCTTGCACCCCGGCGCTCCGCCAGGTGCCCCGGTACGAAGTCAACGCGTATTCGAACGTGTGCCGGCCCTGCATCTGGCTGTCCTCCGTCGCGATCGTCGGCCCCGCGCCTCCCCGTCGCGAAATCAGGTCGGGGCGCGAAAGCCAGCCCACGCACCGCATCAGCGTGAGTGCGTACGCCTGCTTCCCGTCCCGGCTGCGTACCACTTCGCCCTCCTGCAGCCCTTTGTTGAACACGGCCAACCCCGAGCCTTCCGCCTCGAATGCGGCAAAGGTCTTCTGCGGGAAGGTCGTCGGCGGCTGTTCGTTGCTCACGCCGTTCCACGGCGGCACGGCAAGTGGCCGTTCGGCCACGTGGAACTGGTTCTCGGTGATCGCGTCCTCGACGTTGAACGGCAGCGGGAACAGCGCCCGCAGCCGGTGGTCACGCGCGCCGTTCTCCACCGTCACGCGGAAGTCCACTCGCGGCACGCCGTTCCAGAGCGTCACCTCGGTAACGATGGGCAAGGCCACCGTCACCCGGGTCCTTCGCGCAGTGCGCTTCCGGTTCAGTCCCGCCGGAACCTGCAACACCGAGACGTAGGTCAGCGTCGACGACACGCGGTCCGCGGTCCGCTCCACCACCCGCGCGACTACTGGTTCGATCACCGCGTCCGGCAGGATGTCCGCATTGTATTCATCGCCGCGGTCGCCCTCGGAGACGAAGGCGTTCGCGTTCACGATGTCGACCCCGTGCTGCCAGTCCCGGATGACCAGCTTCCCTTTGCGCAGGCGCACGTCGTAGAACTCGTTGGCGATCCCGCGCGCCGCGAGCCCGGGCGTCTCGTCGTCCACGCCCGAATCGTGCGGCGTGAGGATCTGGACACCCACGGTGTCATTCGCGGGCAGCACTGCGCGCAGCCGGGCGCGCATACTTCGCCGCGCGGCCACTTCCGCCGTGTCGGCCAGGTTGTTCGCCGCGACCTGGCGCACTTCCTCCCGCACTGTCTCCTCGTCGACCACCGTGATGTCCTTCCCGACGGTCGTCGTGACCGTCAGGTGGCGTCCGTCGAGCTCCCACTCCATCGCTTCGATGGCGTGGTTGTCGTAACGCTGCTCCCGCAGGAAGTCGAGGTGCCGGTGCGCGCCCCGCGGCGTCACCTGTTCATGCACGAACTCCTCGCCCCCGGTCACGCCCTCGATGTCGAGGAAGTACGGCACGAGCGTCCCATCGGGCAGCTTTAGCTGGTCGAACTCGGCCCAGTCCACTGGCACCTCCGCCTCCAGGACGGCAGGTGCTCCCGGTACCGGGCGGAACACCGCCAGCCCGCCGCCCGCCGGCACCCCGGCGTTCCGGATCACGTGCGCGATCGACTCCCGCGCGACCTGCCGCGCCAGCTGCTCCGCCCGGTCGTACCGCGGGAACATCTCCCGGTGCGTCTGGTCCACGCTGCACCCGCAGATCGAGTCGTGCGGCGAGTTCTCCAGCAGCAGCCGCCACGCGTGCCGCAACGCCGGGGCGCCGTCAGGACCGTGGTGCAGGTACGCCAGCAGCTCCAGCGGCTCCGCGTACTTCTCCAGCGCGCCCGAGACCTCGAAATCTCGCTGCTTGATGTTCATCCGCGCCGAAAGCACCCCAACCAGCACATTCGACCGGTCCGGCGACCGCAGTTCGCCGTGGTGTGTCACGTCGTCGACGCCCGCTGCCAGCAGGGCCCGCTCATACTCCGCCAGCGTTGCCATCCGGAAGTCGTACCCGCGCTCCCGCGCCCGTTCGAGCGCCGCCGGCACGTGCGGCTCCATCCGCGAATGGTCCGTGCCGTTCATCAGCACGGCCGGCAGCCCATCGCGCAGGTCTTTCTCTTGCCGCCGTACTCGTTCGAGGAGGTCGTCCGGGTCGTTCGGCAACCGCCAGCCGCTGGAGTAGCTGTTCCGCAGGTAGAGGACTGGCAGGCGGGTGCCGTCGGGCGCCTCCCACCAGAAGCTCCATCCCGGGATCGCGTCGGGGACGCCCCGCCAGAGGCACGAGCTCGTGAGCCCCAGCTGCGCCATCAGCTGCGGCATCTGGGCGATGTGCCCGAACTGGTCCGCGCAGTGGCCCACCTTCAGGCTCCCGCCCAACCGCTCCGCGAAGCGGATGCCCTTCTGGAAGCTGCGGACGTGCGATTCGCCACTCGGGAGGAACTCGTCCGGCTGCACCCACCACGGCCCGATGACGATCCGCCCCGATTCGATGAACGCCCGCAGCCTGCCCTCGTTCTCCGGCCGCAGCTCCAGGTAGTCGTCGATCACTATCGACTGCCCGTCCAGGTTGAAGCACCGGTACTCCGGGTGCGCCTCCATGTGGTCGAGCAACTCGTCGATCATCTGCACAAGCCGCCAGCGGAACAGCTCGTGGGGCTGGTACCACTCCCGGTCCCAGTGGCAGTGGGGCACGACATACACGGTCCGCGGCATTGCTCTTCTCCTCGCCGGTGCTGGCCGCGCGATTGTATCCGCGCACCCCGTAACACGGCCCCATGCGCACCCTGCCCTTGCCCATCGGCCCGTAAAGGTGTCTCATCGCCCGATGCCGCAGTTCGAACACGACGGGATTACCCTCAACTACGAAGACACCGGCGACCCCGAGGCCCCCGCCGTCGTCCTCCTCCACGGCTTCACTTCAGACCTCCGCAGCTGGGCTCCCCTCCTCGAAGACCTGACCGCCGACTACCGCGCCGTCGCCCTCGACCTGCGCGGCCACGGCCAGTCCTCCGCGCCCGAAGATGCCGAGTCGTACACCATCGAGGCCCTCGCCGCCGATGTCGCAGCCCTCCTCGACCACCTGGAGGTCGACATCTGCGCGCTCGCTGGCTCCAGCTTCGGCGGCATGGTGGCGCTCCAGTTTGCCGTCACCTGGCCCGAACGCCTCGCCGGCCTCGTCCTCTCCGATACCTCGGCCGCGTTCGACCACCCGGACTACGACGACCGCTACCACCGCCGCGAGGCCTCCATCGCTGAGTTCGTCGACACGGTCGAACGCTTCGGCACGGCCGAAGCCGGCAAGCGCGCCGCCCGTTCCGTCGAAGACCCGTTCCTCGCCCTGGCCATCCGCGACCGTTACGCCCGCATGTCGCGGGATGGGATCCTGGGGTGTGCCCGTGTCCGCCGCGAGCGTCCCAATCTCCTGCCGCTGCTCGCCGGGCGCATCACCGTGCCGGTCCTCATCTGCATCGGCGAAGACGACCCGGTCCGCAGCGCCAGCGACGTCATGGCCCGCGAGCTGCCGGAGGCGCGCTACCTCACCATCAAGGGCACGGGCCACTCCATCCCCACCCTCCAGCCCGGCCCCTTCCTCCGCGAGGTCCTCCGCTTCTTCGCCGACATCGAGGACGGCAAGCCCATCGCCGGGCGAAGGACCGTGTAGGCCGCGCCCTGCACAGTTGAACCTGATAAAGTGCCCCATGGACGCGACCGGCCACGGCGCGTACCCCGTTTCGGAGCCGGCCCATGGCCCGCATCAACATCACCGCCGTCCGCCGCCAGCAAATTATCGACGCCACCATCCGCGTTATGGCAGCAAAGGGCTGGAACGAAACCTCCATCGACGAAATCACCCGCGAGGCCGGCGTTTCCCGCGGGCTCGTCTCCTACCACTTCAAGGACAAGGCCCAGCTGCTCTCCGGTGTCCTGGCGAGCTGCCAGGACACGTTCGCCGCAACGGTCGCCGCCGCGGTCGCCGCGAGCCCGGACCCCCTCGAGCAGGTCCGCCTCGCCACCCGCAGCGCCGTCCTGATGGCCCGCGACCACCCGGCTCCGTATGAGGTGTTCTTGCACTTCTCCGCTAGCGCCCGGAGCGACCCCGACCTGGCCGAGCAGGTGCGCGGCCTCTATCGCGGGTTCCGCCAGGCCATCGCCGACGGCATCCGCAGGGGCCAGGCCTCCGGCCACTTCCGCCAGGTCGACCCCGGCATGGCTGCCGCGCGCCACGTCGGCGCCATCGTCGGCCTCGCCCTCCAGTGGCTCCTCGATCCCGACAGTTTCGACCTGGACGAAGCGGCCGCCGACGCCGAGGCCTCGATCCTCACGCTGCTCGCCGTGCCGAAGGACGCGCTTGCCGCCGCGGCCCCATAGCGCCGCCGCCCGGCGCGGCTACAATGCGCGCCATGCCCACACCCGACTCGCTCCCGACTTTCGACCAACTCCCTGCAGTTGAAGGCGCCCCGCCCCACTCCGCGTGGTGGCTCTTCGGTCGTGACGACCAGGTTGGCCTGTTCAACCTCCAGACTCCCCAGCGCATCGCGGCCGCGGCCCGGCTGGTCACGGCGGGCCGGATTTTCGCGCTCAACTGGGCGCTCGAACTGCCCAACCCCCCGCTCTTCGGCCGCGGCGCCATCCGCCAGACCATCTCCGCCGGGCCAATCAGTCACGACGACGTGCTCGACAACTTCTACCCCCAGGCCAGCAGCCAGTGGGATACCCTCGTCCACGTTGGCAACTCCCAGCACGGCTTCTACAACGGCATCACCCACGCCGAAGTGACCGGCAAGGCCGGCTCCAGGGGCGGCATCGACCACTGGGCTCGCCGCGGCATCGCGGGCCGCGCCGTCCTCCTCGATATCGGGCGCTACCTCGAATCGCAGGCCGACCCCATCGACTTCACCACCGACCGCCGCTTCTCCGTCGAGGAACTCGAGGCCTGCCGCATCGCCCAGGGGGTCGAATTCGAAGCGGGCGATGTGCTCTTGCTGCGGACCGGCTGGACCGAGTGGTATACGGGGCTCGACCAGCCCCAACGCAACGCGCTGGCGAACATGGCCACCTTCCGAGCGCCGGGTATCGCCTCCGGCGAGTCCATGGCCCGTTACCTCTGGGACCTCCACGTCGTCGCGGCCGCCAGCGACCTGCCGTCGCTCGAAGCATGGCCGCCACGGCGCGACTTCGGCGGCTTTCTCCACGAGTGGCTCATTGGCCTCTTCGGCATGGCCATCGGCGAGCTCTGGGACCTGGCGAGCCTCGCCGCCGACTGCGCCGTGGACCGCCGATTCGCCTGCTTCCTTGTTTCGGCGCCGATCAACAAGCTCGGTGGCATCGGCTCGCCCCCGAACGCCATCGCCCTCAAGTAGCAGTGCTCCGCGACCTGACTCCGGAGGTGCGCGCGTTCCTCGAATCGGCAACCTGGCCCGGCGTGCTCTCGACGCTCGGGCCAGGCGGCGCCCCGATCACCTCGGCTGTCTGGTTCGGCTTCCTCGACGGAGACATCATCATCTCCACCCCCGCCGGCCGCCCCAAGGCGCGCAACGCCCGGAACGACCCGCGCGTTTCGTTCATCGTCGATACGAAGGAACGCCCCTACCGCGGCGTGGCCATCGAAGGCGAAGTCGAAGTGATCGATGACCAGGGCAAAGCGCTCATGCGCGCCATCGCCATGCGGTACCTCGGCCCCGTTTTGCCGGCCGAAATGGAGGAGCGCATCGCCCTGCGCGACCGCGTCGTGCTCCGCATTCGCCCCCGAAAGGTCCGCCCGTGGAACCTCGGCTGACCGGCATCCGCGCCGTCCTCTTCGACCTCGGGGATACGCTCTTTCGCCTGCACCCGATGGACTTCGCCGGGGCACACGATCGGTTTGCCCGGCTGATGTCGGCGCGCCTCGGACTGCATCCCTCCGAAGCCGCCGCGGCCACAGCCGAAGTGTCCAGGCAACTCCGCGAGGACCTTCGCGCTCTCCAGCAGACGGGATCGACGGCCGAACCGTCGATCGCAGAGAGTTCGCTCCCCCTGTTCGACAGCTTTGGCGCCGATGCTCCCTGGCTCGCGGCCGCGCTGGACCAGGCATTCGGAGAGGCCGACATCGCTCGCTGGGACGCCCCCGCGGGGCGAGCGGAGGACGTGCGCCGCTTTGCGGAGTCCGGGCTTCGGGTGGCTTTCGTATCGAACACCCAGACTCCGCCGGCCCTCATGCGGCGGCGGCTCGCCGAGTTCGGCCTCCTTGAGATGGCTGATGCGGCCGTGTTCTCCGTCGAGGTCGGCGAACGCAAGCCCGGCGAACACATCTATCGGGCGGCACTCGAATCACTCTCCGTGGATCCGGCACAGGCCCTCTTCGTCGGCGACCGCGTCCGGGAGGACATCCTCGGTCCCCAGTCTCTTGGCATGCGCGCGGTCCTCACCCACGAGTTCCGGCAGGAGGACCCGGCCGGGTTGAACCCGGCGCGCGTCATTCACTCGCTGACGGCTCTCTGGGAGATCCTTTAGCACTGCCAGTGGCGCACCAGGTCGTTGTGCCCCCGGCAGGCGAGTTCATACGAGGTGCCTTGCACGCCCAGCATTGCCACCGCCAGGACGATGACGAACAGCAGCCCATACGCCAGGCCAAGCCCATTCAGCCACTTGCCCACCACGAATCCCACGATCGCCACCAGCACCAGCAGCCCCAGGTGCAGGTACGCGTAGATCGCGTCGCGCTGGTTCCTGTCCGCCTCGGAATCGACGACGGAGATGTCCACAAGTGCGTGCATCGCAGCCACATACGCGCCGATGAACAGCGCGCAGACGAGGATACTGATAGCTACCTGGAGGCCGGCGTGTTTCGGCTGCGTACCGCGTTCTCGCTCCACGCGCCCGATTTAGCCACGCCGCGGCCCGGCCCGGCAAGCCAAAGCCCCCGCTACGGCCGGGGGCTTCGCCAAAGTTTACCCTGCGGTTACGTTAGCCGAGCTTCGCCCGCAACAGTTCGATCACCTCATCGACCGTCGCGACGCGCCATCCGGCCCAGGTTTCGCCCTTCTGCCATTCCAGGTAGCGCCCCCGCGCCTCTGCCCGCGCCGCCTTGATCTCGTCCTCCGATGGCTCGTGACCGAGCCGTTTCGCGATTCCCTCCGGCGAGGTGTCGCCAAGCACCTCCCGCGTGACGTGGATCTGCTCGTTCGCCAGCTTCGGCCGCTCGATGAAGTGGCCGAGTTCGCGGTGGTGCGTGTCGTAGAAGATAACCACCGGGATTGACTCGAATTCTCCATGATGCAGGTACTCGGCGATCATGTCCTTGTTCTGGTCGCGCTCGAAGAACCGCATCTCGATGCCCATGGCCTCCGCGATGCGCTGGGCCACGCCGGCGCCGCGGTAGACATCCGGGCACCAGTCCTCACCGATCACCACCACGTGGTGCGGGCCGTCCGGCCTCCCGGCCAGTTCCTTTAGCGCTTTCGCCTGCTCGTCGGAGATGACCAGGTTCTTGTAGTTGTCCTCGAACAGGTCGCGGTTGCGGATTCCGCTGTCCAGGTACTCCTGGAACGTTTTCCCCTTCGCGAACCGCTCGAGTGTGATGACAGATTCTGCGGCCTGGGTCATGGCAGCCCTCCGGGAGTGAGTTTCGATATGCAACACTCAGCCTACAGTGGCCGATCATGCCTCACAACCGGCCTTCCCCGGCCTTCGCTTCATCCCAGAGCCCGTCCAGCCCCGCCAGGTCAAGGTCCTTCAGGTCCAGCCCGCGTTCGCTGGCAAGCCGCTCTACTTCACCGAAGCGGCCGCGGAATTTCTGGTTCGCCCGGCGCAGCGCCTGCTCCGCGTCGATCCCCAGGTGGTCCGCGATGTTCACCGC
>JAHDWR010000163.1 GCA_023382755.1 Dehalococcoidia bacterium
TGCTCCTCTTCCGGCACTTCGCCTTCGTGCGCGATCGCTGTCGCCGCCACCACCGGCGCCCGCCGCGTCCGCTGGAGCAATGCCGCTCGCCCGGCCCGCCACCCGTCGCGTTCCTCCGGCGAGTCCGCGACGGACCGGTCGGCGGGCTCGGGAAGCCCGAACGCCAGCGGGACGGCGAACCGCACCCATGTCCCCGTTCCCGCGGTCTCCGCACAGGCGGCCGCGAGGCACTCCGCGTGGGAGCACTTGTCCTCGGCGTGCCGCTGGTCGTGTGGCGTGTTGTGGCTCCGCTGGTACAGCGAAACCACCAGGCGGTGGCGCGCGCGCGTCGCTGCCACGTACAACAACCGGTCCCGCTCCAGCCGCTGATGGCGGCGCTCGCGCTCCGCGGCCGCCTCGAACCCGGCAGTCGCGAAGGCGCGCTCCTTCAGCCCGGCGCGCACTTCCACGGTACCGCCTGCTCCGGTGCGCTCTGGCCAGATGACGTAGCTGTCGCGTTTGAAGGGCTCGATGCCGAGGCCCGCCAGGAACACGATGTCGAACTCCAGCCCCTTGGCCGCGTGGATGGTCATGATCCGGATGGCGTCGTCATCGGGTTCGACAGCGACCCCCTCGTTGACGCGGGCGCCCTCTTCCGCCTGGATCCGCAGCCACTCGACGAACTGGCGGAGCGTGGTCAGTGCGCCTGCTTCTTCCAGCCCCCGCGCCTGTTCCGCCACGAACCGGAGCCGCCGCCAGGACTCTCGCGGCCGCGGCCCTGCCACCGCAAGTTCGAGCATGTGCCTGCTCGCGATCACCTCCTCGATCAGTGCCCCGGTGCTCATGTACCACTTGCGGCCGTGGAACTCGCGCAGGCCGGCCATGCCGGCACGTACCGGGTCTGGGCTGCCAGCCGGCGCTTCCGCCAGGTAACTCCAGCCTCCGCCCGCCTGCACGTGTGCCAGCAGGTCGCTATCGCGGCACGCGAACGCCGGCGAGCGAAGGGCTGCCACCACGGCTACGTCGTCGGTCGGGTCGTCGATTGCCGCCAGGATGTTCGAGAGGTCGCGCACATCCTGGGTCGCAAACACGAGGGAACGGCTTTCGACCCGGAACGGGATACCCGCATCGGCGAGGGCCCGCTCGATCGCCGGCGAGTTGGTCCTCGTCGGCAGCAGGATAGCCATGTCGGCGAACCGGGTGGGCCGGTCCGCTCCGAGCCACCGACTCTCGCGGGCGGCCATCACGGCACTCGCCAATGCCCCGGCCTCTTCCCGGCGCACCTCGTCGGCCCTGGCCTCGGGGCCGAGCGGCCCCCCGATGATCATCACCGGCTCGCCACGTTCTACCCCTGGTGTTGGCTGGAGCGGGACCCAGGCAGCCTGCCGCACCCCATCGCCCGAATCGCGGTCGAAGAGCTGCTCGAACGTCTCGTTCACCCAGCCAAGGATCTTCGGGGTCGAACGGAAGTTCGTGGTCAGCGGCACCTGCTGGCATCCGAATGCCTCGCGCGTGCGTTCGTACAGGGCGATGTCGGCCCTGCGGAAGCGGTAGATCGATTGCTTCGGGTCGCCGACGAAGAACAACCGCCCCGGCTCGACCTCCGTTTCGGTCCAGCGGGCGGGCGGAGATCCCGGCTCGCTGGCGAGAAGCGCCGCCAACTCCACCTGCAGGGGGTCCGTGTCCTGGAACTCGTCGATGAGCACGCGCTGGTACCGCTCATGGAGAGCCCGGCGCACCTGTGGGTTGGTACGCAGCAGGTCGACGGCCAGCGCCAGCAGGTCCTGGAAGCTCAGGTGGCCCGCAGCGCGCCGCTCGGCCGCGTAATCAAGAGCGAACTGCTTGAGGCGGGGCAGCACCGCGGTGAGATACGCCCTCCGCGCCGCGTCGATCCAGCCGCCGTGGGCCTCCCGTGTGGCCGCAAACACGCCTTTTGGTCCCACATTGGTCCTGATTTCGGGTACGGCGCACGCGAGCCGGAGCAGGTCGACTTCGGCCGCATCGCGCTCGCCGCCTTCGCCCGCCGCAGCGATGCGGGCTGCGGCAGCGTCCAGTTTCGCCGCGTGCGGGCGCAGTCGCCTGAGCTGTGCCATCGCAGCCTCAGATGGCCGCGGGCCGAGTGCTGCTTCCGCCTCCTCGATCGCCGGTCCCAGGGGAGGGCGGCCTATCTCAGGTTCTTCGGTGGCCTCGAACTCGACGCCCTCGAGGCGTTCCCAGCTCGAGTGGAACGCCTCGGCCACCCGCTCAAGATCCTTCAGCCGCAACCCCATCGTGAACGCCCGCAACAACGGGCGTTGCATGGCCGGCTCGTCCAGGAGTTCGTCCACGAACCGCCTCCAGCGGTCCCGGAACGCAATGTCACCCTCGACTTCATCCATGATCCGCAACTGCGGTGGCAGCCCCGCTTCCAGCGGGTAGAGCGAGAGGATGCGCTGGGCGAAGGAATGCAGTGTCTGGATAGCAGCCCGGTCGAGGTCCGGGAGAGCTTCCTGGCAGCGCGCGCGCTCGTCCGGCAGGAAAGCCGCGTACCGTTCGTGGCCCGCGGCCGCCCGTTCCAGCTCCCGGCGCACGCGTTCGGAGAGTTCGGCGGCCGCCTTCTCTGTGAACGTGATGGCCGCAATCCGGTCGATGGACACACCGCTCCGCACCAGCGCGACTATCCGGCCGACGAGCTCCGTCGTCTTCCCGGTCCCCGCGCCGGCTTCGACGAATAGGGTCGCGGCGAGGTCGCGCGCGATGCGGTCCCTGGCCGCCTGGTCGCCGAGCGCATCAGTCACCGTTGGCCTCCGTCGATGGAAGGGCCCCCTCTGCCAGCGCGGCGAAGTCCCGCACAACTGGCCCGTCCTTCCATTGTTTCCAGATCTCGAGCCGTTGTCCCGGCGCGCATATCCGGTCGTACGGGCAATAAAGACAGTTGGTGTACGAGTTGTTCCACCCGTCCTCGTCGCCCGGCACTGCGGGGAAGTACCCCTGGCGCATCGTGTCCGTCAGCACCTGGACTACCTGGCCGAACTTCTCACGGGTCGGGGCATCGAGAGGCAGGAGCGCCTGCTCGAAGTTCTCGCGCTCGGTGATGAACCAGTAGCGGGCGCTGATGGGCTTGCCGGCGGCTTCGTCCTCCAGTGCCAGCGCGTATACCGGCAGCTGGAGCTTCTTCCCACCGTCGAGCCGCGCAAGGGGCTCGGCCTTGCTCACCACCTTGAGCTTTTCCGCCCTGCCGGTCTTGTAGTCGGTCACGCGCAGCTCGCCATCGGGTCCGCGATCGACGCGGTCGATGTAGCCCCGGAACGCGATTTCGGTGCCATCCGGCAGGGTGTAGAGCGCCGGAGCCGCCCCATCCTTGCCGGTCCCGAACGCAACCTCCCCCCGCGCGTAGACGAAGCCGGTTCGCGCCCGCTCCTCCTCTTCCACATCGAGAAACCGGTCGAGGTCGCGCAGGATCCGGGCTCGGTCGGCCGCCCATGCCAGCGGTTTGCCGGTGAGGCCGCGCTCCTCGGCCTCGGAGCCGTGCCGCTCGGCGATCTCCCGGAGCCGTCCACGTTCCTCGGGGGTCCACGGGGCCATTGGCTCCGCCCGCGGGTGCGTGGCGGTGAAGAACTCTTCGAGCGCCGCGTGCATCACGTTGCCGGCATCGGCCGCGGTGATCGTCTCCATCTCCTCGGGCCGTTCGATCTCGCCTACCTTCAACACGTGACCCATGAAGTAGCGGAAGGGGCACGCCGCAAACGTCTCCAGCGCGGTGGGCGAGACCGGCCGCAGGCTGCCGGCGGCCGAGACTGCCCCATCCGGCACCTTCCCGTTCCAGTCATCCAGTTCGGCCGGCGCTGAGCCTGCCAGCCTCCGTTTCCGGGCCCGGCTCCGGCGGGCCGCCATGCCCTCGCCAAGGCCGTTGATCTCGCTCGCCAGGTAGTGCCTCTCCGCCGCGCTTCTCACGCCGATCAGCGATGCCAGGTCGCGCTCCTGGAGCGATGCCCGCTCCTCCCCCCGCGATAGCACCGACTGGAACGAGTGCACCGCTTCGAACCAATCCGGCGCCGAGACCAGCAGCTCGGCGAGGTCGCTCGCGTACACAGCCTTCGCGGCATGCGCGCTGGCCGTCTCCAGCAGCCACCGGGATGGGATTGTCGTCCGCTGGCCTCGGAGGTCCGCGCGCGCATACGAGAGCTTGCGCACGGACGCCCCCGACAGTGCCGCCAGGTACGCGCGCCGCTGGTGCACCAGGCCCAGCCTCCGCGAGGGGATGTCGCCCCCTGCCCGGTCCCGCTCTTGCTCGGTGATGATCGGGTCCTCGCCCCCGCCGGTGTTCCCCTCCACCAGCCCCACGATGAAGACGGCCTCGAATTCCAGTTCGGCCGCCGCTGAGAGCGGGCCGACGAAGAGACCGTCTCCCAGTGCCCCGATCCTGCCGCTTGGTGCGTCCAGCACTTCTTCCAGGGCAGTCGCGAACTCATTCCGCGAAATCGGACTTTCGAACGACGTCGGCATCTGGCCCTCGAGACCCGCGATCGAGGTGAGCAACCCGTGGACTTCTTCCCACGCATCGCGCTCGGCCTCGGCCAGCTGCTCTCCGGGGCGCTCCACCGAACGGAGCGGAAGGTACCGCTCCAGCAGACCCATCGCCGTGCGTGCGTGCGCGGCGGGCGTCGCCCGTAACTCGCCGCCCAGCTCCTCAGCCAGGACGTGGACAAACCGGGCAAGGGCCCTCGCCTGGGCGGCCTGGCGAGCGTTGTAGTCCGCAGCTTCGGGTGTCGCCGTGATGCGCGACTCCTGGGCATCGGCCCAGGCGACAGGCCGCGCTCCCCACTGCGCCACGCCCTTCACCACGCCCGCCTCCCGCGAGATGGCATCCCATCGGTGCGAGGGCACGGAGGTCCCGTCCTCTCCCGCGATTGGCGCCGAGGTCAGCCAGTCCATGACCGTTTCCCGGCGGAATCCGCTCGCGGCCATCCGGTACGCCCCGAGGACGACGCGGCCCGCGAGCGACTGGGCAAGCCTCCGGATCGGTGGCCCGTTGTGGGGGATCCCCGCGGAGGTCAGGACCTCGTGGGCCAGGAGCGCATACTGTTCGGGCTGCTGAAACAGGATCGCCATCCGGTGAAGCGCCATACCTTCCCGGGCGAGCGTGAGGGCCGCGCGGACCGCATGGCGCACCTCCTCCTCCGGGTCGGGCAGGGAGGCCACGGTGGTCCCCACCGGCAACTCGACCCCCGGCGTCTCTTCAGTACCGCCGATCCCCGCGAGGCGCGCCGCCATGTGCCGCGCCAGCGCATCGACCTGCGCATCGCCCGTCAGACCGATCACCGCCCGGGCGCCGAGGGCCGGCGCGGCTGCCTCCAGCAGCCTCACCATCGCCTCGGAGAGCCTCCTCGGGAGGTAGAGGACCAGTGCGCCCGCTTCGCGCGCGGCCGGATCGCCTCTTGCCACAGCGGCGGCCGCGGCCCACATGAGGTCGGACTCGTCGTAGTACGCCGCGGTCAGCTCTCTCGTCCGGCGCATGAGCCGGACCACATCGGCCGCACGGGGGCTCTGGCCGGCGAGCTGGTCGAGCGTCGTGGGGCTGGCGTCTCGCAGGTCGTCGAATGCCCGGGCCAGCTGCCGCGCGGTGGCCGCATGTCCCGCGACCGGCCCGAAGATGCCGGCGTCTTCGCGCAGCGCCGCCCGGATCGACTCCATCCGGACCCATGGGACGAGGGGCTTGCGCTGGTCGTGGGCAAGGGACGCCCCGCCCAGGAGTTCTGCCGTCCGCCCGGCCACCTGGAACCTTACGTTGACGAGCGGCGCCTGCTCCGCGAGCGAACGGCGGAGGCCGAGGCCCACGTAGTTCGCGGGGACGATGACGGTGACAGGGGCGAGCGCGTCGCCGTCCTTCGCGGCCGCAATGGCCGCGGCGAGCGCTTCCCGCGCCGGCCGCCCGTACCCGACAAGGTCAATCATCCGCTATCACCATCCGCACGGAGCCGATCCTACGCCCGGATGGCACACCATGCCCCTCCAGATAACTCCCACTTCGCGACAGGCAGTGTCGACTTTCCGATGCTCAGCCCGTCAGCATCGCCATCGCGTACTCCATGTTGGTCTGCATCGAAGGCTTGATGTCTTCCCAGTGGGGGTCATCGCGCTTGCCCCGGCGGTGGAGCATCAGGTTGAAGCCGCTGATGATGGCAAATTTGTAAACCGCCAGCGCCTTGAACCAGCGGATATCGCCGGGGTCCGATCCGCATGCCTCGCGATACCACGTCTCCAGTTCGTCGCCGTGGGGCATCCGCAGGTTTTGCTGGTGGGCCCAGGCCGCGGGGTCGCTGAACACGCACAGCCAGCCGACATCGTTCAGCACCGGCCCGATGCCGCAGAGTTCCCAGTCGATTACGGCCGAAAGCTTGCCCGCGGGTGAGTAGAGGAGGTTCGTCCACTGGAAGTCGCCGTGGTAGATGGCGATGCGCGAGTCGTGCGGGATCTTCTTAAGGAGCAATTCCTTCACGCGTGGCTGCAACGCAAGCAGATCCGGCTCAGCGGCCCGCTCGTGGAACCGGTCCCAGCGGTTCACATCGAACTCGTAGCCCCAGTATTCGCCGAGGTAGGGCGCCCGTGCCGGGTCTACCCGGTGAATGCCCGCGAGCGCGACCATCGCCTGACGGGCCATGTCCCGGAGTTGCGCGTCGGTGAAGCGCGCCGGGTATTCGTCCTTCAGCGTGTCGCCTTCAAGGCGCGGTTGCACGAAATACGGGCAGCCGAACCATTGCTCGTCGGTCCCGGACCAGAGGATGGGTGCGTGTGGTACATCCGTGTCCTTGATCGCCGTAATGGCGGCGACCTGCCGCATCAGGTCGGCCGTGCCTTCCCACTTCACGCCGGGCGGGGGCAGTCGCAGGAAGTAGCTTGTCCGCAGTCCCCCTGAGACGACTTCGTAGAAGTACGAGAAACCCGCATGCCCGGGACCTTTCTCCACCGAGGAGATGGTCGCCCCGGGGTCGTCCAGGTGCGACCGCATGAACGGCTCCAGCCGCTCGCGCAGTTCATCCAATTCCATGATCCCCCCTCCCATCACGAGCGCGGGGCAGTCGTCGCGGACCGCCCCCGCCGTGTGCCGTGTTCTGCCGCGAATCCCGCCTACTGGACTCCGAAATCCCAGCCATTCCCGGCCTTGAAGCTCTGAAGGATTCGGCGCGATACGACCATCCGGTGCGTCTCATCCGGTCCGTCGTAGATGCGCGCGGCGCGTGCGCCGCGGTACATCCCCTCGAGGGGTGTATCGCCGGAGACGCCAAGCGCGCCATGCACCTGGATCGCCCGGTCGATGACATCGTGCAGCACCTTGGCCCCGAAGAACTTGATGGCCGAGATCTCCACCCGGGCCTCGTCGCCCTGGTCGATCTTCTTTGCGGCGCTCAGGGTCAGCGCGCGCGATGCCTGGATCTCGACGTACGAGTCAGCGATCCAGTTCTGGACGGTCTGCTTCTCAGAGAGCGTGGAACCGTAGACCTCGCGGTGCAGTGAGTACTCGCACATCAATTCGAACGCGCGCTGCATCTGGCCGAGCCAGCGCATGCAGTGGTGGATGCGCCCAGGCCCGAGCCGCTTCTGGGCGATCCGGAAACCGCTCCCGGGTTCGCCGAGGGTGTTGGTGATGGGCACGCGGACATCGGTGTAGCGGATCTCCGCGTGGGACCCGTCCGTCTCGCCCATCACGGGCACGGCCCGCACCAGGTTGAAGCCCGGCGTATCCGTCGGTACGACAATCTGCGTCATCCGCCGGTGGGGCGGCTGGTCGAGTTCGCTCGCGCACATCACGATGGCGAAGGCGGCGCCCTCGCCCTGGCTGCTGAACCACTTGTGGCCGTTGATCACCCACTCATCGCCGTCCCGCCGCGCGGTGGTCCGCAGCCCGGTCGGGTCGGCCCCGGATACCTCTGGTTCCGTCATCGAGAAGCACGAGTAGATGTCGCCGTTGACGAGCGGCTTCATGTACTTGTCCTGCAGTTCCTTCGTGCCGAACTGCCAGAGGATCTCGGCATT
>JAHDWR010000164.1 GCA_023382755.1 Dehalococcoidia bacterium
GAGGCCGGGTTCGAGCCGGGCCCGGCCGGCTTGACCATCGTGGCGCCCGGTTCGGACCACGCGGTTGCCATCGCCGATGCCGGAGTGCGCGGCTTCCGCGACGCGGTCCACGCGCGTGCCGCCGGTGGCGACGAGCCTACCGAGCGCGCCGCCTGGACGCTCGTGTCGTTCCGGGAGTGCGGCATCCGCGCGGCCGAGCCCGCCCTGGCCGGCGGTCACACGCTGGCCGTAGCCCTGGGCGCGATCGACGAATCCGGCGCCATGAGCGTTACCATGGCTTACGACAGCGCCCGCATCGGCCCGGGCGAGTCCGCGCGCCTGCTGGCGCGTGTGCGCACGCTGGTCGAAGAGCCCTACGGGCTACTGTCCTCATGAGGACCATCGGGGAGGAACGCGTGGACCGCGAGTCGTCGCGCAGCGTGGCGGTGTACGAGCTCGGCACCACGAGCTATCGCGAGGTGCACCGCCTGCAGCAGCGTCTCCAGGCACAGCGCCGCGAAGGCTCCGGCGCCGATGCGCTCCTGCTCACCGAACACCGCCCTGTCTTCACGCTCGGCCGCAGCCACCCCACGCCCAACCTCCGCGTCAGCGAGGACCTGGTCCGCCAGTACGGCATCGAAATCGTCCAGACCGAACGCGGTGGCGATATCACCTACCACGGCCCCGGCCAGCTCGTCGCCTATGGCATCGTCGACCTCAAAGCCTGGGGGATGGGTGTCCTCGACTACATGAGCGGCCTGGAGGACACCGTCATGGGTGTGCTCGCCGATTGGGGGCTGCGCGGCGAACGGTCGGCGCTCGGGCGCGGCGTCTGGGTGGGCGAGGGCAAGATCGCCTCCGCCGGCCTCAACGTCCGCCGCTGGGTCACCATGCACGGTATCGCGCTGAACATCGACCCGGACATGAGCCACTTCGAGCTGATCAATCCCTGCGGCATGCCCGATATCGAGATGACGAGCATGGCCGCCGAAGTGGGGAAACAGGTCGCCTTCACCGAAGTCGCTGAAGCGTTCATCTTCCACTTCGCCCGGGTCTTCGCCTGTGGGGCGAACCCGGTGCCCATTCCCGGCGGCGATAAGACCAGCGGTCACACCCGCTGAAGGTGAAGGAAGTAACAGAACCCCGCCGTTCCGTGCCCCATGCTGGGAGGTGAAACGGCCGGGGTAGCGGTGCTGGTCACCGGTTCTACCCCCTCACGGAACTTTTGCCCTGCCCCGGCCGTTGAACTGAATACACCGTCCGGGAGTATTCGCCATGGCCCAGATCGTCAGCACCGCCGCCCTCTTCACCACTCTCTACGCGGCCGTGGTCCTGATGAAGCTCGGCTGACCGGGCGCCCCCGCTATCCCGCGTAGTTCGCCAGCACCTCGTCCGTGAAGTCCGCGTTCGAATACACGCGCTGCACATCTTCCAGGTCTTCCAGCGCTTCGATCAGGCGCAGAGCCTGGTGCGCGGCCTTCTCGTCGAGCTCCACCACCACTTTCGGCACCATCGCGAAGTCCGCGTTCTCCACCTCGAGCCCGGCCGATTCGAGCGCCTTGCGCACCGTCTCCAGGCTCGACGGGTCGGTCCGTACCTCGACCACGTCTCCCTGGACCTCGACATCCTCCGCGCCGGCGTCGATCGCCTGCAGCGCGAGCTCTTCGGCATCGCTCGAATTGACCGGCACGGTGATGAGTCCCTTGGCTTCGAACTGCCACCCAACCGAGCCCGTCTCGCCGAGGCTCCCCCCCGCTCGGCTGAACTGGTGGCGGATCTCCGAGACCGTGCGGTTACGGTTGTCGGTCAGGGTCGCCACCAGGATGGCAGTGCCTCCCGGGCCGTACCCCTCGTAGGTGATTTCGTCGAGGTTATCGTCGCTCCCGGCGCCGGTGGCCTTCGCGATCGCCCGGTCGATGTTGTCGTTGGGCATGTTGGCGGCCTTGGCCCGTTGCACCGCGAGCCGCAGCTTGAAGTTCATGGCCGGGTCGCCGCCGCCCTGCTTGGCGGCCTGCATGATCTCGCGCGCGAGCTTCGTGAAGAGCGCGCCGCGTTTCTGGTCGTTCGCGCCCTTCGCGCGCTTGATCGTCGCCCATTTGGAATGGCCGGACATAGGTCATCTCCGGTTCGAACAGGATGTCAGGTGTAGCCCGAGTGTAAACCGCCGCCACGGCAGGTGTCAGGATCTTCCCGCGCCGGCCCCGCAAGACGGGTGGACCGCGGGGCGGTACCCGGCCCGGAAAGCTTCCACGACAGAGGGCGGTGTGAGCAACGTCACCTCCGCGCCGGCGAGCCTGCCAGCGACCGTGACCGGTGCCCCATAGCCCCCAAACGACCAGCGCCACAGCGCCCCGTCCGAGGCAAGCAGTGGGGCTCCCGGCTCTGCGTCCAGCGCCACGAACGCGCCGTCCGGCAGCCCACCGAGGCTGGCCCGGGTGGTGCGCTGGCGCCGCGTCGCCACGTCGACTCGCTCCCGGTGGAGCACCCGGTCGAGCGCGTTGATCGACTCGAGGGGCTCGCCCGGCTGGTTCGCCTCAGTCCAAATCTGCGCGAAGAGGCGCGCCTCTCGGTTGCGACACTCGAAACAAGGCCGGTGACCCGCGGCGAACGCCACAGCCTCGTCCAGGAAGAACAGTTCGGTGTACTGCCCGGGCTGCATCACCTCGCGGTGCCAGCCCTTGTAGTCCAGCCGGCAGGTGATCCAGCGGGCGCTCACCCAGGGCCGCCCGGCCAGCTTCTGGCCGGCCGTGTGCATGCATCCGCCGCGGTTCCCCATGAACGTGCCGCGCTCCGGCACGGCATGGATGCGCCCGAACGGGTCGACCCGGTTCTGGAGCGTCACGCGTCACACCGCCCGTACGCCATCGACGATCATGGCCCCGGCGAACACCACCAGCAGCGCCCCGCTCACCCGCGCAACGCCATCGGCCGCCGCGCGGAAGCGCCCCAGGCGCGCGAGCACGGCTCCGGCCGCCAGCGCAAGGGCCAATGCCGCGGCACCGATGGCGAGGCTCGTGTCGCCGTCGGCGCTGTGGCTAATCGTGGCCGCCAGTCCGGCCGGGGAGACGAGGACGGGCAGGGCCAGCGGGAACAATGCGGTCCAGCGGCCCTCCCAGTCGCCCGCGTGGCCGGCACCGCCGGTCCACACGGCGAACAGCCCGCCGACCGCCATCACGAGCCCTGCCGAAACGCGGAACGTCTCCGGCTCGATGTCCACGGCTTCGAGCAGCCAGTCCGCCCCCAGTCCGGCGGCAAGGTAGGCGGCAGCCGCGGCCACGGCGCCGAGCGCGACCACCCGCGGCGCCAATCGCGCGGGCGCGCTCGCGGCCGCCGCCGCCACGGCCGCCGGGCTGATGGCCACGAACAGCGTGGCTGCAATGCGAAGGAAGTCGGTCACTCGGGTTTCACCCCCTGGATGATCGGTGCGGAATAGAGCAGCCCCGAGAGCGCGTGCTGCTGGTCGTCCATGCGCGTGATCCCTTCGGTGAACCACGCGCCTTCAACGTGCAGCGGATCCTCGAACTCCTGGGCCTCTCCCGTCGTGTACTGGCGGGCGGCCAGCATCCCCGCGCCGCACGCAGCCCGTTCGGCGATCTTCTCTTCCAGGTCGCTCATCCGCGGGTCGGCCACGGCAACGCGATGGAGCGAGGTGAGGCCCTCCACCCAGGTGCCCATGCCGGCCGCGCGCGCCTGCCTGCCATGGATCAGTTTCGACAACCGGTTGTCCCGCCGCTGCGACTCGACGCGTATCAGCAGCCCGAAGCGCTCCGCCAGGCGCCGGGCGTACTCCACCTGGTGGTCTTCGAGCGGCCACGTGGCCATCTCGCCCAGCCCGTACGCCGCCCACTGGTCGGCCCAGGGCGGATACTTCTGCTGCTCTCTATCGTCGCGATACAGCGCCAGGTAGTCGGCCGTGAGCCGCGCCGGCCGGTCCCAGCCCTCGCGGGGGAACGCCCGGTGCATGAGCGTCAGCGCCCAGAATGCCTCGCCCGTCGCGTACTTCGATCGCTCGCCGGGGATGGGTGCGTTCGCTGCCACATTCCACCTGTTGAGGAATGCCCCATCGGGGAGCTGGAGGACGAGCAGGCCGCGCGCCAGGCTCCTCGCCAGCTCGTCGTACCGGGTATCGCCGGTGGCGAACCGCCGCTGCATGACGCCCGCGAGCATCAGCGCGCTTGACCCGAGCTGGACGCCGCCATCGGCCGGGTTCTGCAACGCCACCCAACCGTTGTTTCGATAGAGATTCCGGTTCATCCAGCCAAGGCCCCGGTCCGCCGCGGGCAGAACGGTGAGGTCGCCCCCTGCAGCCAGCTGGAAGAGGGACATTGTCACGCCGGCGTGCCGCACCACGTTGTAGCCGCCGAGGTCGGCGTTGTCTGCCAGCCGGTATTCGTACACATACGTGCCATCGGCGCGCTGGTTGTTCTCGATCCATGTGGCTGCCAGGCGCGCGGCACCGAGCGCCCCCTCGGCGTCGATCACGGGGCAGGACTGGGGGGCCATGAAGGTCCCCCGCAAGAGCGCGGCTGCCAGGAGCCACACAGCCACCGTCAACAGCAGCGGGCGTCGCACGGCCCGAAGAATAGCGGAAACGCTGGTTTCGCGATTTACCGCCAGTTACCTCCCTCCACGGCACCATGCCTCCCAGACAGTGCCCGGGAGAATTGTGTGAAGTTCCTTTTCGGCGGCCTGATTGGCCGTCTCCTCTCACTCGCGGTCTTGGCCGTCATCGCAGCCGGCGCTGGCTGGTACTTCTTCATCCGCGAAGACAACGAAGCCCAGAAGGCCGCCGCCGACATCACGGATGAGGTGCGCCAGGCCGCCGGGCAAACAGCCACGCCGGCTGCAACATCCCCCACCGGCAGCCAGGGATCGAACGCAACCGCTCCCGCCACCACGAGCGCCGCCCAGGCTGAAGGCGCCTCTGCCTACGCGGGCAAGAGCTACCGCATCATCGAGGGCCAGTCCGGCGCCTGGTACCTCGCCGACGAGAAGCTCGCGCGCCTCCCCACGGGCTCGACCGCCAAAGGCACGACCGACAAGATCGCGGGCGAGTTCCACCTGACCGAGGATGGCCTCGACCCCTCGAAGGCAACGACCTTCACCGTCGACCTCGCGAGCATCACGAGCGACAACTCGCGCCGCGACGAACGGATGCGGGGCGCCCTCGAAACCTCGAAGTACCCCACCACCACCTTCACCGCCACGGCCATCAGCGGCCTCCCGGCCGAGTTTGGGACGGCGGACACCATCCTCCAGCTGACCGGCACCCTCGACCTCCACGGCGTCCAGAAGGAGGTCACCTGGGAGCTGAAGGTGAAGCGCGACGGCGACATCCTCAGCGTGCTTGGCACCACCGCGTTCAAGTACGCCGACTTCAACATCACGAAGCCGGATATCGCGGGCGTCGTCTCGGTGGCCGAAGATGTCACGCTCCAGGTCCAGCTCTTCATCCAGGAGATCTGAGCGGATTGGTGCCAGGAGAGTCGTGGGCATCTGCTCCTTTCGGAGGAGATGCCCGTTTCGCGCTCAGGAGGCCCGGAAGTTCAGCCGCAGTCCCGCGGTCGGCCAGTTGTCGAAGGCGATCAGCCGGCCGGTCGTGCTGAGCGTCGCGTACAGCGTCCGCAACCCCGGGCCACCAAAGCAGGCATTCGTCGTGAGCAGGTCCGGGCAGGGGTAGTGCGTCACCGTCTTCCCATCGGGGGAGAACGACGTGAGTCCGCCGTTCACCAGCGTCGCCACAATGACGTTCCCCTCGCCGTCGACGCAGAGCGAGTCGCACATCGCGCTGTTAATCGGCCCTCCCGGCGGGAGCGCCCCCACCACCCGCCGCGCACCCACCTGTCCGGGCGCCGCCAGGTCGAAGGCCCAGAGCCGTCCCGTCGGTGTCTCCGCGACGTACAGCGTTTTCTCGTCCGGGCTGAGCCCGATGCCGTTGGGCGCTTCCATCGGGAAGATGATCTCGCGAATGAACGTGCCATCGGGCGAGGCGTAGAACACCCCGGTCCGGTCACGGTCGCGCGGGCGATTCTTCCCGTGGTCGGTGAAGTAGAAGTTGCCTTCGCGGTCGAACACCAGGTCGTTCGGACCTTTCAGCCGTTCGCCGTCGCACTCGCTGTAGAGCGTCGTCACGCTCGAACCGTCGGCAGTCACGCGCTGGATCTGGCCGCCGATGTAGTCCGCTGGCTGCTCCCCGGGGAAGAGTCCCGTCGATCCGTCGGGCAATGGGCGCTCCGTCCAGTGAAAGCCGCCGTTCTGGGTAACGTAGATGGCGCCGTCCGGCCCGATGGCGGCGCCATTCGGCCCACCGCCGGTGACCGCGAACACCTCCTGGGTGCCATCCGGTTTCACCCGCGTCAATCTCCCCGCCGCGATCTCCGTCACGAGGATGTCGCCGCCCGGCAACTCGAGCGGGCCTTCGGGGAACTTCAATCCGGTGGCAACAACGCGAAACTCCATGGTCCAGGACTCCAAGGGTGAGAAGTTGGCGCATCCTAGCCCAATGCCGGGAGGGGTGTGCAGCCCCGCACCCGCCCGCCACAATGGCCGCATGGACGCCGATCCCCTGTTGCGCCTTCGCACCCTCTGCCTTGCCCTGCCCGAAACCACCGAGCGACTCAGCCACGGCGAGCCCACCTGGTTCGTGCGCGACAAGAAGACCTTCGTCATGTTCTCGAACCACCACCACGGCGGGCCATTGGGATTCTGGTGCGCCGCGCCCCCGGGAGCCCAGGACGTACTCGTGAACGCAGCGCCGGACCGCTTCTTCGTCCCTCCGTACGTCGGCTACCGCGGCTGGCTCGGCGTGAGGCTCGATGTGCCGGTCGACTGGGACGAGATCGCGATGATCGTGGAAGACGCCTACCGGACAGTCGCGCCGCGAAGCCTCACGGCAGTCCTCGACGCACGCTCCGCGTCATGACTCTCGACATCCTGGCCGGCGCCGCCGCCGCATGCCGCCGATGTCCACGCATGCTCCCTGGCAGTGCGGTCATCGGCCCGCGCAACGGGCCCGCGGACGCAGCAGTCTTCTTCGTCGGCGAAGCCCCGGGGCGCCTCGGCGCGGGCCGGACCGGCGTGCCGTTTTCCGGCGACACAGCAGGATCGCGATTCGAACGCCTTCTCTGCGAAGCCGGGCTCGCGCGCGAGGGAGTCTTCGTGACCAACGCGGCCCTGTGCCTTCCGCTCGATGCGCGCGGCCGAAACCGGCCGCCCTCGCCAGCGGAACTCTCCGCTTGCGGCGACTGGCTCCGCCAGACTCTCGACGCCGTGACGCCGTCCCTGGTCGTTGCCCTCGGCGCCGTCGCGCTCGCCGCCCTTGGCCGCATCGAACCGCACGGGCTCACGCTCCGTACCGGCGTGGGGACGGCGGTGAGCTGGCGCGGGGCACGGCTCACGGCTCTCTACCACCCGGCCGCGCGTTCCCGGGTCCACCGCCCATGGCCACTCCAGGTGGAAGATTGGCGCGCACTCCCGGCAATCGTGCGCGCCGCGGAGGATAATTCGAGGAATTCGTGGCAATTTTCCCCCGAAGGGGTTGACGCAGCCCCAATCGTATTTCTACGATGGCATCGTAATTTTTCGATGAGGTTCACTTCGATGACCACCCGCACCAGCGACGAAATCCGCTCCGAAGTCGCCAAAGCCTACGGCAGCCGCGTCCAGCGCATCCTCGCCGAAAGCGAAACCGTCCCCCTCGCCCAGGCGGGCGACTGTTGCTCGCCGTCTACCTCCACGACCGGCAGCAGCTGTTGCGGCGATACCAGTCCCGACGAAGTCCAGCTCACGAACATCGCGAAACTGTACGCGGACGCGGACACGACCGACCTTCCCTCGACAGTCACCGACGTGGCCTTCGGGTGCGGTAACCCCACCGCCATCGCCGCGCTCAAGCCCGGCCAGGTCGTGCTCGACCTCGGCTCCGGCGGCGGCATCGACTGTTTCCTCGCCGCGAAGATGGTCGGCGAGACCGGCA
>JAHDWR010000165.1 GCA_023382755.1 Dehalococcoidia bacterium
CGAGGAGCGCGCGCCAGAAGGTGTTGAGGCCCTCGACGGAGAACTTCTGGAGGGCCGGGCCGCCCGCGCCCGGGGTGGTTTCGGACTCCGGACCGCGCGCTTCCCGCACGACCAGCTGGTCGCCTTCGACGACGAGCATGGAGGCGCCGGTGTAGGAGATCACCTCGCGGACCTGGTCGAGCACCAGGCCGAGCAGCTCGCCGAGGTCGAGCGTCGATGAGACGTTGCTGGAGACCTGGAGCAGGGCGCGGAGCTCACGGGTGCGCTCTTCGACGCGCTGTTCGAGGAGGCGCTGTTGTTCGGCCTCTTCGCTGATATCGCGGACGACGGCGAGGATGTGGGGTTTGCCCTGGAAGGTGATGGTGGTCCCGAGGACATCGGCGATGAAGCTGGACCCATCCTTGCGCATCTCGATGGCGCGGCCCCGGTACGTCTTGCCGGCGGCGATCGTCTGGAGGTATTCGCCGGTGTGGGGGCGGGAGCGGGGGTGGATGAGGGAGAAGGGTTCGAGGCCGCGCAGTTCTTCGAGGGTGTAGCCGTGCATTTCGAGGGCGGCCGGGTTGGCATCGACGATGCGGTCGTCCAGGTCGGTGATGAAGAGGGCATCGCTGGTCGATTCGAAGATGTTGCGGAAGCCCTCTTCGCGTTCGGCGAGGGCGAGCGTGGTGCGTTCGCGTTCGGCAATCTCGCGCTGGAGGGCTTCGTTGCGCGCGCGGACCTCTTCGATCATGCGGTTGAACGAGGCTGCGAGGTCGCCCAGCTCATCGTTGGAGCGGACGGCGATGGAGGCGTTGAAGTTGCCGGCGGCCACTGCCCGCGTGCCGCTGACCAGGGCATCGATGGGCTGGAGGAAGACCCGGCGGTTGAGCCATGCGGTGCCGCCGAGGGCGACCACGAAGAGGAAGAGCATGGTGAGGAGGATGAAGCCGACGGTGCGGTTGGCCTCATCGTTGATCGACGCGGCGACGCTGGCGGCCTCGCGCGTGATCTCATCGACCGGGGCGGCCATGGCAAAGCTGCCGCCGACGTCATTCATCGGGGCGTAGGCCACGAACATCTCGCGGCTTCCCAGACGGACGCGGGCGACATCGGACTTGCCCGCGACCATCTCCTCGATGACCTGGTGGAAGGCGGCGTTTGCCGGGTCCTCCCGGGCCATCGTGACCAGGTCGTAGGCGAGGGTGTGGAGGAAGTTGCCCTCATCATCGATATAGAAGGCGAAGCCAGTGGGAGTCGGGCGGACCTGGTTGATCTGGTCGATGAGGCGATCGATGGAGATATCGACCCCGATGGCGCCGCGGTAGTCGTTTGCGGAGTAGACGGGCGTGTAGGCCGTGACGACAAGGCCGGTGCGCGCCTCGTCGAGGTAGGGAGTCGTCCAGATGGTGGCGCGCCCGGGGTTCTGAGCGGGCCCGACGGCCGCCGTGAGGTCGCCGGAGAGGGCCGAGGATGGACCGGAGCCGGTGCGCTGCATTTCGCCGGTAGCGGGGTAGTAGCGGAGGGCGCCGCTCGGGCCGATGTAGTAGACGGCGATGGGGCGGAAGTTGTCCTCGGTGAGGCGCCCGGGGAAGTCGGCCATGAGACTGGGGAACAGCGTATCGAGGGGTGCGGACGCGCGGAGGTCCCTGTTGGCGTCGTCCGGGTCTGTGCCGGCGGGCACGAAGAGGTCGGTGGTGCGGACGGCGCGGGTGTCGTGGAGATTCCCGCTGGTGTCGGCCGTAAGGGCGGGGACTTCGGGGAGGGGGAGGGTGGATTCGAAGGGGGCGACGGCCATGTAGCGAGCGGACTGGTGCCCCCATTCGATGGCCGGAGAGAACTGGAGCTGGCCGACGTAGGCCTGTTGTTCGGCGTTGGCGAGGAGCGTGCGGACGCCCTCGCGCTCGAGTCCCTGGCGGCTGGTCTGGGCGGCGTTGTCCTGGGTGCGGTGAAAGCCAAAGAGCACGAGCGCGGCAGTCGCGGTCCCGAGCACAACGATGAAGACGAGGAGCGAGAGGTTGAGTTTTGGGCCGAGCCGGAGGGGGATGCTGTGCACGCCGAGTCTCGCCTGGGGTCAGTCAACCGGGCCGAGCCCGATTTGGCGGGCGTAGAGCGCGGCCTGGGTGCGACTCTGGACGCCCAGTTTCAGGAGGATGCTGGAGACGTGGGTCTTCACGGTGTTTTCGCCAATGATGAGTTCCCGGGCGATCTCCTTGTTGGCCTTCCCCTGGGCGAGGAGGCGAAGCACGTCGGTCTCGCGTTCGGTGAGCGATTCGGGGCTCTCGGGGGCGCGGACTTCGCGGACAAGGCGGGCGGCGGCCTGTGGCGAAAGCTGGACCTGGCCGTTGGCGGCGGCCTTGATGGAGCGGATGAGCTCGTCGGCCTGGGTGTCCTTGAGGAGGTATCCGATGGCGCCCGCGCGGACCGCGCCGACGACGGAGGCATCTTCGAGGACGGAGGTGAGGGCGATGACTTCCGTGTCGGGGCACTCGCGGCGGACGTGGCCGATGGCGGAAATGCCATCCATCACCGGCATGAGGAGGTCCATCAGGATGACATCGGGTTTGAGTTCGTGAGCGAGTCTGAGGGCCTCGGCCCCGTTCTGGGCTTCGCCGATCACATCGAAGTCGGGGTCATCGAGGAGGAACATCTTGAGTCCCTGGCGGACGACGGCATGGTCGTCGGCGATGACGATCTTGATGGTCATGAGAGCTCCGGAGGGCGCGACGCAGATTCGGGCACACGCATTGCGAACTATATCACCGCGTTTGGGGTGAACCTTCCTCCTCCCTTTGGCGGAGATTGCCTTCCCTCGAAGTTCTCGTGTGTGAACCAACCGGCAGTGGGACGCTGCGTGGGGCCCGCGCGGCTACTGTTGGGAGGGTGATGGACTTGTCAATTCGGCTGCTCCTTGTCGATGACGAAGCGCGCGTGCGCCAGGGCCTGCGGATGTGCATGGCCGGCGAGCCCGACTTCGAGGTTGTTGGGGAAGCAGACGAGGGGACCGAGGCTGTCCAGCTCGCGACGGCACTGAAACCCGATGTCGTGGTGATGGATGTCCGCATGCGGGGGCTGGATGGCATCGGCGCCACGAAGAGCCTTCACGCGGCCATGCCGGGCGCCCGGGTCGTCATCCTGTCGATGCACGACGACCTGACCACACGGACGGCCGCGGAGGCCGCGGGAGCGAGTGCGTTTGTCGGCAAGCAGGAGGGTATTGCCCGCCTGTTCGATGTCATCCGCACGGTGGCCGGGCCGGAGCCCGACCACGCGGCATCGGTGGCGTGACGCACACGCCGGCGGCGCATCCCCGGGCGGGAAGGCTCATTGGGGAGGGCCGGCCGAAGAGGCACACCAGGCAGCGGGAGACCACTGCCACTGAGCGGGAGGAGAGAACACCGTGACCGTACTGCAGACCGAGGCGCCACCGGCGGAGACCACCGGGACCCCGATCATCGACATTGCCAACATCGTGAAGACCTACGACACGGGCAGCCAGCAGGTCCGCGCGCTCAAGGGCGTCAGCCTCTCCGTCGAGCGCGGCGAGATGGTGGCGATCATGGGCCCTTCGGGTTGCGGGAAGACCACGCTGCTGAACTGCGCGAGCGGGCTCGACGTGGTAGACGCCGGGACCATCCGGATCGCGGGTTCGGACCTGGCCGAGCTGACGGACAAGACGCGGACGGCCTTCCGGGCGCAGAACATGGGCTTTGTGTTCCAGACCTACAACCTGCTGCCGGTGCTTTCGGCGGTGGAGAACGTCGAACTCCCGCTGATCGTCTCGGGAGTGAGCCCGCGGGAGGCGCGGGAGCGCGCGCTGGAGGCGCTCGAGACGGTGGAACTGCGGCACCTTGGGCATCACAAGCCTTCGCAACTGAGCGGGGGCCAGCGCCAGCGCGTGACCATCGCCCGATCGCTGGTGAACCGGCCGGAGATCGTCTGGGCGGATGAGCCGACGGGCGCGCTCGATTCGAAGACCGCCGACGACATCATGACGCTGATGGAAACGCTGAACCGCGAGCAGGGACTGACCTTCGTGATCGTGACCCACGACCCGGGCGTGGGCGCTCGCTGCGACCGCATTGTGAAGATGCGCGACGGGCTCATCGTCAACGAGGAAGTGCTTCGGTGAAGGAGCTGTTCGGGCTACCGATGACGACCATCGCCATCGCGCTGGTCAGCCTGCTTGGGGTAGCCCTGCTGAGCGTCGCCTACATCGGGATTTCCAACCCAACCATGGCCAGGTTCGGACTGCGCAACATCCCCCGGCGGGGGCTGCAGTCGGTGCTGGTCATCGTCGGGCTGGCGCTGGGAACGCTCATCACCACCGCGGCATTCGTCACCGGCGACACCGTGGACCACTCGCTGACGAAGGACGCCTACGCGCTGTTCGGGCGCCAGGACCTGGATATCAGCTGGAATGGGGAGCCCGAGTACTTCAGCGACACCGGCGTATCCATGCGCGGCGAACAGGTGTTCGTCGACGGGGCGGTGGTCGATGCGCTCGAAGCGGCGTTCGCGGGCGACGAAGCGATCGAGGCGTTCCAGCCGATGCTGCGCATCGCCGCGCCGGTCACGAACCTGCGGACGGGGGACGCGAAGCCGGCCATCCAGCTTTCCGGCGTCGATGCCGGACGGCTCGACCGCGTGGGCGGGCTGACGCTCACCTCTGGAGAGCGGGCGTCGGTCTCGGACCTCCGGGAGGGCAACGTCTACCTGAGCGAGCGCGCCGCGACCGACCTGCACGCCATGGCCGGGGACGGGCTCACGGTCCATCTTGGCGACGAAGTCGTGCATGTCCGGGTCGCGGGAGTGGTGCGGGACGAGCTGGCATCGGGCGTGCTCGGGATGAGCTTCTCCTCGGTGGCGGGAGGCATGGTCCTGCCGATCGAGACGCTTCGCGCGATGGCGGACTTGAGCGGCGAGGAGATCAGCGCGGTGACCGTGAGCCTGAGGGGCGGCGTGCGCACGACGCTGGATAGCGCCGACGCGGCGGCCGCGCGCATCCGCGCGTACCTCGATGGCGAGGGCGCCGCCCTGTTCACCGGGACGGGCGGACTGCCGGCGGGGCAGCCGGTCGAGGTGCTGACAGCGAAGAAGGACCTGGTGGAAGAGACCCAGCTCATCGGGAACTTCATGACCACGATCTTCCTCGTGCTGGGCATGTTCTCGATGGCAGCCGGCGTCATGCTGATCTTCATGATCTTCGTGATGCTCGCGGCGGAGCGCCGGTCCGAAATGGGGATGGCGCGAGCGGTGGGCGCGCAACGGCGCCACCTGGTGCAGTCGTTCGTGGCCGAAGGCATGGCGTACTCGCTTTTGGCCGGGCTCATTGGCGTGCTGCTGGGCGTCGCGGCTTCGTATGGGCTGACGCAGGTGCTGCTGAAGAAGGTCGGAGGGGACTACTTCTCGCTGATCGAGATGAAGATGACGGTCACCTCCGTAGTCGTGGGGTACAGCCTGGGTGTGGTGATCACCTTCATCACCGTGGTGTTCGCCTCCATGAAGGCAAGCCACGTGAACATCGTGGCGGCCATCCGGCAGCTCCCGGACACGCGCGCGCGGGAGCGCAAGCGGCGGACGCGATGGAGGTGGGTGATTGCCGGGGTCCCCGCGCTGGCCGTCCCGCCGCTGGGGATCTGGTGGGTGTTCCGGAAAGGCTTCGGCCTCGCGTGGGCGTGGATCCTCGGGCCGCTCGGGATCGTGCTCGGGGTGCTGCTCATCCTTCTCGGGAAGTCGAGCGAGGTGCTCTTCCCCTTCGCGCTCGGGATGTCGCTGGTGCCGCTCTCGGCCGCGGCGATTGCGCGCCACCTGCGGGCGCCGGCACGCCCGTTGTGGACGGTCGTCGGGGGCGTGCTGGCGGCCTACTGGCTCCTGCCAGGCGACATGCACGATGAGTTGTTCGGGAAGTTCAACGCCGATATCGAGATGTTCGTGCTCTCGGGGATCATGATCGTCGTGTCGTTCACGCTGATGATCGTGTTCAACGCGCGCATGCTGACGGGCCTTTTCCGGTCGGGCGAGGGGGCAAAATCGTACGCGGTTGCGCTGCTCCTGGTGGCAGGGGCTGGAGCCTCGACGGCGATCGGCCTGGCGCTGGGCGACTCGGCGGACGGTCTGGGCGAGCTGTTCTACCTGGTGGCCGGCCTACTGACGGCAACGGCGCTGGTCGCGGGGGCGGCGGCGCGGTTCCCATCGCTGACGCCCGCGTTGAAGATGGCGGTCGCCTATCCGCTTTCGAACCAGTTCCGGACGGGCATGACGATCGCGATGTTCTCGTTGATCGTGTTCTCGCTGACGGTGTTCAGCGTGCTGCTGGCGAACTTCGACACGGCCTTCCTGGGGGGCGATGCGCGGGGCAACCTCGACCTGGTGGTGACGGCGAACGAGGGGAGCAGCGTGAAAGACGTGCCCGCTGCGCTCCAGGAATCCGGGAGCCCGGTGGCGGCGGAAATCGCCGGGGTCGGCCGGACCACGATTGCCGGCGCCCCGGTGCAGGTCTCGCAGGGCGGACGGGAAGACAACACCGGGTACTACGCGCTTATCGGCGCCGACGCCGCCTTCTTCGGCGAACTCGAGACGACGCTCGACGCGATGGCGGAGGGGTACCGGGACGCCGAATCGGTATGGTCGACCGTCCGGGAGGATGCGGACTTCGCCGTGGTGGACGGGTCGGTGGTGGGGATCTCGTTCAACGAGGCCTACAGCTGGACGGCAAAGGGTGTGACGGTTGAGGACAGCCGGTTCACGCCGTTCGTACTGAACGTGACGGACCCATCGGGAAATACGAGGACGTTAATTGTCATCGGGGTGCTAAAGGCGCAACTGCCGGGCGCCACCTGGGGCGGGATCTACGTGAACGAAACGGCCTACCGCGAGTTGCGGGGGGCGCCGCTCTACCAGCGCACCTACGTCAGGCTCAGCGACGGCGCGGATGCGCGCGAGGCGGCGCGCCTGGTGGAGTCGGCGCTGGCGGTCCGGGGCGTGCAGGCGGAATCGGTACAGGTGATCCTGGACGACCTGAAAGCACAGAACCAGGCGTTCAACCGCATGTTCCAGGCGTTCATGGCGCTGGGGCTGGTGGTCGGCATCGCCGGCCTGGGCGTCATCGCCTTCCGGTCGGTGGTCGAACGGCGGCAGCAGATCGGCATGTTGCGGGCGATCGGCTACCAGCGGGGGACGGTGACGCTGACCTTCCTGCTCGAATCGAGTTTCATCGCGGTGATGGGGATCCTCTCCGGTGTGGTGGGCGGGGTGATCCTGGGGTGGAGCCTGCTGACTTCAGACAGCTTCACGGAAGGCGCGGACATCGCGTTCGCGATGCCGTGGCCGGAGATACTGCTGGTGATTGGCGCTTCGTTCGCCTTCTCGCTGGCGATGACGTGGTGGCCGAGCCGGGGCGCGGCGCGGGTGCCGGTCGCGGAGGCGCTGCGGTACGAATAGGGCTCCGGGCGGGAGCGAACTAGAGAGGGGCGCCCGGGCGCCCCTCCCGGGTGCTCAGGCGCGGGACCGCTGGTAGGCCTCAGTCCCGGATCGTGCGTCGGACCAGATCTCGTGGACCGTGCGATCCGCGACGTCGGACAGCTGGAAGGCGAGTTTCGTCCCGGGCCCGTCGAGGTCGGGGAACGCCTGGGCAGCTGTTTCGAAGTCCTGCAGGATAGCGACGCTGTTCGCATCGGCCCAGTAGTAGCGGGCGTTGCGGCATCCCGCGATGCTCCGCGAGTAGCGGCACCAGTCGAGTGCGAGGTCGCCAAGCCTGGCGCGGTCCGCTCCCGGGCGCAGACGCCATTTCGTGTATTGGATTGCCAAGGGCTTGCTCCTGAATGGGATGAGTGGACCGGCCCGGCGGCAGTCTCCTCC